>NZ_REBW01000255.1 GCF_007692535.1 Thioalkalivibrio sp. | reverse complement strand
CTGTCGCCCGACATACAAGCGACAACCAACGCAAGGAGGTGTCATCGTGGTCGACCTGATCAAGCGTCGGTATCCTGAAGACCCCGGGGAAATCCGGCCCGAGAGGACGCTGGAGGATGGCACACCCAGTATCCAGTCCATTTCGTTCGGGCAGCCCCTGCGATGGCTTCGTCAGGGTTGGCGGGATCTTCTGCGCGCACCGTCCACTCTGCTTCACGGGCTCGTATTCAGCGTTGCCGGCCTGGCCCTGGTCTGGGCGACCTGGGCGCAGCCCTGGTTCAGCCTGGCCCTGATCATCGGGTTTCTGCTCATCGGGCCGGCGCTGGCAGTCAGTCTGAATGCGACGGCGAGGAACCTGGAAGCGGGAAAGCCCACGAATTCTGCGGCCGGCTTGGGTGCCATTGCGGAAATCGGCGCACCCCTGTGGTTCTTTGCCGCGATACTCTTGGGCATCTTTGCGGTCTGGACCGCCTATACCTGGCTATGGATTGCCGTGTTGAATGTCGGGCAGCTGGGGCTGCCTGCGCACATCGGTGAATTGCTCAGCGCGATGCTTGCCAGCCCGGCAGGCATCGTGTCACTGGCCGGTGTGCTCGTCATCGGCGCCGCGTTCGCTCTTGTGGCGTTCGCGATGAGCGTGATCACCGTGCCAGCGATGCTGGATCAGCGTTCGGGCCTCGTCGATGCAGTGGCCGTCAGCCTGAAGGCCTTCAAGCGCAACCCCGTACCGCTGTTGTTCTGGGCAGTGCTGATCACGGCGCTGTTCCTGTTCTCGGTGCTCACGGCCTTCGTCGCACTGATCGTGATTTTCCCGTGGCTCGGGCTCGCGATGTGGCACGGGTACCGTGACCTGGTGGGAGGCAACTGAGCCGCAGGATCCGCATCCGCGGCCGGAACCTCCCACGGGGAATACGACTAGAACATCGCAGCCTCCATCTCCAGGAACACGGCATTGGCGTTGCGACGGTGCGTCTCTACAAAGGCCGGCATGTCCTCGTACTTTGACCAGTCCGCCCGGGCATAGGCCTCTTCGAACGACAGAAATTCCTCGACCGCCTCGCCCATATGCTCGCGCAGATCCTGCAGATATCCACGGGTGAAGCTCACCGCACGAGCCGCCTCGGATGTTGCCGGACCATGCCCGGGGATCAGGAACGACGGGCTCATCTCCTGAACACGATCGAGGCGGTCGATCCAGTTTGCGGTGTTGACCTCGTCGTCACCGAGGAATGGCAGGCGTCCATCGAACACGATGTCACCGGCGAACACCACGCGGCTCTCTTCGACCACCATCAGCACGTCATCGGGCGAATGGGCGGGCCCTGCGTGGAGCAGGCGGAAGGTCTTGTCACCCAGTTCGAAGCGGTACTCGTCGTCAAAGAACTCATCGGGATGGACGACACGGGTGCTTTCGTCCACCCAGGGAAACAAAACATCCCGGCGCTGCTGCAGCCTTTGGCGGGCCGTGTCACTGTCCAGATAACCCTGCGCGCGGCTCTGGCCGATGATCCGGGCATCGGTATGATCGGCGAAGGCCTGCAGGCCATAGATATGATCGGCATGGTAGTGCCCCGCGATCACGTAGCGGATGGGCTCCTCCGTGACTTCGCGTATCCGCCGGATCAGTTCGAAGCCGAGCGCGGGCGTTCCAAGGGCGTCGTACACCACCACCCCCTCGCCGGTAGTCACGAATCCGGCATTGGAGGTGTGGCCCTGGTTCTCGGCACTCGGAATTCCGGAGAGCCCGATCATGTACCAGGCATCGGCATCTTCCACCTTGTGCGCGGCGGTATCGACGGTGACGCGGGGATAAGGATTTTCGGGAACAGTCATGACTTCATCCTCCTCGAGGAAAAGCAGATTCGCTTCATCGAAACTAGTAGCCACGCAGCCGGAGATCAAGGCACAGGGCCTTGAAATCCGGCATGGTGGGAATCCCGCGGCGCCTTCTCCAGGCTCCACCTCACAGCACTTGGCTGCCAGGACAGGGTCATAGCTGCACCCGCCGCAACAACTGGGCGTTGATCGCCACGACTACGGTGCTGGCGGACATCAGGACCGCGCCCACCGCGGGGCTGAGGAGAATGCCCCACGCGAAGAGCACGCCTGCCGCCAAGGGAATGGCGACGATGTTGTAACCGGCTGCCAGCCAGAGATTCTGGAGCATCTTTCGGTGTGTGGCCTGCGATAGCGCCACGATCCTGGGGATATCCCGCGGATCGGAACGCACCAGCACGATGTCTCCCGCCTCCACCGCGACATCGGTGCCAGCGCCAATCGCGATCCCGATGTCGGCAGTCGCGAGAGCAGGGGCGTCATTGACTCCGTCCCCCACCATCGCGACCTTTCTCCCCTGCTTCTGCAGTTCACGGACTTTCGAGGCCTTGTCCTCGGGCAAAACCTCGGCGAAGACCGTATCGATCCCCAGCTCCGTCGCCACGGCGTCCGCGACCGCCTGGGCGTCGCCCGTGAGCATCGCCAGTTGGATGCCGCGTTCGTGCAAGGCGCGAACCGCTTCCCGGCTCTCGTCGCGGATCTGATCGGCGACCGCGAAGACCGCCAGCGCCCTGCCCTCCCGCAACAGGTAGACGGCCGCCTGTCCGCGACCCGCCGCTGTTTCAGCGGTCTTTTCGAGTGGCTCCGAAACCGTCGCGTCCTCCGCCTTCAGCAGCGCTGACCCGCCCATCAAGTACGCGGTGCCATCGACCGAGGCTGCGATGCCCTTCCCCGCAATGGCCCGGAACCGCTCCGCCGAGGGAATCTCGATCTGCCTTTCTTCGGCCGATTTCAGAATCCCGCGGGCAATCGGATGCTCGGAGTCCGATTCCACCCCCGCGGCAACGCGAAGCATTTCGTCCTCCGACTCCCCTTCCACGACCGCAATCTCAACGACCCGAAACTCTCCCAGCGTCAGTGTTCCGGTCTTGTCGAAGATCACCGTGTCCATGAGACGGGCTCTCTCCAGGCCACGCCGGTCGCGAACAAGCAGCCCGTTCTTCGCCCCGAGCGTGGTGGAGATCGCTACGACCAGCGGGACGGCAAGACCGAGCGCGTGAGGGCAGGCTATGACCAGCACGGTCACGACCCGAACCACGGAGAAGTCGATCGATGCGCCCAGAAACTGCCATACGACCAGGGTCAGGACCCCCGCCGCAACCGCCACCCCGGTCAGCAATCGTGCCGCGCGGTCCGCCAGGTGCTGTGACCTCGACTTCGACTTCTGGGCGTCGCTGACCAGCTTCATGATTCCGGACAGCTTGGTGTTCTCCCCGGTGCCCGTGACCTTCACGTGGAGTGATCCCTCGCCGTTGACAGTCGCCGCCATCACCTCGTCGCCCTCGGACTTCTTCACGGGCTTGGACTCGCCGGTGATCATGCCCTCGTCAAGCGCGCTTTCCCCCTTCTGGACGACCCCGTCCGCCGGCACACTCTCGCCCGGGCGGATCAGAATGATGTCGTCCTTGCTTAACTCGGTGACCGGAACCTTCTCCTCGCCCTCGTCAGTCAGTCGGGCGGCCGTATCCGGCAGGAGTTTCGCCAGTTCCTGGAGTGCGCCCTGCGCTTGCGAGATCGAACGCATCTCAATCCAGTGTCCGAGCAGCATGATCGTGATCAGGCTGCTCGACTCCCACCACAACTCGGCGGCATCAAGCAACCCCAACCGAACCACCCAGGAGAAAGCGAAAGCCACCGTGATGGCCATGGCAATCAGCGTCATCATCCCCGGCAGCCCCGCCCGCAATTCGTGCCATGCGCCCTTGAGGAAGACCAGCCCGCCATACAGGAAGACGACCGTGGCCAATACCGGCGGAATCCAGGACGATCCCGGGAACTCCGGTGCCTGATAGCCCAGCAGGTTCTGGATGTGTTCGGACCAGAACATGACCGGGAGTGTGAGCATCAGCGCGAACCAGAACCGGTCCCGGAACATCGCCGGGCTGTGGCCCTCGTGTTGGTCATGATTCGCGTGCCCTGCTGAACTCTTGTCCTCTCGGTTTTGCTGATGACCGCTCACATCGGATCGATCTTCGTGCTTCTGTCCCTGATGGTTTTTCTCGTTCATGGGAGCTCCGGATAACAATTCTTTCGCAAGGCGGATTACTGATGAACAGCAATACCGAACCGACGCAGCCAACGCCAAATAGGTGGTCCCCGAAGACGTCAGACAGGCGCAATCATACGCATTGACAATACTCGAACAGAGGCACCACGCTTTTGCGTCACATGCATCATCGATCGACCGTCGAGCAGAGGCCGGCGATGTGACCAGAAAATCGGCCGATGCAGACCCATTTCCATGATGGATCGGCATCGGCTGGATAAAGCACGAACAGGACGGACCAAGAGGAGATTCTCATGTTTGCATTAACGAACCAGGTCGCCATCATTACCGGGGGTGCCAATGGCATCGGCAGGGCCATTGCAAAAACCGTGATCGAAGCCGGTGCGACTGCAGTCATCACAGACGTCGACGAGGCCGGTGGACGAGCGGCTGCAGAAGAACTCGGCGCGGAGTTCGAGGTTTTGGACGTCAGTTCGAAATCGTCCTGCCAGCAAGCGGTGAAGGCAGTACAGGATCGCCACCAGAGAATAGACATCCTCTGCTCCAACGCCGGGATCTTTCCTCAGGCTGCCTTGGACACGATGAGCGAGGAAGACTGGGAAGAGATGATCGGGATCAATCTTCGGGGTGCATTCTTCATGACGCAGGCAGTCCTGCCGGGCATGCGGGAGCGGGGCTACGGGCGGATCGTGCTCACCTCCTCGATCACGGGGCCGATTACCGGCTTCCCGGGCTGGGCGCATTACGGCGCCAGCAAGGCCGGTCAACTGGGCTTCATGCGCTCTGCGGCACTCGAGTGCGCGTCTGACGGCATCACCATCAATGCGGTCATGCCGGGCAACGTGCTGACCGAAGGACTGGAAAAACAGGGCGATGACTATCTCCGCCAGATGGCGGCGTCCATTCCCACCCGGAACTTGTGCGAACCTCAGGACATCGCGCATGCCGTGTGCTTTCTGGCCTCACCCGAGGCTCGTTACATCACGGGCCAGACTCTGATCGTGGATGGCGGCCAAGTACTGCCCGAGTCATTCGAAGCGCTGGAATAGGCCAGTGCGCCCTGGCCTGCCTTCCCTTCTGTCGCGAGCCTTGCAGCCCACCGCGGCAAGGCATGTTGAAATGCATCCCTGAACAGCGGAAGCCGGTGCCACGAGCAGCACCGGCTCCCGCTCGTCATGCCGTCCAGAACCGCACAGTGATTGCGCGCAAGCCTGCTGCATCAACCCTGCTGCATCAGCCGTGCGTGGGATGCGGCTTGGCGGTCGAAGGCCGATCGCTTGAACCCACCAGGCCCCGATAGCCATGCCACATGGAGAGGCCGAGCCAGGGGAAGATGACGATCAACGCAATGAAGGCGGTTGCCACCGACACCGCGAACAGGGCGGTGATCAGCAGGCCCCACAGCAACAGGGGACCCAGGTTGGTCTTCAGCGCCTTCAGGCTGATGGCCACTGCGTCCACCAACCCCCGCTGACGATCCAGCATCGCCGGCAGCGTCACGAGACCGATGGCGAAGACCGCCAGCGCGAAAGCCACTCCTGCGACAATCACGCCCAGCAATGCCACGATTCCCTGTGGACTCGCCAGCATCGCACCGAACACTTCACCCATGCTTGCCGCCGTGCCGAGCTCGCCCATCGTCAGGACACCGATCCAGCGCCAGATGATACCGGCCCACAGGGCAAACATGATGATCAGGATCGCGGCATAGAGCCAAACCGCCCAACCCAACTCGCGGATCGCGCTGAGACCGGTACTGAAGCGGATTGGCCCTCCCTGCTCCAACCTCCGCGCCATCTCATTCACTCCCACCGCGAGGATCGGACCCACCAGCAGGAAGCCGGAGATGAATATCAGGCTGACGATCGGCTGTTCCCAGCTCAGAAAAAGAATGACTGCCCCGACAGCCGCCACAACGAGACCGTGCAGCAGTACCGACGGCACTCTCCTCAGGTCCTGCCACCCCTTTGAAAGCCACTGCCCCAGATCGCCCGGAGCAGAGATCGAGCGGATGGGCGGAGTCCCGGTGTCAAGGGTCTGTTTGGGTTCGACCTTGTCGGGATGTTCAGGATACAGAACTTCTTGCGCTCTCTTCATGATGTTCTCCCTTTAGCTGTTCTCCCTATACGTAAACGTTCGATCGGTGTGTCATGCAGACTCTTCCTTTGACGCTAGTAAAACACTGCATGTGCAACTTGAAGTTTCAGACATGCCAACGCACAGCCATGTTCCAGAAACAAACCTTTTCCTTGCGCACCCGAAATTCGTTCACCAAAGCCTGAAATGATTTCGTCACAACAGGTATTTTAGCAGCATCCGAAATCCGCTGACATGGGGAAAAACCCTCCATGCGCATACCTGATCATCACGGAAGCTCCGCAGAGGACCCCTTCGCGCGCAAGGCGCGCTCCCAC
>NZ_REBW01000171.1 GCF_007692535.1 Thioalkalivibrio sp. | reverse complement strand
GCCTTCACACGGCAGGGGCCACTGGTTCGATCCCAGTACCGCCCACCAAAAATGGTCATGAGAACGGGAACCTGCGGTTGCGACCGGGTTCCCTTTTTTTGTTCCGGCCAGGCAAGGCCGTGCCGGATTTCCGCCTGCGAAAACCAAAAAAAGGCCCCGGGGTTAGCCGGGGCAATATGCGCTTCCTTTGCAATGCCCCGGGGTGCGCCTCTCGCGTTGCGCGCCCCGGGGCCGATCTAGCGGATGCCTTCCACTCAGTTGTTGATGAGGCTGTCGAAGGCTTCAGCCTTGGTCAGGCCCGTGTTCTGGACCCAGGCGACGTAGGCGTTGTACTGGTCTTCCATCGCCTGCGTCGGGAATCGACCGCTCGCCGAGATATTGCCATTGCCGGCGGGCTCCAGCGCGGAAGTCGCTTCGATGCTCGGATTGATCGCATGCGTCACGTCCAGGTTGTTCTCCTCGACCCAGGCCACGTAGGCGTTGTACTGGTCTTCCATCGCCTGCGTGGGGAAGCGGCCGGAGGCCGACACATCGCCGTTCAGACAGGCATCCAGGCCCGTCTTGGCCGGATTGGTGACTTCCGTGGCCTGCAGGCTGCCGACTGCTGACAGCGCGGCAACGAAGGCGAGGGCTTTCAGAATGTTCTTGCTCATCATGATGGTTGCTCCTTCCGGGGGTCTCCCGGTAAATGTTTTCAGTACGGTGTATTAGACACGGCTAATGTTGCAGAAGTATGTCCGAGTTGTGTCGTATGCGTCTGATCAGGCGAATCCGGGTGGGCATGCCTTCGAATATCCGCCCGTTGCTGTCAAGCGGGGGGGGCGGGCCAGGTCCGACGGTTCACGTCCAGGACCCGGCCACCGGGTGGAGCCATTCGAGCGCTGCACGCAGGCACGGGCCGCCTGGCGCGCAGCAGAATCTCCTTCCTTCCGCGGCGGTGGCAGGTCAATATGCAGCGATGAAGCGGCGTACAGGACACGAGTTCTTCCGGAAGGGTCCCCGGTTTCGGAACGATGCGGAGGATCGACCATGGTGATCCGCGACCCGGTCCACGGTGATATCGAACTGGGACGACTGGAGGCGGCGGTGCTCGATCTTCCGGCGGTCCAGCGGCTGCGCGGGATCAAGCAACTGGGCACCGCGAATTACGTCTATCCGGGTGCGCTGCATACCCGCTTCGATCATTCTCTCGGGGCCTGCACGCTGGCGCACCGCATGATCGAAGGACTGCGCAGGGGCGGCACGCCGGTGTCGGCCGAACTGGAGGAATGGATTGGCGTCGGAGCGCTGCTGCACGACGTCACCCACGTGCCCTTCGGTCACACCCTCGAGGACGAGCGCCGTCTGTTCCCGCGTCACGACAAGGGAACGCGGCTGGTCCGCATGCTCGACGGTGAACTCGGCGAGGCACTGGAGCGGCTGGAGATCGCCAGCCCGGTCGCCGGACTGTTGGGGGTTGCAGCCAACGACCTGCCGGCCTGGGCGTCGGAGGTGATCGCCAGCACCCTGGATGCCGACCTGCTCGACTACCTGCGCCGGGACAGTTATTTCACCGGACTGGCGCAGGAGTACGACGACCGGATATTCCGGTATTTCTCGGTCGCGGACGACCATCTGGCGCTCCGCATGGTGAAGCACGGCATGGATCGGCCCGACGCCCGCTCGGAGGTCATCCAGCTGTTGCGCATGCGTTACTTCCTGACCGAGCGCGTGTATTACCACCACACCAAGGTCGTGGCCGGTGCGATGATCTCGAAGGCTGTCGAGATTGCGCTCGACGCCGGCGCCCTGGCCGAGCAGGACCTACTCTCCCTCAACGACTGGACCCTGCTCGATCGCCTGGAGCACGCCGCCCCCGCCGCTGCCGCGCGGCTGGCCGGGCGCCTGCGCCGGCGGGATCTGCTGAAGCGGGGCTACGTGGTCTCCGCGGGCAGCGTCGGGCCCGAGGACCGTGCAGCGCTCGTTCGGCGCTATCACGAGTCGCGCGCTGAGCGCGCCCGCGCGGAGGCCGATCTGGCCGCGGGTCTGGGGCTTCCGCCGGAGGAGGTCATCGTCTACTGTCCGGCCCTGAGCGTGATGAAGGAGGCGGGCGCCTGGGTGGAGACCGCGTCCGGACTGCGCCGTCTGAACGACCCGCAGAGCGTCGCCTTCGCCGAGATTCAGGCCATCGAGGCCCGCTATTCCGGCCTCTGGCGCTTCTACGTGTTCGTGCCGGCCGCGGCCGCCGATGTGGCGGGGCTGGCGGCGGAGATGTTTGGCCATCACAGCGAGCACCAGGCGCCCGCGCAGTATTGACGTGTTCACGAACGACCAAAGGGCAACCGGATCGCAATTCGGCTGGTCGGGTCATTCCGGTTTTTTTCTCCTTTCGGGGGGCAGTTGCTACCCTTCCATCCAGGATCACGTCATTGGAGTGGCTGATGTCGAATCGTTCGATCGGTCTGGACGACCCTCTTTACCGGTACCTGCTGCAGGTGTCGTTGCGGGAGCATCCGGTTCTCGCGGCGCTGCGCGACCACACGGCCCGTCTGCCCGAGGTCCGCTTCCAGATCGCACCGGAGCAGGGGCAGTTCATGGCCTGGCTGGCAGGTGCGATCGGGGCCCGGCGGTTCCTCGAGATCGGTACCTTCACGGGCTACAGTTCGCTGGTGATCGCCCTGGCGCTTCCCGCCGACGGTGAGGTGGTCACCTGTGACGTGAGCCGTGAATGGACCGATATCGCGCGGGACTATTGGGAACAGGCAGGGGTTGCCGGGCGCGTTCGCCTGGAACTGCGCCCCGCACTGGAAACGCTGACCCAACTGCGGGCCCAAGGCGCTGAAGGAAGCTTTGACCTGGCCTTCATCGATGCGGACAAGACCGCCTATTCCGCCTATTTCGAACACTGCCTGGCCTTGCTGCGCCCTGGCGGCATCGTCCTGATCGACAATACGCTGTGGTCCGGCCGGGTCGCGGATCCCTCGGAGCAGGACGCCGATACCGAGGCGATCCGCGACTTCAACCAAAGCTTGCATGGGGACGAACGGATCGACCTGTCGCTGGTGCCGATCGGCGACGGCCTGACCCTGGCCCGCAAGCGGTTCGCTGCGTAATCACGCCCATAGCGGGCGGCCCGCTGGCCGACCGTCGGCGCGTCTACCGTCCCACCACCCCGTCGGCGAGGGGGGCGATCCTGAAGATCAGGAACGGCGGTTGCGTCTCGTCCGTCCCCGCGTTGAGCGTGGCGCTGCGGTGCAGTTGATTCGCGACCCCGTAGAGCATGCCGTCGGGTCCGAAGCTGAATGCGTCGGGCCAGGCGAGGCGGGGGTCGCTGACGAGTTGCCGGTAGCCACCGTCGGGGTCCGTGACGCCCACGGCGCTGCCCGCCAGATCGCTGATGTAGACGTTGCCGTCCCTGTCCATGCTGCTGCCATCCGAGATCACCTTGTCTCCATGGCGTTCCACAACGCCGGCAAGCCGGTCTTCCCGGTCCAGGATGGGATCGCGCAGGTGTGCGGTCCGGATGCGATACAGGCTCGTGCCGTGCATCGGCCCGAAGTAGAGCCACTCGTTGTCGTGATCGAGAACGATGGGATTGACCCCCACGCGCGGTCGGACGGTCGACCCGTCCGGCTGGCGGACCTCGACGGCACGGTCGTCGATGACGAGGTCCATGTCCTCGGGAACGACGCTCTGGTGCCCCTCGAGGACCCGGCGCGATGTGCCGGTCTTGAGATCGACGACGATCAGGGCAGCGTTGTCGCCCCCGGCGGGGTCCGCGATGTAGATGGCGTCGTGATCCCGGTCCACGGCCAGATCGTTGACGAAGGAATTCTCCGCGGTCACCGGTCTGGGCAGCGTGATCAGCCGTTCCAAACGGTTCGACTGCGTGTCCCAGCCCACCAGCTTGGGGATCACCCCGTCGCGCATGCCGTTGTCCAGCATCCAGACCACCCCCCGTGCATCCGACTGGATGCCCAGAACGCTGTTCAGTGCGAGGCGGGACTGGAACCCGTCGGCCCACCACGCGTCCGGGAAGGGCACCAGTGCCCCGTCGGGCATGACCTCGGCCACGCGCATCTCCGTCCCGAAGAACTGGTGCAGGCTGATCAAGATCCGTCCATCGGGGGTCACGGTGATGTTACCCGGCCCCTTGTCGACCTCTGCGACAACCTCGATCCCGTTCCCGGTGGGCAACGCCTCATCATCCTCTGCAATGACCTGCGCCCCGTTTTCAGTGGGCACGCCATCGTCTTCGGCGACAAGCGCCCCGGTCTCGCTCGCAGCGGGCGATGTGCCCCCGTCCACGACCCCATCGATCCCGGTCTGGGCGTTCACCGGGCCCGCAAGCAAGAGCATCAACACCGGCACCAGCGCCGGCAATCCCGTAATTCCTGTCTTCAGCATGTCCCTGCCTCCATGATCTCGAACGCTCGGTGTAATGTCCGGGCGAAAAAGGGGCGTTTCAGACCTGATTCTAGTCGGTTCCCGAGATGTAGCCATTGGCATGGAGGGAAGTTTCTGCGCGTCGACTTCGAGAGGGCGAGGCAAGGGAGGTGCGCGTAGCGTCGCGGCGGAGCCTGTCGATGGCCAGAGCCACGCCGGATGCCCCGGACGGTCGCGCGCGCCACGCTCGGTATCACCAGGACAAGGAGCAGGCGTGCAAGAAGGGACTGGACCGATGTCCGCTGCATCCCGGGGACGGGGTCAGCAGCCAGCCGATGCCGGCTGGGGGTCAGCGGCAGGACTGGCTGCCGCGGCCTGCAGCAATGCATCGAAACCCTCGGCCGGTACCGGTCTCGAGAAGAGGTAGCCCTGGGCGTAGTCGCAACCCATCTCTTCGAGAATTCTCTTCTGTCCCTCGGTCTCCACGCCTTCCGCGATGACCTTGAACCCGAGTTTGTGGGACATCACGACGATGGCCTCGGACAGGGCGCGATCACTCGCATCCGTTTCCAGGTTGCTGACGAAGGTCCGGTCGATCTTCAGGTAGTCGATATCGAAGCGCTTCAGGTAGGCAAGGGACGAGTATCCGGTGCCGAAGTCATCAATGGCCACCTGGACTCCGGCATCGCGGAATCGGAGCAGCTTCTCATTGATGTTGACAGAGGCCTTGAGCAGTACGCCTTCCGTGATTTCGATCACCAGGGCCTGACCGGGCATGTCAATCTCCTGCAGGTGTGCAAGCCAATCATCCTCATTGGGCCCGCCCGCGAGGAACTGTACCGGGGAGCGGTTGACGCTGATCTGGAAGTTCGGGTTGTAGCGGGCGCGCCATTGCTGCGCCATGCGGGTGGCCTCCTTGAAGACCCGGTTTCCGATCTCGTGGATCGCGCCGGTCTCCTCGGCGACGGGGATGAACTTTGCGGGGCTGATGAAGCCCTCCTGCGGATGTTTCCAGCGCACCAGTGCCTCGGCCTTGTCGACCCGCCCCGTCGCCAGGTGGACGATCGGCTGGTAATGCACGCTGAACTGGTCCGCCTCCAGCGCCTGATGCAGGTCGCGCACCATGCGCATGCGCGCGTGAGCAGCCTCCTGCATGGCCGCAGTGAAATAGTGGAACCGGTTGCGACCGTCCTGCTTCGCCGCGAACATCGCCTGGTCCGCGTTCTTCAGCAGCACGTCCGTCCGGGTACCGTCGTCCGGATAGACCGTGATCCCGATGCTTGCCGACAGAAAGGCCTGGTCCCCGTCGAGTTGATAGGGTTTTGCCAGCGCCGAGAGGATTCCCTCGGCGATTCTTGCCAGGATGGTGGCGTCCTTCAGTTCGTTCACGATGACCGCGAATTCGTCACCGCCGAGGCGCGCGACCGTGTCGGACTCACGTACACAGTTGCGGATTCGCTGTGAGGCCTCGAGCAGCAGCTCGTCACCCATCTGGTGACCGAGCGTGTCGTTCACCTCCTTGAAACGGTCCAGATCAATGTACAGCAGTGCCAGATGGGTCCTGTCACGCACCGCGCGCTTGATTCCGTGTTCGAGACGGTCGAAGAACAGTCGGCGGTTGGGCAGTTCAGTGAGCAGGTCGTAATTGGCCTGGCTCCAGATGAGACTGTCGGCCTTTTTCTTCTCGGTGACGTCGGAAAACAGGGCGACCCTGCGATGCACGCGCCCGTCGGGATCGTGAATCGTGTTGATGGTCAGCCACTCCGGAAACTCCTCTCCGCTCTTCCGCTGATTCCAGATCTCGCCCTGCCATTGCCCGGTGCGCTCCAGTTGTTCCCACATGGACTCGAAAAACGAGTTGTCGTGATGCCCGGAATTGAGGATTCGTGGCTTCTGGCCGATCACGTCGGCCTCCTCGTACCCAGTAGTCTCAGTGAAGGCCGGATTGATGGCGACGATCCTGTCATCCGCGTCGGTGACCATCATGGCTTCGCTGGAGTTCTCATAGACCATCGCCGCGAGCCGCAATGCCTCCTCGCTCTTGCTGCGCTCGATGGCGATCCCGGCGAGATTCGCGGCCTGCGCGAGGGTCGAGAGTTCGCGGGTGCTCGGTCGGTGTGGCGTGCGTCGGTACACGGCAAAGGTACCCAGCAATTTACCTGAGGCGGCAAACACCGGTTCCGACCAGGCCGATCCGAGATTCGCTTCGACGGCAACTTTCCGGAACCGCTGCCAGAAGGGATGGCGCGCAATGTCTTCGATGATGACCCGCTTGCGGGTGAAGGCCGCCGTGCCGCAGGAGCCGACACCCGGGCCCACCTCCAGCCCATCAACCGTTTCGTTGTAGGTTTTTGGCAGGCTGGGAGCGGCTGCCGTGAAGAGACGCTTTCCGCTCCCGTCGAGGAGCAGAATGCTGCCCCGGATCCGGGGGTCTTCCTGTTCCAGTCCCAGGACGATGGCTTCGAGAATACGGTTGAGGGGGGCCGCCTTGGCCAGCAGCTCCAGGACCTGGTTGCGGACATGCTCACGCTGTTGGGCCAATTGCCGCTCGAAGCGCTGCACGATCATTTCCGTGAGGTTTCGGTTGATGCGATTCGCGACCGCGACCATGAACAGGGCGAATAGCAGCACCATCACCGACATCGTGGGTGCGAGGGGATGCGCTGGATCCGCGAAGCGGATCATCAACGGGACCGTCACCAGGATCGCAAAGCCGATCGCCGACCAGCGCAGCGCCGCGAGTGACGTCACCCCGGCGGCCGTGACTCCAGCGATCACGAAGGCCAGAAACCCCTGGTGAGGGAGGCTGTCCACTGCGAACAGGAAGTAGCTTGCACCTCCCCAGCTGAGCGCGGCGAGGAGCGCCCCGATCTGTGCCGCCCTGGCCCATGGTTCGATCTCCTGCGGGCGGGGATCCGCGCGATGAAAGCGTACTGTGAGCACGAGACGAAATACGATGATCAGGTAGACCAGCACGATCCAGGTCAGGATGACCGTGTGGCTGATGACCGGCCACAGAAAGACCGCGACCAGCGTACTGACGACCAGGGCGGAAAACTGCGAAAACGGTGATGCCTCGAAGATCATCCGCACCTGCTCGGCACGGACCTGCGTCATCACCCGGCCATCCGTCTCGCTCTTCATGCGGTCCCCAATCCCCTGCAACGCATCAAGCATAGAGTAAAACGAGGTGCTGGCAACGTCATCGCGCAGGCCAGGCTGAAGCGCACCCGTTCGCATCCTCGGATGCCCGGTTGACGCATGCAAGGCCCGGGCAGGACACTTCGGGGGTGGCGGTTCGGATGCAAGACCGTCCGATGCCCGCGGGCGCGTCAGTTCGGTCAGTGGATGCTGCGCTTGCTGATGGCCGTGCGGGCGACAACAAACGTTATCTGGAGAAGACGAGATGTCTGTTGGGGAGATCTGTAATAGAGATGTCGTGGTCATCGACCGCAAGGCCTCGGTGTACGAGGCCGCCCGCATGATGCGGAACCAGCACGTCGGTAGCCTCGTGGTGGTTGACGAGGACTCGAACACGCCGATGAAGCCCGTCGGTATCGTCACCGACCGGGATCTGGTGGTGGAAATCATGGCGAAGGAGGTGCCCGAGGAGGCATTGGCCACCGGCGACATCATCGCGCCCGAACTCCTCACCGCGCGCGAGGCCGACGGTGTCTGGGAGACCATCATGCGGATGCGCGCCATGGGCGTGCGGCGTCTGCCGGTCGTCAACCTGGGTGGCAACCTGTGCGGCATGCTCACCATGGACGACCTGCTGAAATTCATTGCCGACGAGATGAGCGACCTCGTCCGCTTGGTACGCCGGGAGCAGAAGCGCGAACAGGACACTCGTCCACCGGCCTGATGACGGCGGCAAGGTCGGCGGGGGTGGCGCCCATTCCGGGCGCAGGCGCCACGGTCCTCGCCGATGGCCGCGCTTACCAGCGCGGTGGAGCCGCGTCCATCCGGTCGAACATGCGCTGCCTGAAGGCATCTCGCGTGGTCGCGGTGTCGTGCCCGCCCGAACTGCTGTCGTCATGACCATGGCCGGGCCGGAACCGCTCATCCACCCAGGGGCCGTCGAACCGATCGCTGTGGCCGTCAGGATGTTCCCAGGCGTCTCTGGATACGGAATAGCCGGGCGCGCGTTGAATCGTGATGTCTGTGCCGCTCCGATCCCGGGTGACGACCTTGTGCCCGTCGCGGTACCGCGTGACCCGCGTTTCCGCAACAGGGGATACGCTGTCGTGCAGGACAATTGCGGTTGAACCGGCCTGCGCCTGTGGCTGCACGGCGGCAACAGCGCAACCGGACGTAGCCTGGGTCAGGACGGCGATCAACCCGACCAGAACGAGGGCGCCAGTCCCCGGCGTCGCGCGGCTCGCCCGCGGTTCGCCCGTCCGATTCCGATTCCCGGTTACCATTTCCGACCCGCCGCGGCGTGCGCCGGCCGGCCCCGGCCCTGGTCGGCCCGCTGGGACAGATGCCCATGAGCCTGACCCTGTCCCTTCCGGCCGTCGGTCTTTCCGCACCCTTGCGCTGTCTGGTTGATGTTGATCTTGCCCTCTTGGTAGGTCGTATTGGTATTGGTTTCTCCGCACTGCGCAGTACGGTTTATATTGACCTTCCCGACCTGCACCGTGCTGTTGTCGTTTTCCTGTGCGAGCGTCTGGCCGCCCAGGCCCGCCAGCGTGATCAGTGCGATGGACAGGACCGAACTTCGTATTGTTTTGTACATGTCGTCTGCTCCCGTGGCATGCATTCCTGCTTCATGACTTACGGAATATATTGTGGTTCCGGCATCGCTCCCCTCCCTGGTCCGGAGAGGAGCGATAGTGGAATCAGCGATCCAGGGATCGGAAGGATCCGTATTGATACTGACGCACCTTGTTGTCGTTGATGCGTCCTTTCTGGATCGTCTCCGCCCGATTGTAATGGCCCGCCTGTACCGTGCGACTGAAGTTCATGTCGCAGTTCTGGCGAACGCTGGAATGGTTGTCTCTTTCGTTCTGGATCTGAACATTGAAACAGGGGCCGTGGGTGCGTTCACCGTTGGCGCCTGCGTATGCGAAAGGCGCAGTGACCAGCAAGGTAGCGGTCATGGCCAGGATCGAAGCTCTCATGTCAAATCACCTCGGGTTGAAGGTTCGGTGGGGCGACGCCCGCGGAAGGGCGTCGCCGTGCGGATCAATCCCGACCGCGTCCCCGGGTCAGGCTGGTACGGTTCGAGAACCCCTGTTGCCGGGTCTCGTTGTAGTTGTAGCGACCGAACTGTCCTGTCTGGTTCCAGTTGTGGTCGCCACGCTGGCGGGTGCGATTGGCATTGTCCCTGCCTTCCTGGTAGGTGGCGTTGTCGTTGAGGGTGCCACGCTGGAAGGTGTCGTTGGTGTTGATCTGCCCTTCCTGGATCGTGGTGTTGAAGTTGTCCTGGGCGGCGGCCGGTCCACCCAGGATCGCGAGTACGGCAGCGGCGGCGAAGGCAGTGGGGAGTGTCTTGCGGGTCATGTTGTTCATTGATGTATCCTCGTTGATGTTTGATCGTTGGAACCTGTCTGGGATCGGATTGCATCCGCAACGAATCATGTGATGTTCATGCGAACCTCAAGAGTGACCGGCCCGGGTTCTGCCGTCTCACCGATCTCCTTTACTGACGATCGGGTTATCTCGTTTCCCGTCGTCGAGATCAGGTTAGTTCACTCCGTCTGAATGGGTTCTGAACGGGAACGGGAAAAATCAGTACCCGTGTTTTTCGATGAATTCCGTTCATCTTTCATTTATCTTGTTTGAATTCCCGAGCGTCTTTTTCAAGGGCGGACCTGCAGGGCGGAAGGAACCGCGGCGTGATGCACGCGGAGGCGCTTGTGATCCGGTGTGGATCGGCGAGGGGCCGCTTTCAGGTCACATTTCGGAGATAGATACGGATGACGATCCAGTCGTAGAGGGCGTGGGCGAGCACCACGACCAGAAGATTGCCGGTCAGGTGGTAGATCACGCCCAGATAGACACCGATCAGCGTCGCGAACAGGAAGTAAAATCCGCTGAGGAAATGCGCCAGGCCGAAGACCAGGGCGGTCAGGAGGATGGCCCACTCGATGGGAAGATGGCCGGCCAGCCAGCCCTGCAGGACGCCGCGCATCAACAATTCTTCGCCCAGCCCGGCGAGAAGCGCCACCAGCGCCACGGCACCGGCCGGCGCGCCTTGGAAGACACGTCTCAGGAACTCCCTGACCTGTTCCGCCAAAATCCGGTACGCACGCAGGCCGCTGACCGCCAGCAGGCCGAGCAGGCCGAGCATGGGCAGGGTCGCGGCAACCCCCGCGAGCACCGCCCCCGCAGTCCATTGGAACTGTGCGAGGAGCGGGACATCGAGCCATGCGGCCAGCAGGAAGGCGAGTGGAATCAGCGCCCCCTGGAAGGCGATCGCCACCCGAAGTGGATGCCGGGCCGTTGCCTCACGCAGGGTCATCGGTGGTCCCTTTGGGTCAGGAAGATCCGGCTATTGTGGGCCAGGAAGGAATGCGTTGTCCGGGTGCCGGTTCCTCTCGGAGCACGTGATGGATATGCTGGGCACTGGAGTTCAGGGGCGAGGATGATGTGCGCATGGGATTGATCGGCCGGTTTTCCGTCGTGGGTTTGCTGGTGGGAACACTGTTCTTCGCACTTTCTCTCACGCCGAGCCTTGTACCGCGTCCCCCGCTGGTCCAGGGACTGATTGCCGGGGTGTCTTTCAGCGCCGGGTACGCGGTCGGCTTCTTCGGTCGCTGGTTGTGGGACTACCTGGAGTTTCCCGTCCCGGGGCCCCGGGCTGAATGGATCATCAAGCTGCTGGCTGCCGTGGGCTGCGCCGTGGTGGCGGTCGCGTTCCTGTGGCAGGCCACCGAATGGCAGAACTCGGTGCGTGCCCTGATGGGGATGGAGGAGGTCGGCGGGGTGCAGCCGGTGACCGTGGCCGTGATGACACTGGTCATCTTTGGTCTGGTGCTGTTCGTCGCACGGCTGTTCAAGCGGACGTTCCTGTTCCTGTCGAAGCGATTCCAGCCCTACGTGGCGCCGCACGTGTCCCACGTGGTGGGGGTTCTGATCGCAGCCGCATTGTTCTGGTCGGTTATCGACGGGGTCATATTCACGCTTGCCCTGCGCGCGGCGGACAACTCCTATCAGCATCTCGACGCCCTGATCCAGGATGACCTGCCACGCCCATCGGATCCCATGCAGGTCGGCAGTGCGGCCTCGTTCATCGACTGGCAGGATCTGGGCCGACAGGGTCGCAACTTCATTTCCTCGGGGCCGACGGCGGCCGAATTGAGCGCCTTCCACGGCGAACCCGCGCGAACGCCGATCCGGGTGTATGTGGGGCTGAACGCGGCCGAATCCCCCGAGGAACGCGCGCGCCTGGCCCTGGAAGAACTCAAGAGAGTGGGCGCCTTCGAGCGTTCCGTGCTGTTGCTGGTGACACCTACGGGAACGGGATGGGTGGACCCGGCCGCCCTCGACACGGTGGAATATCTGCAGCGTGGCGACATCGCCTCGGTGGCGGCTCAGTACTCCTACCTGCCCAGTCCGCTGTCGCTGATCGTGGAGGGGGACTACGGAGCGGAAACTGCGCGGGCCTTGTTCGGCAAGGTCTACGGCTACTGGTCCTCGCTGCCGCGCGACAGCCGTCCGCATTTTTACCTGCACGGACTGAGTCTCGGTGCACTCAATTCCGACCGATCCTTCGATGTCTACGACATCATCAACGATCCCTTCAAGGGCGCGTTGTGGAGCGGTCCGCCGTTTCGCAGCGAAACCTGGCGCAGCGTGACCCGCGAGCGCGACCCCGATTCGCCGGCGTGGCTGCCACGCTTCCGCGACGGGGCCGTGGTCCGCTTCATGAACCAGGAGCAGGGTTTCGAGGCTGCCGGCCCCGAGTGGGGGCCATTCCGGATCGGGTACCTGCAGCATGCCAGCGACCCGATCACGTTCTTCGATCCACGGTCCGTTTACACTCAGCCGGCCTGGATGCGGGAGCCCCGCGGGCCGGACGTCTCCCCGGACCTGCGCTGGTACCCGATCGTGACCATGCTGCAACTCGCGGCGGACATGGCTGCCGGCGCCGCGCCACCCGGATTCGGGCACACCTTCGCGGCCAGGGAGTACATCGATGCCTGGTACGGGCTCATGGAGCCGGAAGGCTGGACCGACGCCGATCTCGAGCGTCTGCGCGCCCGGTTCGCTCCCTGAGCGATCAGGACCCGTCGATGTCCCGCGCAAGCCGGAAGCCGAGCATCTGCCAGCGTTGCTGGGGGTAGAAGAAACTGCGGTAGCTGGCGCGGATGTGATCGGTCGAGGTCAGGCAGGAGCCTCCGCGCACACTGAGTTGATTGCACATGAACTTGCCGTTGTATTCGCCAAGCGAACCCTCCAGTGGCCGGAACCCGGGGTACGGCGTATAGGGCGAGCCGGTCCATTCCCACACGTCCCCGAACAGTTGCGCCGGACCCGGACCTGGGCGCCCCGGGGTTGCGGGATGCAGCCAACCCGATTCGAGCAGGTTACCGGCCACGGGCACCGCTGCGGCGGCCGCCTCCCACTCGGCTTCCTGCGGAAGCCTGGCTCCGGCCCAGCGCGCAAACGCATCGGCTTCGAAGAAAGACACGTGGCACACGGGCGCGTCGGGCTGCAACGCCCTCCAGCCGCCCAGCGTGAACTCGTGCGTCGCATCCCCGGACCAGTACAGGGGGCGGTCCCAGCCGTCGGTCTGCACTTGTGCCCAGCCGTCGGCCAGCCACAGAGCCGGGTCGCGGTAACCACCGTCCGCGATGAATGCCTGGAATTCGGCGTTCGTCACCAGGCGATTGGCCAGTGCATGGGGCGGCAGCCGGACGCTGTGCCGGGGCGTCTCGTTGTCGAAGAAGAAGCCGTTGCCGTCCGCTCCGATCGCCCACTCGCCGGGATCCCGCTCCAGGAACTCGAGCGGCGGTGCGGTTGCGACGGGAGGCGCAGGCAGGGTTTCGTCGTAGGCCGGGCCGAGAGGGTTGGTCCACAGCACGTGCTTGATGTCGGTCAGCAGCAGTTCCTGGTGCTGCTGCTCGTGGTTGAGCCCGAGGGTGACCAGAAAGCCCAGCTCCGGATCGATTTCCGCCCGGGGGAGGAGGCGCTCCATGGCCTTGTCAACATGCGCGCGAAAGCCGAGTATTTCCTCGACGGTGGGGCGGGACAGGAGGCCGCGTTCGGGCCGGGCGTGCATCTGGCCCACGGTGTAGTAGTAGGAATTGAACAGGTAGTGCCAGGCCTCGTCGAACTCGCGATAGCCGGGCAGATGCGGCTGCAGCAAGAAGTGTTCGAAGAACCAGGTCACATGCGCGAGGTGCCATTTCGTCGGGCTCACATCCGGCATGGTCTGAACGACTTGGTCCTCGGGGGTGAGCTTGGCAGCCAGCTGCTCCGAGCGGGCTCGCACCCGCTGATAGGTGCTGAACAGACTGTCCGTGGAAGTGCCGGTTGCTGCCTGCAGAACGCTTGCCATGGAGGTTCCCCCTGAACGCCGGTATCGAGCCAACGTCTCCCTGCGAGCCGGCCCTGAAGGCTAGGGAAGCCGCCAGCGCATGTCAAAAGGGTGTCGAGGCAAGGGGTGCAAATCGAGGAGACGATGGCTGGAACCCGGGGGGCACGGGCGGGGTGACCCCGACCCGCGTGGCGGGGCCTGGCCCCGCAAGAGCGGGGCATCTATTCTCTCCGGGATCCAACCCCTGGAGGTCACGATGCGAACAACACTCCTGCCGATCATCCTCTGGTTGTCCGGCGCCACCGTGCAGGCGGCGGACCTGACCGGGGAAAGCCTGCTGGCCGAGGCCGGCGCCACCGTTGCGGACATCGACACCACCGCGTTGAAGAAACTCATCGCTGACGATCCGCGCCACGTCGTGATCGACGTACGCACGCAGACGGAGATCGCATTGACCGGCGGCCAGATCCGCTCGCACCGGACGCTCAACATTCCGCGCGGCTGGCTGGAATTTCAGATCGACGGACAGGTGCTGGACAGGGACGCGCCGATCGTCGTCTATTGCGGCCAGAATCTGCGGAGCCCCCCGGCCGCGCAAACGCTGCAGCGGATGGGGTACACCAACGTGTACAACTACGCGGACGGCTTCTTCGAATGGAAGAACGCCGGGCTGCCGCTGTATGTCGCCGACAAGGCGCCAGAGTCGTTCCTTTACAGCATGCCGGAGGAAGTGACCGATGGCGTGTGGTCGGCGATCGGCGCCACACAGCCGCACACCTACGAGAATTCCGGGCACAACAACAATCTGTCCTTCATCATTACCGACAGCGGCGTGGTGGTGGTGAATGCGGGCGACAACTACCTGCTTGCGAAGTCGCTGCACGATGAGATCCGGCGGGTCACGGACCAGCCGGTGAAATACGTGGTGCTGGAGAATGGTCAGGGCCATGCCATGCTCGGCATGACCTACTGGCAGGATCAGGGGGTCCCGGTCATCGCTCATGTCGATGCCGCGCGCGAGATCGAGAAGAACGGCCCGGCCCTGCTCGCCCGGCTGCAGCAGCGCAGCCGCGACAAGGCGTTCCGTACCCGTCTCGGCCAGCCCGACAGGACCTTCACCGACCGGCTGGACCTGCAGCTCGGTGGCGAGACCATCGAGCTGCTGAATCTGGGACCGGCGCACAGCCCGGGCGACATCGTGGTCTGGTTGCCGTCGAGAAAGGTCGTCATCTCGGGCGACGTGGCCTTCCATGAACGCATGTTGCCGGTGTTCGAGGATACGGATACCGCAGCCTGGATCGAGACCTGGGACCGCTTCGTCGATCTCGGTGCGGAGATCATCGTTCCCGGCCACGGGGGGCCGGTGCACGGTTACGAAGAAGTGACCCGGTACACGCGGGATTACCTCGTCTACATGCGCGAAGAAGTCGAAAAGATCCTGGAGGCCGGCGGCGGCCTGAATGACGCCTATGGGATCGACCAGTCCGCCTACGCCCACCTGGACACCTTCCACGAGCTGGCGCGCAGGAACGCGGCCCTGATTTTCCAGGAGATGGAGTACGAGGCGCTGGGCTTCTAGTGGGTTTTGGCGAGGGCGTTCGGCAAGGGGCCGTCGTGCTGGTCCAGCCGGGAATGCGGAGAAAGTCGAGCCAAACCCTGCTATAGATTGGGTGTGGTCGAAGCATTCGAGGGGCCGGGCCTAGGGATGGATCATCGTCTCCGACGCCGGGTGTCGGGGAGGTGGAGATCCAGCGTCCATCGAGGAGGGCAGGGCGCGTCAGGCGGCCCTGGCCGGATCATTCACGAAAGGAGGGATACATGAAACTCGACATCTACAGATCCACCGCCACTGACAACCGTCACTTCGTCGTGGCCGCGGACGCGGACCTTTCCAAGGTGCCGGAGCCTCTCGAGGAACTTCCCGTCACCTCGATCGATATCGAGGAGGGGCAGACCAAGGTCTACGTATCCGGTACGCAGGCGATCGCCGATATCAAGGACCACGGCTATCACGTGATCGACGTACCCGCGGATTTCACGTAGAGAAACGCGGAGCCACGGTTCAGATCACGGGTGCCTGCCGGCGCACGGTGTTGCGCGTTTCGGGCGCCCGCATGGACCACTAGTCGCAGGGAACCAGCACCCGCCGGGTGCTGAAGTTCGCGCGTGCCGGGCCGATCGGCACCGACACCATCTCGTAGGGCTGGGTGAATGCCTGGGTGGTCATGCATTCCGGCCCCGGCGCCTGGAGCACCACGTCAACGAGCAATTCGCCGTCACTGTGCATGACCGAGTCGACGTGAATCGAGTAGCCGCCGGTGGGGCGTTCGCCCATGAACACGGCGATGGCGCTTTCCCGGGTAAAGTCCAGGCTGGGCGGGGCGCCTGCGTCGAATCGGCTCCACAGGTGCCGGAATTGGGACTGCCCCGTAATCACTTCGAACTGCTGTTCTGTCTGCAGGCTGTGCTGACCCTTGGCCAGCCGGTCGATCGGCAGTTCCTCGGCGGGGCCCGGTCCCATGCAGGCGACGGAGAGCGAGGCGAGCGCAAGAATCGGGAGGGTTCGCATGATGGGTTCCTCGACGGATGTCTGCAAACCACCGTCCGTGCAAAGGAGCGCGCAGGGTGGCCGCCGCTGTCCGGGCACTCGAGGCCCGGCGGCTTCGATGCCGATCTCCTGCCGAGTATACCGTCGCGACATTGACACGTCCGGGCTCACCTTCTGGAGGCCCGGCCGCAGGGCGGCCGTGTTGCCGTGGGTGATACCGTGGGCCGGCCCGTAAGCGCACGTCGCGAAGGGTGTAAGAGGCCGCAGGCCATCATTCGCCACGCCGCGGCCGGGAGGCCGGGGTCTGGCCCGCCAGCGGGCATCGGTGGAAATAGGCAGCCAGGGTGATATCGGGGCTCAAACAGGGAAATCCTTGGTCTAGTCTCATGGGTGAATGCGGCCTGCAATGACGGTACCGGTAGAAACGAGGTCTGCTCACCGTGCCGGCCGCGGACCATTCGAAGCAGCATGAGATCTGCCAGGAGGTGTGTCGCGATGCCCGAACCGAGCAATCTTCTTCAAGTCAATCCGGATATCATCCAGCGCCTGGTCGATCTGGCCCGGCAGATCGACAGCCAGGAATTCACGGGGATCCCCGAGGATCCGGAAGTGCAGGCGGGCAGCGCAGAAGTGGTGGCGCTGACCGAGCAGGAATTCGACAGTACGGCCGACGAATTCCGGTCGATCATCAATGACCTGGATCCTGAGCAGCAGCAGCAGGTGGTGGCCCTGTTCCGGCTGGGGCGGGGCGACTACGCCTTCGAGGAATGGGAAGACGCCCTGGCTGAGGCCCGGGAGGACTGGAACGTGAATACCGCAGACTATCTGCTCGGCCACCCCATGCTCTCGGATTCTCTGACCAGCGGCATGATCCTGCATGGCTACAGCGTCGAGTAGCGCCGCTGTAGTGAGAAGCCGGGATCGCGCATCCGGAGCCGGGCTTGGGCAGTCGAGCCTGCTGCACGGCAATGGCGCCCGGGCGCTTGCCGGGCGGGTACGCGGGTCGCGTTTCACGCCTGGCCTGGTGCACTCAGACGCTCCCGGGTGCCGGCGACGTGTTCTAATCCAACGATAACGGAATCGGGAAGCCCCTCGAAGGAGACAGGAACGATATGCGTAAACGAATCATCCCGGCGAAACCCGAAGTCGGCTCGATACCGGAAGGCGACTGGCTGGATCTGGAAAACCTGGCCGAGGTCGAAATCACCTCCGAGGATCCGAAACATCCGATCGAGGATGCGCTGCTGCCCGGACGTACCTCCGGTTGGCGCGCAGCCCAGCCCGGAGAGCAGACCATCCGATTGGTCTTCCAGCAACCCCAGCGAATCAACAGAATCTGGTTGCACTTCGAGGAAGGACAGGCGGAGCGCACCCAGCAGTTCGTGCTCCGCTGGTCTCCCGACAATGGCCAGACCTTCCGCGAAGTCGTTCGCCAGCAATGGAACTTCAGCCCCGAAGGATCGCACGAGCAGACCGAAGACATCGAGCTGTCCCTCTCCGGCGTCACCACGCTCGAACTCATCATCATCCCCGACATCAGCGGCGGACCCGCCCCAGCCTCCCTCACCCAACTCCGCCTCGGGGTCGGACCAAGCTAAATGATTGAAAATAAGAAATTACAGGGCAAAAAACAGCCCCTTTTTCGGCCTTAAAGGGGCATTTTTGGCCCCAAAAACGGGGCTCCAAGGCAGTACGCGCAGCCTGGGGCCCCACCGCCTTCCGCTCGCCTGCCTCTGACCCGTCAGGACGGTCGCTGACCGGACCCGGCAGGCCTGCCCGGACTGTGAACGTCCGACGGCTTTGCCTATGATGCCGGCCGCCAAGACACTTCCCCGAGAGATACCCAGCCAGCCATGCCGACACCCACCCGCAGCCTCGAACAGATCATTGCCGCAGAGATCGATTGCCGTGTTGAGCAGGTCAGAGCGGCCGTCGCCCTGCTGGACGAGGGGGCGACCGTGCCCTTCGTCGCGCGGTATCGCAAGGAAGTTACCGGGGGGCTGGACGATACCCAGTTGCGCAACCTGGAGGAGCGCCTGGGGTATCTGCGTGAACTGGACGAGCGGCGCACCGCGATCCTGAAGAGCATCGCCGAGCAGGACAAGCTGACGCCGGCGCTCGAGGTGCAGATCCGCGAGGCGGACAGCAAGACGCGGCTGGAGGACCTCTATCTCCCCTACAAGCCGAAGCGGCGAACCAAGGCTCAGATCGCCCGCGAGGCCGGACTGGAACCGCTCGCGGATGCGCTGCTGGAAGATCCGACCCTGAATCCCGAAGCTACCGCCGCCGCCTATGTGAACGCCGAACACAAGATCGAGTCCGCGAAAGCCGCGCTCGACGGTGCCAAGCAGATTCTGATGGAACGCTTCGCCGAGAATGCCGATCTGCTCACCCGTATGCGAACCTGGCTCTGGCAGCACGCGCTGGTCCAGTCGCAGGTGGCCGAAGGCAAGGCCGACGAGGGTAGCAAGTTCCGCGATTATTTCGACCATAGCGGGAAGCTCGCTGACATCCCCTCGCACCGGGTGCTGGCGCTATTCCGCGGTCGCAAGGAGGGTGTGCTGCGCGTGTCCATGACCCTGCCCGAGGAACTCGAAAAAGCCGAACCGCATCCCTGCGAGGCGATGGTGGCGCACAGCATCGGCTGGAGCCACCAGCGTCGGGCCGCGGACGACTGGCTGCGCGAGACCGTGCGCTGGACCTGGCGCGTGAAGCTCGCCGTGCACCTGGAGACCGAGCTCCTCGGCCGGGTTCGGGAGATGGCCGAGGTCGATGCCATCACCGTGTTCGCGCGCAACATGCAGTCTCTGCTGATGGCGCCGCCGGCAGGCATGCGCTCTACCCTCGGGCTGGATCCGGGCCTGCGCACCGGCGTGAAGGCCGTCGTGGTCGACCCCACCGGCAAGCTGCTAGATCACGTCACCGTGTTTCCCCACGCGCCGCAGAAGCGCTGGGACGAGTCTCTCACCGCGCTGGGCGGACTCTGCGAGAAGCACGGTGTGGAGCTGATCGCTATCGGCAATGGCACGGCCGGCCGCGAGACCGACAAGCTTGCCGGTGAACTGCTCCGCAAGCTGCCCGGCCTGAAGATGCACAAGATCATGGTCAACGAATCCGGCGCGTCCATCTATTCTGCATCGGAGCTGGCCGCGAGGGAATTCCCGGATCTCGACGTGTCGTACCGCGGCGCGGTGTCGATCGCACGCCGGCTGCAGGACCCGCTCGCCGAGCTGGTGAAGATCGATCCGGAGTCCATCGGCGTCGGCCAGTACCAGCACGACGTAAGCCAGGTGAAGCTGGCGCGCAGTCTGGACGCCGTGGTCGAGGACTGCGTGAACGCTGTCGGCGTCGACGTGAACACCGCGTCGGCTCCATTGCTGGCCCGGATCGCCGGCCTGAACGCCACCCTGGCCGGGAATATCGTCGAGTTCCGTGAACAGAACGGCTGCTTCCCCAGCCGCAAGGCGCTGAAGAAGGTGCCGCGCCTGGGCGAGAAGACGTTCGAGCAGGCTGCGGGCTTCCTGCGCGTCACGCGCGGCGAGGATCCGCTGGACGGCTCAGCGGTGCACCCCGAGGCTTATATCGTGGTGGAGCGCATCGCCGCGAAGCACGGCCGCCGGGTGGAAGACCTGATCGGCGACATGGGCTTCCTGCGCACACTGAACCCGGCCGATTACACCTGCGAGCGCTTCGGCGTGCCCACGGTGCGCGACATCATCGGCGAGCTGGAAAAGCCCGGCCGTGACCCGCGTCCGGAGTTCCGGGCGGTGGAGTTCCGCGAAGGCGTCGAGCAACTCAAGGACCTGAAGCCGGGGATGATTCTCGAGGGAGCGGTGACCAACGTCACCAACTTCGGCGCCTTCGTCGACGTTGGCGTTCACCAGGACGGCCTCGTGCACATCTCGGCGCTCGCGGACCGCTTCGTGAAGGACCCGCACGAGGTCGTGGCCCCGGGCGACATCGTCAAGGTCAAGGTGCTCGAGGTCGACCTGGCGCGCAAACGGATTGCGCTGACCATGCGGCTTCAGGACCCGTCGGATGCCCGTGCGAAAGCGCCCGAGCCGCGTGGACCGAGCGCCGGTCGGCAGCCGGACCGAAGCCCCCGCAAGGCGAAACCGGAGGCCGCGCCGGCGACGTCCGGTGGCATGGCGGCCGTATTTGCCGAGGCGCAACAGAAGGCGAAGCAAAGGCGCGGCCGATAGGTTTGCGGGGAATTGCAGGGATGGCAACGTTGATCGCAATGGAGGTCTCGGCTTGGACCGGCCTGCAGTCGTCGCGGCTTATCGGGGGCATTTGGGGCAGGAAAATGGGCTTTTAAGGCCCTACAGACCCGCTGAAAACGGGGTAATGGTGAGGAAACTCAGTGTGTTAGCTTGGTCCGACCCCGTTGAGGGGGTTGCATTCCGCCGGCGGGGGGCCATCCTGGAATACCCGTTGAAAGCGGCGAGAAACGGAACCTGGGTCGTGGTTGTGAAATAGTCACGGGCATGCGCTGGAATTTCGACCACAGTTATGCCCGTCTCCCCGATCCTTTCTTTTCGCGGGTGGACCCCGTCCCGGTGAGTGCGCCAAGGCTGGTGCTGCTGAACCGGGCGCTCGCCGAAGAACTGGGGCTGGACGCGGACGAACTCGCGGGACCGGAAGCCGCGCTGGTGCTCGCGGGCAACCAGCGCGCGGCCGCGAGCGATCCCATTGCCCAGGCGTATGCGGGGCACCAGTTCGGACATTTCACCCTGCTCGGGGACGGGCGGGCCCACCTGCTGGGAGAGCACCTGACTCCCGACGGCAGGCGTGTGGACATCCAGTTCAAGGGCTCGGGACCGACGCCATACTCGCGACGCGGTGACGGGCGTGCGGCACTCGGACCAATGCTGCGCGAATATCTGATCAGCGAGGCCATGCAGGGACTCGGCATACCCACCACGCGGAGCCTTGCGGTCGTTGCGACGGGAGAGCGGGTCTTTCGGGAGGATGCAATTCCCGGCGCGATTCTGACCCGGGTCGCCGACAGCCATATCCGGGTGGGTACCTTCGAATACGCAGCCGCGCTGGACAGGGGCCTCGACGCCCCGGGGCATCCCGGTTCGCGTTTGGTCAATGGGGACAAGGCAGGCGGGGTGAAGGACGGCAATCTGCACACCCGAGCGCTCGCCGACTACACCCTGCAGCGTCACTACCCGGAACTCGCCGAGAGCCCGACCCGCTACGCGGATCTGCTAGACGCGGTGATGGACCGTCAGGCGGCACTGATTGCACAGTGGATGCGGGTGGGCTTCGTGCACGGTGTGATGAACACGGACAACATGACGCTGTCGGGGGAGACCATCGATTACGGTCCCTGCGCGTTCATGGATCAGTACGATCCGGCCACGGTCTTCAGTTCCATCGATCGCCAGGGACGCTATGCGTTTGCCAACCAGGCCAGGATCGCGCAGTGGAACCTCGCCCGATTCGCGGAGACCCTGCTGCCGCTGATGGATCCGGACCCGGAGGCGGCGTTGCCCAGGGCGGAGGAGGCGATTCATCGATTCCCGACGCTGTTTGCCGGCTACTGGCTCACCGCGATGCGCGCAAAGCTGGGGTTGGCCAACGCTGAGCCCGAGGATTCGGCGCTGATCGAATCCCTGCTGGAATGGATGCACCAGGTCGGTGCCGACTATACCAACACCTTCCGGGACCTCGCGAGCCGCGCTGCCGTGGAAGCCCCCGAGACGGTCAACCCGGTTTTCAGCGACCCGGCGTTCACGTCGTGGCATCTGCGCTGGAACGAGCGACTCAAACGGCAGCCCGATGGACTCGACCAGGCCCTGCTCCGGATGCGCGCTGCCAGCCCTGCCGTGATCCCCCGCAACCATCGCGTGGAGGAGGCCATTGCGGCCGCTGTCGGCTTCGGCGATCTGGCGCCCGCGCACCGCCTTCTGGAAATGCTTGCCGATCCCTACGACACGCGTCTCGACGATTCCGATTACCGGCAGCCGCCACCGCCGGATCAGCGCGTCTATCAGACCTTCTGTGGAACCTGAATAAATCGTGGTAAACGACTAAATTTAAAGGTTTTCGACGGTTCGCAGAGGGGCTATTCGCCGCGTTTGTCCTTGGCTGCGAAGAAGGGGTTGAATTGCTGCGAGACCGCCTGCTGCATGCTTTCCATCATCGCTTTCTGCATGCCCTTCATCATTGCCTCCTGAAAGTTCGCGGCGAATTCAGCCTGCTTCTCAGAAGGGACGAAGAGTTCCTTGAACTCGTCGGGAGTGCATTCGATGTCGATGCGGATGTTCATGCGGGTGCAATCCTCTGTTTCGTCGCCCGGAGGGTGCCTCGGGAATTCAGACGGCCCTGTCGCCAGTATGCCTCCCCACGGAGGGAACCATCAAACGGACGTCCGGAGTGAAACCAGGGCTTCGCGGTTGTGGAAGTACGGATGGGTGTATTCGACGTTGCGCGGTGATGTGATTGTTTTCTTCGAGCCGAGGGTTGCGACCCTGGACTCAGAGATATTTCAGGCGCGCCTGGATGGTGTCCGGAGTCGAACGAACGTCCTTCAGTTCGCTGCCGTCTTCGTTCGCGCTGGCGATGACGCAGGTGCCGGACACAGGGACCACGCTGTCGATCTGCAAGCGGGCGGTCGTTCCCCGAAGAAAGCACTCTTCGTCGAAAAACAATCGGTCACCGTTGGGCCCGATTTCATCCGATTCGATCGTTTCATATCCGACCAGGCGCACGATGTCGTCGCGCCCGCTGACTTCGACCTCTTCAATCGATCGCGTTTCCGGGTTGATCAATAAGGCTCGCATGTCCCCCTCCTGTTACGCTGGGTAGAACCGATGGACCACGGGGTTGGCAAACGGTTCGCTGTGGTCATCCCGTTTCGAAAGCGATCCCGTCGCGGCTGCCGGAGGCTGAATTCTCGGGGAGAGGGCTGCAAGCCGGGCGATGAGCCGGCATCATGGAACGCGCGTCCTGCGTTCGGGTGTCCGCGCAGGATCAGAGAGCCATTCCCATCATCCGGGGAGATCGCGAAGAATGCAGTCGGCTGGCAGGGTCATCCGGGAATGGACGCTGCCCATCGTGGTCGCCTTGGTTGCCCTCATCCTTCAGGTGACGAATGGGTCCGAGTGGCTGCGGCTGGAACGGGGCACGGCGCTGGTGGAGCCGTGGCGCCTGTTCGGGGCGCACTTCGTCCATCTCGGCTGGATCCATCTATGGATGAACCTCGCCGGTCTGGCCATTCTCTGGATGCTCCTTGGGGATACGATCAGGCCCGCTTTGTGGGCGTCAGGAGTCCTATTCATCGCTTTGGGTGTGAGCCTCGGGCTCCTCTGCTGTTCGCCCGCAGTAACCTGGTACGTGGGGTTCTCCGGGGTGCTGCATGGCTTGTTCGCAGCCGGCGCTGTAGCGAGCATCAGGCGCCTGCCAGCGCTCGGGTCGATCCTTTTGATCGTACTGGCGGTGAAAGTGGTCCTGGAACAAGTTGGTGGCGAAGAGGCCCTTACCCAGGGCCTCATCGGCGGCGCGGTCATTGTCGATGCCCACCTCTACGGCGCGGTGGCTGGTGTGTGCTATGGCGGGTTGCTGCTGGTCCTATCCTCCAGATTCCCGGGAGATCGGCGCCCCTAGTGGGCCATCATCTGGTTTCTGAAGTGTCCATGAGGGAAACAACGCGGTGCCAATCTCCGGCGGGGGTGACGGCAGAGCTACGCTCGCAAGGCAGCGGGGATAGGGAGCGGTGGATGCTGCCCATACGCGGGGATCCAACCGTAGCGTACTGGATCGTTGGCTGTGCCAGAGCAATGGGGGCGGTTGCTTTCCCGACCAAGGCATGGACCTGAGACGTGCACGGGCGGAAGCGGTTGGACCGTTGGATGACGGAGCCCGCGGAATCAGAAGTTGAGGCCCATCTCCAGACCGATCACGGATTCGGATGAAGCGGGGCTGCTCTGGAACTCCAGCCGGTTGCTCAGCCAGTCGCGCGAGGCACCGATGCCGTAGTCGTCGTAGAAAAGGCTGATCGCCATGTTGGTCTGGTTGCTGAAGCGCAGCTGGCTATCGAGGCTCAGGTATCCGGCAGAGCGGGGCGTATCACCGCGATGCCCGTAGAGCGGAGTGTCGGTTGGGTCATCGCCGAGCAGCGGGTAGCGTACGCCAATCCGAACCTGGCTGCGGAGGTTGCCGGTTTCGTAGGTTGGACCTGTGCTCATCCCGGTGACGACAAAGTTGTTATGGGCTCCGGAGAGGCCGTGGCGTTCCAGCACTCCCGCAGTACTGTCCGCGGAACGAAGATCCAGCCCTACGCCCACGCCGTAGCCGAAACCACTGCTACCAAAGCGCTGAATGAACCGGCCGGAGGTCTCCAGCGCATAGTTGTCCAAACCAGAACTCGTCACGGAAGGCAGGCGGGTGGAACGGATTTCCAAGTCCACTGCACGGCCAGGCTGGATGTCGTTCCGGAAACCCGGACGCAGGCTTTCCGTGTCGGTAAAGCGGTCCAGCGTAGGCAGCGTATCCAGTCCCGCGCTGGAGGACAGGCCGTAGAGCAGGCGTGTGTCGCTGTGCAACGGCAGTGCGAGCAGAGCGAGCAGCAGGAAACCGAGAACCATGCGGCCCGGGATTCCGGTTGCAACACGCCATGCGTTCATCACCGATCACCATCAGCAGGAGCACTGTGCCCAAATTTCGAGAATAGAGTGATATATATATCATATAATTCGTTAAGGCCAGTTAAAAGTCCAATAAGATCTATACCGTGGGTTTCCGGCTGCTCGCACCTCCGCCACTGATCCGGGCCGCATCAGGGCTTCGCGTTGGAGACGTTTCTGTCGGCGGGCGCCCATTCGACCGGCTACCTCATGGGGTGTCGCGACCGTTCCGCTGGGCTCCCTTGGCGTGAAAAAGCAGCCACGGAAGAACACGGACAGCCCAGTTCGGTAGGTCGGGTTAGCGCAGCGTAACCCGACGTGCCGGGGTGCCGGGGGCGACGCTGCTTTGTAGCCATGGGTGGGTGCGAGACCCGTCGGGTTACGCCCTTTGGGCTAACCCGACCTA
>NZ_REBW01000206.1 GCF_007692535.1 Thioalkalivibrio sp. | reverse complement strand
TAAGGACCGGAGCATGGGGGGCTGCGCAAGCAGCGAGCCTGCGCGAGCAGAACCGTTGCCGTCAAGCTTCGGCGCGCGCGTTTTCCAGGGCCTCCAGAGCCTCCATCCAGGCCGCTTCCGCGGTCTCCAGCTCCGAGCGCAGCCGGCCCTGACGCTGCAGCAGGGCGGCGAGTTGCCCGCCGTCGGCCTGGTCGTACAGCCCCGGGTCGGCCAGGGCCTTCTCCACCGCGTCCAGGTCGGCCTGCAGACGGGTGCAACGAGTCTCCTCGCGTTCCGCGGCCTTGCGCAGCGGTTTCAGACTCTCGCGCTGCCGGGCGGCCTGCTGGCGCCGCTCGCGGCCACCTTCACGCTCACCGGCATCCGCGGACCCGCCCCCGCCCTCCCGGGCGGTGTCGCCCGCACGCGCCTGGGTCAGTTCCCGGGCATAGTCGTCGAGGTCACCGTCGTATTCCTCCACCCACCCCTCGCGTACGCGCCAGAACCGGTCGCAGACACGGGAAAGCAGGTCACGGTCGTGCGAAACCAGCACCAAAGCCCCGGAATAGTCCTCCAGAGCCTCGGCCAGGGACTCGCGCATGTCCAGGTCCAGGTGGTTGGTCGGTTCGTCCAGCAGCAGCACCGACGGCGCCTGGCAGACCAGCATCGCCAGGACCAGCCGGACCCGCTCGCCCCCGGACAGACCCGCCACCGGCAGGTCCGCCCGGTTGCCCGCGAACCCGAATCCACCGAGCAGGTTGCGCAGTTCCTGGTCGGTCATGCCGGTATCCAGCCGCTGCAGATGCAGCAGCGGGCTGGCGCCATCATCGAGCTGCTCCCGCTGGTGCTGGGCGAAATAGCCGACCACCAGATCCGGATCGACCGCACGCTCTCCCTCGGTGAGCGGCAGCAGACCGGCGAGCATGGCCAGCAGGGTCGACTTGCCCGCTCCGTTCGGACCCAGGATCCCGATCCGGTCGTCGGGCCGCAGGCGCAGCGTGGCCGGATGCAGCCGGACACGGCCGTCCACGGTGACGCCGGCGTGGTCCAGGCGCAGCAGCGGATCCGGCAATCGCGCGGGGGCCGGAATCTTCAGGTGCATCGGCCGCGCCGCGCGCAGCAACGCCACGTCGTCCAGTTTCTCCAGCCGTTTCAGCCGGCTTTGCGCCTGCCTCGCCTTGCTTGCCTTGGCCCGGAAGCGCGCGACGAAGCGCTCGAGGTGGGCGCGCTCCTGGGCAACCCGGGCGGCCGCAGCCTCGGTCTGGGCGACGATCTCGGCGCGGCGGCGCTCGGCGGCGCTGTAATTGCCGGTGAACAACTGCACCTGCCGGTGCTCGATATGGGCGATATGCGTGACCACCGCATCCAGGAAGCGGCGGTCATGCGCGATCACGATCAGGGTGCCCGGATAACGGCGCAGCCAGTCCTCCAGCCAGAGGATGGTCTCGAAATCGAGGTGATTGGTCGGCTCGTCGAGCAACAGCAGGTCGGAACGGGTCATCAGGGTCTGGGCCAGGCCCAGGCGCATGCGCCAGCCGCCGGAGAATTCGGCGACGGCGCGGTCCGGGTCCTGCGGCGTGAAGCCGAGACCGGCCAGGAGCTGCCGCGCCCTGGCCTCCGCGCTCCAGCCATCGATCGCGTCGATCTCCGCGTAGAGATGACCGTGTTCCTCGCCGTCGTCGCAGCATTCCAGGCGCGCCTGCAGCGTCCGGAGGGCGGTATCGCCATCCAGCACATAGTCCACCGCCCGCCGGGTGCTGGCGTCCACCTCCTGCGGAAGGTGGGCGCAGACCCAGCCGCGGGGCCAGTCGATCGTGCCCGTGTCGGGCGTCAGCTCGCCGCGCAGCGCTGCCAGCAGCGTACTCTTGCCGCAGCCATTCGCGCCGGTCAGCCCGACACGCCAGCCCGGATGGATCCGAAAGGATGCATTGCTGATCAGCGCCTGGGCACCGCGGCGCAGTTCCACGTTCTCGAAACGAATCATGGGCACAAGTGTAGTGCGTGCAGGCCCCAGGGCCTACCGAACCCCACGGGAAGCCCGCCACCGCTTTTCCCCACGCGAATCAGGGCGACCTCACGTCAGAAATACGCATCGGCATTTTGGAATATAATGATCTTCTGCTAATTGCCGAGCCGATTCCGGTGCGCCCGGACCGAATGCAATGAGGACCGACCCAATGAAAAGCTTGATACCCGCCCGCCTGCTGGCGGCCCTACTGTTCCTGTTGCTGATCTGGAGCCCCGCCGCCCCGGCGTCGGTCATGGTGCTGGTGCACGGCTATCTCGGCGACGGCCAGAGCTTTCACAAGGCCGGGGTGGTGGACGCACTGACCGCGGCCGGCTGGCACTACGGCGGCGACTGGCGCTACTCGCAGGATGGCAAGGTGCGGCTCGCGCGCGCCGGAGAAACCGGGGAGCGCACCATTTACACGGTAAGCCTGCCGGTGTCGGCGCCGCTGGCACTGCAGGCGGACTGGCTGTCCGCGATGATCCGCTCCGCAGCCAACCGCCACCCGGACCAACCGGTGGTCCTGGTCGGGCACTCCGCCGGCGGGGTGGTCAGTCGCCTGAGCCTGGTGCGCGGCGGCGCGGGACCGGTGGAACACCTAATCACCATCGCCAGCCCGCACCTTGGCACCGTACGCGCGCTGCAGGCCCTGGAGGCCACCCATGGCGGCGGCATGTTCGGCCCCGTCCGCCGGATCCTGACCCGGCAGGCCGTGGGTGGCAGCACCTACGACGCCATTCGGAATTCACCCGCGGTTCTGGTCGATCTGGCCCCGCCAACGCAGCACAACCTTCTAGGCTGGCTGAACGTGCAGGATCATCCGGACATCACCTACGACGCGGTCGTCCGGAACACCGATTTCCGCATGGGTGGCGACATCCTGATCCCGGCCTACAGCCAGGACCTGAACCAGGTGCCGGCGCTGCGCGGTCGCGCCACCGTGATCGCCAGCCCGCTGGAACACAGCCTGACGGCGGAGGACGCCCGGCTCATTCTGCAGCGGATCGCTGCCCGGGCTGGATGAAGCTCACGCAGCTGAGCCCGGTGTCCAGCACCGCGCGGCGCAGGGCCTCGATGGCCTGCGGGCGCGGAAAGCTGGCGCGCCAGGCCAGCGCCACACGCCGGCTGGGCACCGGCTCGGCAAACCGCCGCACCGCGAGCAGGCGCTGCGCGTACCGGTCGGCGCCTGCCGCCGTACAGGGCAGGATGGTCACGCCCATGCCCGACGCGACCATGTGCCGCATGGTCTCGAGCGACGAGCCCTGCAGATTCCTGGAGACGCTGCCGTCGGCGGTGGCGGTGCGCAGGCAGCCGGGACAGAGCTCCAGAACCTGGTCCCGGAAGCAGTGGCCCGCGCCCAGCAGGAGCAGGGTCGCGTCGCCCATCTGATCCAGCGTCAGTGGCCCTTCCCGGTTCAACGGGTGGGCGGCGGGCAGCACGGCGACGAAGGGTTCGTCGTACAACGGCAGGGTCACCACCCCCGGCTCCTCGAAGGGCAGCGAAACCACGATGGCATCCAGTTCGCCCTCCCGCAGCCGGTCGCGCAGGCGCGCGGTGTAATTCTCCTCGATCACCAGCGGCATCTCTGGCGCCCGTTCGTGCAGCACCGGGATCAGCTCCGGCAGCAGGTACGGCGCGATGGTGTAGATCGCCCCCATCCGCAGCGGACCGGAGAGCTGGTCCTGCTGCTGCACGGCCATTTCGCGGAGCGCGCCGACCTCGTCCAGCACCCGGCGCGCCTGTCGGAGCAGTGCCTCGCCCGCCGGCGTCAGCGTGACCTCGCCGTGACCCCGCTCGAACAGGGTTACACCGAGCTCCTCCTCGAGCTTGCGTACGGCGACCGACAGCGAGGGCTGGCTGATGTGACAGGCCTCCGCCGCACGCCCGAAGTGCCGCTCGCGTGCCACTGCGACGGCGTAGCGGAGTTCGTTCAGCGTCACCGGGGAAGATCTCCCGCGCCGGGCGCCGAGGCCTCGGCATCCAGCAACCGGCCGCCTTCCGGCAGCTCCATGCTCGCGACCTGCACCCGGCGCCCGCGCAGCGTGATCTCGCCGACGTGACGCGTGCTCCCGTCGGTCGCGAACTCGAAGCGATAACGCCGGACCAGCACCAGCCCCGCGCCGCCGCGTTCGATGCGAACCCCGGTCTGGATGACGCTGCTGTCCAGGAACTGCACCCCGGCGCGCGCGCAGACGTCACGGGCGACCTTGCGCACCCGCTCGAGGCTGCGCCAGGCGTCATTGAAATAGAGAACCACCAACACCAGGGCGAGAATGACGAAGAGTCCGGTCATGAACCGGTATCATACGCCCAAGCCCGCGCCACGCTCACCTCGGGCACCCCGACGACCACGGACCTCCATGAAGACTGCATTCGACGATCTACTGCACGGCCTCCGCATCATCGGACAGGAAGAACTGCTCCCACGCTTCCACGGGCGGCTCACGGTCGAGGAGAAGCCCGACGGCAGCCTGGTCACCAGCGCCGACCACGCCGTGGATGGACGCCTGAGCGGCTTGCTCGGCGAACTCTTTCCGGGACTCGCCGTCCTCAGCGAGGAACAGACCCGGGAGGCGCAACAGAAGGTCCTGTCCAGCGCAAAACCCTTCTGGCTGCTGGACCCGCTCGATGGCACGACCAACTTTGTCGGCGGGCTGCCCTTCTTCGCCATCTCCCTGGCGCTGGTCGATGCCCGTGGCGTCGAATTCGGAGCCACCTACGACCCGGTCCGGGACGAACTCTTCAGCGTGATGCGCGGCGCAGGGCTGCGGCTCAACGGCGCGGCCCCACCCGCGCGGCATTTCGATCCCCGGGAACTGGAGCAATGCACTGCGCTGGTCGATTGCAAACGCCTGCAGCCCCGCCTCGCCACCGCGCTGGCGGTGGATCCGCCGTACCGCTCGCAGCGCAACCTCGGGGCCTGTGCGCTGGAGTGGGCGTGGCTGGCCACCGGCCGCGCGGATCTCTATCTGCACGGTGGACAGGCCCTGTGGGACAGCGCCGCCGGCACCCTGATGCTCGCGGAGACCGGCGGGCAGATGACCGATCTGGAGGGCGGCCCGGTCTTCCAACGCTCCCTGGACAGACCATCCGCGGTCGCGGCCCGCTCGGCCGAACTGCAGGAACGCTGGCTGCACTGGCTCGACACCCGCCGCTGAGTGGCTGATCCAACGGCTGCGGCGGGCTCGCGGCAGCGCCGTACGCCCGCCATATCCCCCTCCGCGGCGGCTCGGGATCCGGAGCACGCCCGCCCGGGGTCACTCGCTCCGACGGCCCATTCCCGCTAGGATGGCGGGCTGTTTGCTGCCTCTCAAGCGAAGATGACCAACACCGTCGAACAACTGCTCGCCAAGGAACCGCACCGCCAGATCCGGATCGGCGAGACCGAGATCACTCTGCTCGGCACCGCGCACGTATCCCCGGCCAGCGCACGCACCGTCGCGGACCTGATCGCCAGCGGCGCGTTCGACACCGTGGCCGTCGAACTGTGCATGAGCCGGCAGCGCGCGATCGTCGATCCCGAGGCGATGAGCAAGCTCGACCTGTTCAGCGTGGTCCGCAGCGGCCAGGCGCCGATGGTCGCGGCCAGCCTGGCACTGGGCGCCTATCAGCAGCGGCTGGCCGACCAGTACGGCATCGAACCGGGCGCGGAAATGCGGGCGGCCATCCACGGTGCGCTGGACAACGGGCTTCCGCTCGCGCTGATCGACCGCGAGATCGGACTCACGCTGCGCCGCGCCTACCGCGCGGTTCCCTGGTGGCAGCGCATGGGCCTGATCGGCGGGCTGTTCGCGAGCGTGATGAGCCGGGAACAGATCGCCGAGGCCGAGATCGAGCGCCTGAAGGAGGGCGACATGCTGGAGTCCACCTTCAGCGAGTTCGCCGAACAGTCCCGCGAGCTGTACCTTCCGCTGATCGACGAGCGCGACCGCTACATGGCGGCGCACCTGCGCAAGCTGGCGGCGACGGGCAGGCACCAGCGCATCCTGGCCGTTGTCGGCGCGGGCCACCTGAAGGGCATCGAAAACTACGTGGCCCTGGACCGGCAGGAGCCGGAAGACATCCTCAGGCAGCTCGAGCAGTCGCCCCCAAAGGCGCGCTGGCCGAAATACATCCCCTGGGTGGTGGTCGGCATCATCCTGACGGGCTTCGTGATCGGTTTCACCCGCAATGCCGAACTCGGCCTGCAGATGGTGCTGGACTGGATCATGATCAACGGTGGCCTCGCCGCGATCGGCGCCACCATTGCCCTCGCCCATCCGGTGACCATCGTCACCGCAGCCCTGGCGGCCCCCCTGACCTCACTGAACCCGACCATCGGCGTAGGCTTCGTCGCAGCAGCGGTGGAGCTGTACATGCGCAAGCCGCAGGTCGGCGACTTCGCGACGCTGCGCCGGGACACCACCAGCCCGCGCGGCTGGTGGCGCAATCGGGTGTCCCGCGTACTGCTGGTCTTCCTGCTGACCACGCTGGGCTCGGCCATGGGCACCTATATCGGCGGTGCGCGCATCTTCGGTCACCTGTTCGGCAGCGGCGCCAGTTAGCGAGAAAGACACGTCCCAGTCCCGTAGGTCGGGTTAGCG
>NZ_REBW01000162.1 GCF_007692535.1 Thioalkalivibrio sp. | reverse complement strand
TGGGTGGGTGCGAGACCCGTCGGGTTACGCCCTTTGGGCTAACCCGACCTACAGTTTGCGGCTTTTTCACCGTCGGGGGTGGCGCAGGGCCATGACAGCCAGACCCATCCACCGGTTCTCTCACCGCGGGCTCAGGTCCAGCCCGGCAGCGGCTGCACCGTCACCATCTCGCCTTCGGCCACTGGACCCCGGTCGTGTTCCAGCACGATGAGGCAGTCGGCCTGGCTCATGGAGTGCAGGATGCCCGAGCCCTGTCGGCCGGTAACCTCCACACGAAGCCGGCCCTGTGCGTCCGGCTGCAGTCGCCCACGCTGGAATTCGGTTCGCCCCGGCACCTTCCTCAGTGCGTGGACGCAGGGGACCTCGAAGGTCAGGGGATTCCGGGGCGCCAGCCCGGCGATGCGCTCCAGGGCCGGGCGGACGAAGCGCACGAAGGTCACCATCGCTGCGACCGGGTTGCCCGGCAGGCCGAAAAAAAGGGTTCCCGGACCCAGCGTGCCGAAGGCCAGCGGGCGGCCGGGCTTGATCGCGATCTTCCAGAAGCTCACCTCGCCCAGTTCCTCCAGAACTCGCTTCACATGGTCGGCCTCGCCGACGGAAACGCCACCGGTGCTGATCACGATGTCCCCGCTGCGCGTCGACTCTTCTAGGACCTGCCGCAGCCGTTTCGGATCGTCCGGGACGATGCCGAGATCCAGCGTGTCGACCGGATGACCGTCCAGCAGGCCTCTCAGGCTGTACCGGTTGCTGTCGTAGATCTGTCCGCTGCGGGGAACATCACCCAACGGGCACAGTTCGTCGCCGGTGGAAAAAAGGACCACTCGGGGACGACGAAAGACCCGGGCGTCGGCAATCCCCAGCGACGCGATCAGTCCCAGATCGGCCGGCTTGATACGGCGACCCCTTTCCAGGACTACGGAGCCAGCCCTCAGGTCCTCGCCGCAACGGCGGATGTTCTGCCCATGCCGGTGTCCCGGGTTCAGGTACACGAGGCCATCCCGTTCCGAGGCCTGCTCCTGGATCACGACGGCGTCGGCTCCTTCGGGAACCGGGGCCCCGGTCATGATCCGCACGCACTCTCCAACCTGGAGAGCATGCCCGTAGGGGCTCCCTGCCAATGCGCGTCCCGCCAGACGCAAGACCGTGCCCTCGGTTTCGGACACGTCCTGCAGGCGCAGCGCATAGCCATCCATGGCCGAATTGTCCCGGGGTGGTACATCCAGTGGCGCGATGACGTCTTCCGCCAGGACGCGCCCATGAGCGGCTGTCAGCGGCACGGATTCCGCCTCGGAAACGCGTACGCACTGTGCGAGGATGCGCGACAGCGCGGTTGCTTCGTGAAGCAGGCCGGGTTCTCCGGCATCGAGACAACTGGGCGCGGTTTCTATGATTCCGGACATGGCACGACCTGGTCTAGGGCTGCTTCCCGTGGGTGGCGCGATGGGCGGGCGGGCGCCCGCATGCGAAACACATCGTTGTCCGTGTGCGTTTCATGACGTGGCATCCGCGATCACCCGCTGCTCGAGTTCCAGGCGCTCCTCTGGGGTGTTGACGTTGACGAAGGCCTCGGGGTGATCGGAGAGGTCGGTTGCAACCATCCGGTGCTGCGCATACCAGGTGTCGATCTTGCGGCCGCCCTGGTCCAGGAAGGCGCGCAGATGCGGGAGCAGCGAGCAGTTGAGCAGCGCGATCACCGGCTGCAGACGCTGGCCGTCATGCGCCACGGCAATCTCGGCGGATTCCGAGAGAACGGACTGATACAGCCGTTCCACGAGATCTTGGGGCAGCAACGGACTGTCGCAGGGCACGACCGCCAGCCAAGGCTGCTTCGCGGCCATCATTGCGGTGAGCATGCCGGCGAGCGGTCCGGAGTAGTCGCCGATCACGTCGGGAATCACGCGGTGTCCGTAGAGCCCATAGCGTTCTGCGTTGCGGTTCGCATTGATCAAAACCTCGTCCACCTGAGGTCGGATCCGCTCCAGTACGTGCTCCACCATCGGACGGCCCGCGAGGGAGATCAGGCCCTTGTCCTCCCCCCCCATCCGGCGGGCACGGCCCCCCGCAAGGATCAAACCCGCGATCGCGTCACGCTTCCTGCCAGCCTGCTGCACTTCCATCCACGCCTCCAATAGCCGTCGCCGCGTATGTCGTGATCCCGGCTGCGTCAGGGTGACTCCGTCAGCCGGCTTCACTGTAACCCTGCAGCAAGCGCTGATCCATTTCCGTCAAGGCGTCTGGGCTCCGGCCGCATGGTTCCGGGACCCTGTGCGCCATGGTCTGACGCCGAAGGGTCGAACTGGAAGACGGTGCTGATGAAACGCTTATGGCTGGATTTTTGAACCGCTATAGGCCATAAAAGCCTAGCAGGGTACGGTGGAAATAGGACATTTTGACGTGGGCTTATCGTAAAACATAGGTCAAAATGATACGGTTTCAGGGGATTCGAACCATTGTTCGTCCCCTGCCAGGAGGTACCGATGTACCCACCCATGGAACCATCACGAAGCAAGGGGCCCGCAGATGAGCGGTAATCTGCACGCACGGCAGCCTCTGCCCCCGAGCGGGCAAGCGCAGGCAGCCGGCTCGGCGCTCGGTTCCATCCTGATCGTGAATCCCGAGAATATCCCGGCGCAGAATCTCGGTCGCAGACTCAGCCGCCGTTTCGCCCTGGTGGAACTCGCAAGCTCCATCGAACAGGCCGAAAGGCTGCGCCAGCGGTGTGAATTCGACCTGCTGATCATCGATACGCGCCTGCCCGACGGCTCCGCCATGGCATGGGTCGAGTCGTTGCGCGAGCAGGGCGTCGGGGCTGAGGTCATCCTGGTGGCTGCGGATGCCGACGTGGAGACGGCCATTGCAGGGATACGCGCCGGTGCCGCGGATTTTCTCCTGAAACCGCTCGACCTTGAGCAGCTGGATTCGATCGTCGACCGCTGCTTCGCGCGTCGGATGGCTGCGCGCACCGATGTCCCGACCGCGGGGTCGGCGAGCATGGAACCGGCGCAGGACCCGGTGGTCGCGTATTGCGAGATGGTGAAACCCGTCTGTGCGGTGATCAGGCGCGTCGGGCCGACCCCTGCGACTGTACTGGTGCTGGGTGAGTCGGGTACCGGAAAGGAGGTGGCGGCGCGTGCGCTGCATGCCTTCAGCGGCCGGAACGGCAGCTTCGTACCGATCAATTGCGGTGCGATTTCGCCCGAACTGCTGGAGAGCGAACTTTTCGGACATGCCAAGGGGGCCTTCACGGGGGCGCACCAGGCGCGCGAGGGTCTGTTCACCTATGCCAATGGCGGGACGCTATTTCTGGACGAGATCGCGGAGATGCCGCTGAGCATGCAAAGCAAGCTCCTGCGGGTCCTCGATGATCAGAAGATCCGGCCCGTGGGCAGCAATCGCGAGGTCTCGGTCGACGTGCGGATCGTCGCGGCAACGCATCGGGATCTGGCGGAGGCGGTGCGGGCCGGAAGGTTTCGGGAAGACCTGTTCTACCGGATCAACGTGCTGACCATTCGCATGCCGGGACTGCGGGAACGGCAGGAGGATATTCCGACTCTGGCGATCTACTTCATCAGAAATCTTGCGGACGAGTTGTCGCTGCCCCCGATCCCGCTGAGCGAGGAGGATATCCGCGCGCTCAGGGCCTATCCCTGGCCCGGCAACGTGCGCGAGTTCCGCAACGTGATTGAGCGGGCGGTACTGCTTGGTCAGTCACCGGCCCGTTGCCTGCAGGACCTCGGCCATGAGGGCGCGCCGGCGAGCGAATCCACGGGGGCTGCTGCGGTTCCCGGTGCGCCGCTGACGTTGGCCAGCCTGGAAAAGCAGCACATCCTCGCGGTGCTCGATGCCTGTGGCGGCAACAAGTCCGAGGTGGCGCGCAAGCTGGAGGTCTCCCGCAAGACGCTGGATCGAAAGCTACAGCAATGGGGTCAATCCCGCGATCGAGACTGAAGATCTGCGACGCCGTCCCTGCGCCGGGAGCAGGGGTCAGGGGTCCTGAATATCGACACCGAAGATCTTGAAATGGTCGTGGTCGATCTCCGTGGGTGCCGTCCAGCGCCGGAAATCCTCGCTGAACTCCCGGCCGTCGAAGCTGCGGCTTACCGCGATCACGCTGCCGACGGGGTGGTCGCAGAGCCCCTGGGCAAAGGCCACCTCCTCGCGGGCCGCCGGCAGCGCGGCGGCCACATCCGGTGCACCGAAGGCCTCGACCAGATGTTCCGCGAGCGCACGCGTCACCTGTTCCAGCTCCGCGCGATCGATTTCCGCCACCGTGACCAGGGTCGTCCAGCCGAAGCTGCCGATCCCCAGGAAGCCGTTGGCGAAGGCCTGCCGGCGTGCACCGGAAAGACCTTCCAGTGGTTCATCCCAGAAATGGAAACTGCCGGGCACCGCCCATTCCCCCGGCGTGGCCACCGGGTCATAGATCCGGGCGTCGGAGTCGTCGAGCTGCAGAACCCGCAGCAACTTGTCACTACTCATGAGCACCATCTTGCATCGGTTTTCCCTGCCGTGATCGTACCACTCCAGCAAGGGGCTGCGTTGTTCGAAAGGTTACCGAAAACCACCAGGCCATTCGTTGCCCTGATGATCACCCAAGCGCCGCGGAGGTCAGATTTGTGTTGTTTCAGGCGGTCCGGCTGTAGGAGGCCAGCCCCTGGCCGATGGGTTTTCCGGCCCCGGATCGGCGAGGAGGCTCGCCTCCTACGTGGGGCGGCCACCCATTTTCATAAAAGCACCAGAAGCCAGATCACCCCGGCATGGACAAAAGACAGCAGCACGGCAGCCGACCCCATGTCCTTGGCCCGGGCCGAGAGCTCGTGCCACTCTTCACCGAAACGGTCGATCGCCGCCTCGATCCCCGAGTTCAGCAGTTCCACGATCAGGATCAGGAAGAGGCTGCCAATCAGCAGCGCCCGCTCCAGACCGACATCGGTCAGCAGGAATGCGGCGGGAATCAGGACCAGGCACAGCAGGAGTTCCTGCCGGAAGGCCTCTTCGTGCTTGAAGGTCGAGCGGAGCCCGTTCCAGGAATAGCCGAAGGCCTTGATGACCCGGGTCAGTCCGCGGTGATTACTGTGTGCCATGTTATGGAGGTCCGGACGATGGGTTGGAACGCGGCGCTCCGAGAGACGCCGCCCTGGGGTGCATGCCCTGGTGTCCCAGGTGTCTCAGCGCGGTTGCGGCATTCGGTCAAAGCGAATGGGCAACCTGCTCGACGAGTTCCACCAGCCGGTTTGCGTAGCCCCACTCGTTGTCATACCAGGCCAGGATCTTCACCTGCGTGCCGTCGATCACCATGGTCGAGGGTGCGTCGACGATCGCCGAGCGTGGGTCCGTTCGGTAATCGGCCGAGACCAGCGGACGTTCCTCGTACCCGAGGATGCCGGCCAGGGGGCCTTGCGAGGCGGCCGCCAGCAGCAGTCCGTTGACCTCCTCGACCGTGGTGGGCCGCGCCGCCTCGAAGGTGAAGTCGGTGAGCGAGGCATTCATCAACGGCACCCGCACCGCGTGCCCGTTCAGGCGACCCTCGAGTTCGGGAAAGATGTCGCCGATGGCCTTGGCCGATCCGGTCGTCGTGGGAATCAGGGAGATTCCGGCGGCACGGGCCCGGCGCAGGTCCGCGTGTGGTCGATCCACCGGCGACTGGGTGTTGGTCATGTCGTGGACCGTGAGGATCGCGCCGTGGCGAATGCCGATGGCGTCATGCAGGACCTTGACGATCGGCGCGAGGCAGTTGGTGGTGCAGGATGCCGCGGTCACCAACCGATGCTGGTCGGGTTGATACAGGTGCGCATTCACGCCCACGACGACGTTCAGGGCCTCGGGATCCTTGACGGGAGCGGCGACGACGACCTTTTTCACTCCCGCCGCGAAGTAGGGTTCCAGCGTTTCGAGGGTGCGGAAACGGCCGCTGGATTCGATCACGAGGTCGATGGCCGCATCGCCCCAGGGAACCGCGCCGGGAGTGTCATGGCTGCTGTGTGCAATCCACTGTCCGTCGATTCCGACCTGATCCGGTGTGCCCTGTATGGCATGAGGCCAGCGTCCGTGCACCGAATCGAACTCCAGCAGATGTGCCGAAACCGTTCCGTCACCGTTTTTCTCGTTGATCAGCCCGAACGCGAGGCCCTGCAGGCCCCAGGCAGCGCGCAGTGCGAGCCGCCCGATTCGTCCGAAACCGTTGATGCCTATCCGCACTGTCATCATCATCTCCGGAAAAAGGAACAGTGTCACAATACTGCATGACAGTTCGGTTACGTTGCCAGTGCGACCGCCAGGACACCCAGCGCCATCGATTCCAGCAACACCAGGCCCTGGGTCTCCGTGCGCGAGGTGAGCACGAAGACGTTCCCGGCACGGCAGCAGTCGAGCAGTTCATGCTCGCGATCGAGATACCCGACGAACAACAGGTTCTGCCCGTTGTGAAACAGTCAGGTACCAGGCGGACCGGCAGTGCGCCCGAAGCGGCGCCGTCGTGGGTTCGCCTGAGGCCACCACGGGCGGAAACAGGTGCCGTGGCTGGACCGGCGCTGCTCACACTTCGGCCTGACTCGAAGCAGGAATCCGCGATGCCGCTGAGCGAGGTGGGTTCCTGTCTGATCCTGGATCCCCGAGGGACCGAGCTCATCGAGGCCCATCACAGCCGAGAGGGCTGCGGACGTTCGGTCGCTGGCCGGCGGGCCGGGATCAGGCCAGCAGCAGCGGCGCCAGGGAGACGGAAGTGCCGGCGACCAGAGCACCGATCACCGCGCCGGCCAGTACGTCGCTGGGATAATGCAGGCCCAGCACCGGGCGGGAAATCGCCACCAATGCCGCGAACGGCACCACCACCCAGAACCACTGGGGCAGATGGCTCAGCAGGACGATCGAGAAGGCCACCGCGTGCAGGGTGTGGCCCGAAGGGAAGCTGTATTCATCCAGCGGTGGGACCCTGCGGATGATGTGGTCGCTGACCATGAACGGCCGTGGGCGGCTGGTGCGCGCCTTGAGCCACTTGTAGATCGTGAGACCCACGGCTCCGGTGACTGCCATGTGCAGGCTGACGGCCAGGGTGCCCAGGCCGTGCAGCAGCGGTAGCAGCAGCATCAGGGTATACCAGAACACCCCGTCGCCGAGGCGGCTGATGAGCGCAAAGGCGCGGCCTACGTACTCGCGGCGGTTGGCGCGGTTGAGCAGCCTGCAAAGAGAGAGATCCCATGCCCGCATGCGGGCGAGAGACGGTGAAGGGGGCGTGAGCATCGAGTCAGCCATGTTCAGTCTCCAGACATTGCTCCAGGAAGCCTTCGTAACGTTCGAAGATGCGTGACCAGTCGATCTCCAGAGCGCTCTCCCGGGCCGCCGCGCCGAGACGGGCCGTCTGCAACCGGTCGATGGCCAGTTCTGTGACGGCTTCGACGAACCCGGCGTCGTTTGTGCAACCTGCGGTCCGCCCGTTGCGGCCATCGACGATGTGTTCACGGGCCGCCGCGTAATCGAACGCCACCACCGCCAGACCACTGGCCATCGCTTCCAGGGTGACGTTTCCGAAGGTCTCGCTGAGGCTGGGGAAGACGAAGATGTCGGCCGAGGCGTAGTGATCCGCCAGTGCCCGGCCGGTCTGCATGCCGGCGAAATGGACGCCCGAGTGCGCGGCCGCGGTGGCGGCCCGGGCGGGGCCGTCGCCGACGACCACCATGCGGGTACCCGGAACCCGATCGCGCGCACATTCGTAGGCCTGCAAGGCCAGCGGCAGGTTCTTTTCCGGGGCGATACGGCTGACCATCAGCAGCACCGGGTCATCCGGGCCGGCGCCCCAGGAGGCGCGAAGTTCCGAGCGGCGGTAGTGGGGATGAAACAGCTCGGTGTCGACCCCGCGTGAGAGTACGTCCACGCGTTCGAAGCCCTGCCGGATCATGTTCTCGGCGAGGGTCCGGGTCGGCACGAGGGTCAGCAGGGTCCGGTTGTGCAGGGTACGCAGGTACCGCAGGGCAATGGGCTTGAACAACCCCAGGCCATAATGGGCCGTGTATTGGTGAAAATTGGTATGGAAGTCGCTGACGACCGCAATGCCGAGGGCGTTGGCCGCGCGGACCGCGGACCAGCCCAGGGGTCCCTCGGTGATGACGTGCACCACATCGGGTCGCTTGGCCCGCCAGAGGTTCTTCAGCCTGCCTACCGATGGCAGGCCCATGCGCAACTCGTGATAGCGGGGCAGGGGGACGCTCGGCAGCAGCAGGGTGTCGACCCCGGGGATGGCCGTGCCCTGGTCCCGAGGGCCCTGGCGGACCCGGATCAGGGTCACGCGATGCCGCCGACCCAGCCAGTCCACCAGGCGGTGGACGGTCATGGCCACCCCGTTGACCTCGGGCGGCCAGGTCTCCGTGACGACGGCGACGCGCAGGCGCCGCTCCGGTTCCTGCTCGGCCAGCGGCGCCTCGTCGCGCAGTTGCAGCATGCGGGTATTCATGCGTGCACTGTGCGCCCGCGCCTTGTCAACGGTGTGACGGCGGGATGATGAATCGGTTACATGGCGGGATCAGCTTGCGCGGCGGGTGGTTCCGTTGCCATAACGGCGTTCGATGTAGGCCTCGACCCGGGCCTGGAATTCTTCGGCGATGTGGTCGCCCTTCAGGGTCACGGTCTTTTCGCCATCCTCGTACACCGGGGCCACCGGCACCTCGCCCGTGCCGGGCAGGCTGATACCGATGTTTGCATGGCGGCTCTCGCCGGGGCCATTCACCACGCAGCCCATCACCGCGACGGTCATCTCCTCGACACCGGGGTAGTGCTGCTTCCACGTCGGCATTTGGTGCCGGATGAAGCTCTGGATATCCTGCGCCAGGTGCTGAAAGTAATCGCTGGAGGTGCGCCCGCAGCCCGGGCAGGCGACCACCGAGGGCAGGAAGCTGCGCAGACCCAGGCTCTGCAGGATTTCCTGGGCGACGATCACCTCCTGGGTGCGGTCACCACCGGGTTCGGGGGTCAGGGAGATGCGGATGGTGTCGCCGATGCCCTGCTGCAGCAGCACCGCCAGGGCTGCGGTGGACGCGACGATGCCCTTGGTGCCCATGCCCGCCTCGGTCAGTCCGAGGTGCAGGGGGTAGTCGCAGCGTGCGGCGAGGTCGGTGTAGACGCGGATCAGGGACTGCACCCCGCTGACCTTGGCCGACAGGACGATGTGGTCGTGGGGCAGGCCCAAAGCCTCGGCCTGCGCCGCACTCTCCAGCGCCGATGCGATCAGGGCCTCGCGGGTCACGTCTTCCAGCGGCTGCGGATCCTGCCGCGCGGCGTTGGCGTCGAGCAGGCGCGCCAGAACGGCCGGGTCCAGGCTGCCCCAGTTCACCCCGATGCGGACCGGCTTGTCGTAGCGGCAGGCGACTTCGATCATGGACTCGAACTGCTTGTCCCGCTTCGAACCTTTGCCCACGTTGCCGGGGTTGATCCGCAGCTTGGCCAGCGCCTCGGCGCAGGCCGGGTGTCTGCTGAGCAGCTTGTGTCCATTGAAGTGGAAGTCCCCGACCAGCGGCACGTCCAGGCCCATCTTCTCGAGGCGCTCGCGGATTTCGGGGACGGCCGCGGCGGCCTCCTCGGTGTTCACCGTGATCCGCACCAGCTCCGATCCGGCCCGCGCCAGCTCGGCGACCTGGATCGCGGTGCGCACCGGGTCCGCCGTGTCGGTATTCGTCATCGACTGCACCACGATGGGGGCGGTGCCGCCGACGGTCACGTGACCGACGCGGACGGCCGTGGTCCGATGGCGAACGATGTCTGCATTCATGGGAGGGGCGCTGTGCAGTGATTCATCCCGCTATTCTTGCCGCCTGCCCGCGGTACGGCAAGAAGCCCCGTGTTTACGGTAGCCGGTTGTGGTGCAAGTCACGGTTCAGTTCCGTAGGTCGGGTTAGCGTAGCGTAACCCGACGTGCCTGGGTGCCGGGGACGACGCTGCTTTGCACCATGGGCGGGTGCGAGACCCGTCGGGTTACGCCCTTTGGGCTAACCCGACCTACAGTGTGCGGCGTTTCATCGTCAGGGGTGCCACGCGTCCGGGCGCATGGCAGTCAGGTCAATTCAGCTGCAGGATCGCGGTGGCCACGCCGAAATAGATGACGATCCCGACCACGTCCACCACCGATGTGATCAGCGGCGCGCTGGCGGTTGCGGGGTCGAGGCGGAGACGCGTCAGCAGGAAGGGCAGGGTCATACCGAACAACGACCCGAACACCACCACGAGGAACATCGCGATCGCGATTGCGTTCGCCACCTCCAGATTGCCCAGCCAGTTGCCGGTGAGCCAGATGGCCGCCGCCATCGACAGCCCCAGAGTGACCGAGACCAGAATCTCCTTCGACCCCAGCCGGAACCAGTCGCGGATCTGGATGTCCCCCGTGGCGAGCGCGCGCACCATCAGCGTCGAAGCCTGGGCGCCGGCGTTGCCGCCGGTCGCAATCACCATCGGCAGGAAGAAGACCAGCGCCACCACCGCCTCGATCGAGGTCTCGAAGAATGCGATCGCGGCGCCGGAAAGGATATTCACGGCTACGAGGATCACCAGCCAGCCGATGCGCTTGCGATAAAGCAGCCTCATGGTGGCGTCGCGCATCGACAGTGGCAGATCCCCCACCGCCGCCATGCGGTGGAAATCCTCGGTGGTCTCGTCGCGAATGATGTCGAGCACGTCGTCCACGGTGATGATGCCGAGGATCACACCGCGCTCATCGACCACCGGCAGGACGTCCAGATCGTAGTGGCTGATGCGCTTCGCTGCCTCTTCCTGATCCTCGTGCGCTTCGATACTGACGATATCGGTGCGCAGAGCCGATCCCACGATCGACCTTGGCCGACTCAGCAGCAGATCCTTCAGGCGCATCCAGCCCAGCAGCTGACCCTCGGGAGATACGGCGAAGATGGTGTTGACCGTCTCGGCGATCTCGCTGTGCTCGCGCAGGTGGTCCAGCGCCTCGGCTACCGTCCACTCCGGCTGCACGGTTACGAACTCGGGCGTCATGATGCGCCCGGCACTCTCCTCGGGATAGGCAAGCAGCGCGGTGAGCGCCTCCTGGTCATCCTGCGGCAGCGCGCCCAGGATGGCCTCGGCGTGTTCGTCCCTGAGTTCGTCCAGAACCGCCGCCGCATCGTCGTAGGACAACTCGCCAATCAGCCGTATGGCCTCGTCGTGTCCGAGGTTCTCCAGCAGCAGTGTCTGGTGCTCGGTCGGAAGGTGGGCGTAGACATCGGCAGCGCGTGCGTGATCCAACCGCTGGAACAGGCTGTGCCAGTGATGGCGCGGCAGTTCGCCCAGGGCCTGCGCGATATCCTGGGCTGCATGCGCATCGATCAGCTCCGGCAGGTTCTCGGTGGCACCCTGCTCCAGCGCGCTGCGGAGCAGATCCGCAAGTGTCGGCTGTTCGTCGATGGTTGCGCTCATGGCGTTGCCTGATCAGGTTCCGGTAATCGTGATGTTGAAGATCGCGACAGCCAGCGCGAAGTAGATGAGGATACCGAAGATATCCGCGAGCGAGGTGACCAGCGGCACACTGGCCGTTGCCGGATCCAGCTTGAAACGGGTCAGGATGATCGGCAGCAGCATGCCGACCACGCTGGCCGCGGCGACGATCAGGGTCATCGCGACCGCCACCAGCAGGGCGAGCTCGAATCCCCCGCGCCACAGGCCGATCAGCGACACGGCCATGCCCATGGTCACTCCCAGCGAGACCGAGACGCCGATTTCCTTGCCCCACAGTTTCAGCCAGTCGCGCGCGGTGACCTCGCCCGTCGCGATCGCGCGTACCATCAGGGTGGAACTCTGGGCGCCGGCGTTGCCGCCCGACGCGATGATCAGCGGCAGGAAGAACACCAGCGCCACCAGCGCCTCGATCGCCTCCTCGTAACGGGAGATCACGTAGCCGCCCATCGCATTGAAGGCGACCAGGACCAGCAGCCAGCCGACACGCTTACGGTAGAGCAGGAAGGGGCTGGCGCTCTGCAGGCTCAGGTTCAGGTTGCCGACGGAGCCCATCTTGTGGAAGTCCTCGGTGGATTCCGCCTCCAGCAGGTCGACCACGTCGTCGACGGTGACGACCCCGAGCAGCACCCCGTCTTCGCCGACCACGGGCAATGTCTCGAGATCGTAGTGCTGGATGCGGCGGGCGGCCTCGATCGGATCGTCCAGCACCGAGACCGATACCGGCGGGCTCTCTTCGAGCAGGCTGGAAACCGGGTCCTCGGCGCGGCCCCGCAGGAAGTGCCGGATGGGCACCGCTGCCAGCAGCCGGCGCTCGCCGTCGACCACGAAGATCACGTTGTTGGAGTGTTCGTCGGCATTGCGGCGGATGAAGGCCAGTGCCCGCTTCATGCTCCAGTCGGGCTCCACCGCGACCACATCCGAGGACATCACGCGCCCGACGGAGTTCTCGGGGTAGTTCAGCTGCTTCAGTGCGCGCCGGATCGCGCGGAAGGGCAGCAGGCGCAGGTACTCCCGGAGTTGTTCCTCCCCCAGCGACTGGAGCAGCGCGGTCAGGTCGTCGGTGTCCATCTCCGAGAGCAGGAATCGCGCATCGGCCCGCGGTGTGGTGTCGAGCAGTCGGATCTGGTATTCCGGATCGAGGTAGCCGAAGACATCGGCCTTGCGTCCGGGCGGGAGACGGTTGAAGACCGTGGGCAGGTCCTCGCCACCCAGTTCCATCAGCACCCAGGCGATGTCCTGGACGCGCATGAAGTCGAGGGTCTCCTGCAGCGCGTCGCGATCGTCCAGGCGCAGCAACTCCTGGATCTCGACCACGAACTGTTCCAGATTGTGTTCCATAGCACTCTCCGGGCCGGCCGCGGCGCTGGGCCGGGGCGGTGGTCACGCTGCGGGCAGCGTGTCTTCGGGTTCTGGCTCTGGGACAGTGTGCGGCGTCGGCGTCTGCCGGCGGCACCCGCGACGCCCCCTGGTGGGGCAGGCGAGGTTGCCGGCAGCGTGCTGCAGGCTTCGACGGATCACACGGTAGGCCCGGCCTGTATTCCACATGCCCTGCGGAAGACGACCGAACCGGGGAGGGAAGGTCTGCTACCGCAAGGCGTGGCTAGATCGACAGCGTCGGTTGCGTTTCAAGGCAGATACCCTTGCTGGGGATAACGCGGGAATTGTACCGGAGGACCGCGCCGCGCGAAACTCGAAATACTCCAGCCGCCTGAATTTCGATGGACTGCGGGAGCTTGCTCCCGCTTTTTTGGCGTGAAAGAACCCGACATCGGGGCGAGTTCTGTAGGTCGGGTTAGCGCAGCGTAACCCGACGTGCCGGGGTGCTGTGGACGACGCTGTTTTGCGGCCATGTGTGGGTGCGAGACCCGTCGGGTTACGCCCTTCGGGCTAACCCGACCTACAGTTTGCTATGGAGTGCGGGAGCTTGCTCCCGCTTTGAGTGTATGACGCTCGGCGACCACAAAGCGGCGGCAAGCCGCCGCAATCCGAAAGGGACCCGCACGAGGCCCCAGTGCGGCCGAAGGCCTATGGAGTGCGGGAGCTTGCTCCCGCTTTGAGTGTATGACGCTCGGCGACCACAAAGCGGCGGCAAGCCGCCGCACTCCATAGGTGTTGATTGCGTGGGCCCTGCAGTCGTTGCTGTACTCGCGAGGGTAGACTGGTGTCGAACCAATGGGCCGTGCCAGGGTCCGTGCGAACATAACCCAGCGGAAGGCATCGATGACAACCCCACCCCCCAGCGTCCTCGAATGCCGCTCGCTCGGCTTCTCCTACCGTGGGGCGGCGGGAGCCACCGCGGTGCTGCAGGAAGTCGACCTGAACCTGCAGACCGGGGAGCGCGTCGCCATCGTCGGCGAGAGCGGTAGCGGCAAATCCACGCTGCTGCATCTGGCGGCCGGCCTCGAAACGCCTAGTACCGGGCAGGTCCGGGTCAACGGCACGGAACTGGGTTCCCTGTCGGAACGCGAGCGCACACTGCTTCGGCGTCGGGAGCTGGGCATCGTGTTCCAGGCGTTCCACCTGATCCCCACCCTGACGGCCCTGGAAAACGTGGCGCTGCCGCTGGAGCTTGCGGGCAGCGCGCGTGGCCGGGAGGCGCGCGACCGCGCAGGTGCGCAGCTCGCCAGTGTGGGCCTGAGCGGCAAGGCGGACCGGTACCCGGAACAGCTCTCCGGCGGTGAACAGCAACGCGTCGCGATCGGCCGCGCGCTGGTGCACCAGCCGGCGCTGATCCTGGCCGACGAGCCCACCGGAAATCTCGATTCCGCCACCGGTGAATCCGTCTTCCGCCTGCTGCTCGAGCAGGTCGCGGCTACCGGCTCGGCACTCCTGATGGTCACGCACAGTGCTGCACTGGCCGAACGGCTGGATCGCACCGTGCGCATGGTCGATGGCCGCCTGCTGGCTCAGGACGAAGCGACCGCGGGCGGGTCGCCTGCGGCAGGGCCGACGGCGTGAGACTGCTGCTGCGCGCCTGGCTCAGGGACTGGACCCGGCATCCCCTGCAGCGCTTGCTGACCATCATCGGCGTGATCATCGCCGTGGCGGTGGTACTGGCGGTGGATCTGGCCAATCAGTCCGCCCAGCGTGCCTTCGACCGCTCGATGATCGAGGTCGCGGGGGCCGCCACACACCAGGTGCTGGGGCCGGTGGATGGCTTCCCGGATCGCCATTATCGCGATCTGCGCCTCGGCGGCTGGCGGGATCTGGCACCGATCGTCGAGGGTCCGCTGCGACTGGAAACCGGGGAAACCATCTACCTGCTGGGAGTCGATCCTCTGGCGGAGGCCCCGTTCCGTGAGATGGCCGCGGGCTTCGGCTCCGTACCGGTGCAGCGCCTGCTGACCGAGCCGGGGACCGTGCTGGTGCCGCCGCGGTGGCTCGCGGCGCAGGAAACCATGGAGGATGAGTCGCGGTTCACCCTGCGCACACCCGCTGGTCCGCAGACCGTGACCGCCATTGCCGCTCCCGACGCGGACGCGGAAGGGCAGCTCTGGGTTACGGATATCGCCACCGCGCAGGTGCTTCTGGACCGCGTCGGCCTGCTGGATCGGATCGACGCCCGGCTGGAGGAACCCGGGCAGGCCGAGGCCTTGGAGGTTCTGCTGCCGACGGGGCTGGAACTGGTGCCGGTCGCCGCCCGGGATGCCGCCGCACGGGAACTGGCGCAGGCCTTTCGGATCAACCTCACCGCGATGAGCCTGCTGGCCCTGCTGATCGCCGCCTTCCTGATCTACAACACACAGACTTTCTCGGTGCTGCGCCGGCTCGAGGTACTCGCGAGCCTGCGCCTGCTCGGCGTGAGCCGGGAGCAGGTCGTCGGTGTCGTGCTGTTCGAGGCCCTGTTGGTGGGATTGATCGGAACCGTGCTGGGTGCGCTGGCCGGGATCTGGCTGGCTCAGGGTCTGGTGGGGCAGGTCGCGCGCACGGTCTCCGATCACTTCTTCGTGGTGGCGGTCACGGCCGTGGAACCGCGGCCGCTGGCCCTGGCGGCGATGGTGGCGCTGGGCGTCGGCCTGTCGCTGCTGGCGGCACTTGCCCCGGCCTGGGAGGCGGCCCGCGGGCGGGGGATGGGCACCTCGGGACGCGCGGCGCTGGAACAGCGGGCCCACGGTCTGACCGGCCTCCTCTTCGTAGCCGGCGTGCTGGCGCTCCTGCTGGGAGCCGCGATCGCCGCGCTGGGTCTGGGGGCGCTGGTCGGAGGTTTCGTGGCGCTGTTCCTGATGATCACCGGTTTCCTGCTCCTCCTGCCTCGTTTTCTTGCGGCGGGCCTGCGCTGGCTCGGCGGGCCGTTGGCGGAGCGCTTCGACTGGCCGTTGCCGCGCCTGGCGGGGCGCAGCCTGGAACGCAGTCTCTCGCGCAGCGGCCCCGCGGTGGTCGCCCTGACGCTGGCGCTGGCGGCAGCGATCGGGGTCAGCGTGCTGGTCGGAAGCTTTCGCGTGAGCGTTTCGGTCTGGCTGGGCCAGACACTCACCTCGGACGTTTACGTGGTCGCCGCCAGCCCGGCTTCCGCGCGCGGTTCCGCCTGGCTGCCGGGCCACTGGGCCGAGACCATGGCTTCCTGGCCGGAGGTGGACACGGTCAGCACCGGAGCCACGATGGATGCGGTCTCGGGGCGGGGTCTGATCCAGCTGTTCCTGGTGCGCCCGCACCCGGACTGGCTGGAGCACCTGCCGCTGGTGGAGGGGAATGCAGCCGGTCTGGATGCGCTCCTGCGTGATACGGATACAGTCCTGATGACCGAGAGTTTCGCCGCGCACCAGGATCTTCGCGTCGGCGATCGCCTGGAGATCACCATCCCGCAGGGCCGCCGTTCCTTTGCGATCGCCGGTGTCTACCGCGACTACAGCAACCCCGGCGGCACGGTATTGATGCGCGCCGAGCGTTATCACGGCGGCCCGGCGCCCGGCTTCGGCTCAATGGGCCTGCGCACCGCCGACGGGGTTCCGCTGGAGACCCTGGAGGCTCGGATCGAGGCCTGGCTGCAGGACCAGGACACGCCGGCACTGGTCACGCGTCCGGATGCGATCGAGACCGAATCCATGGCCATCTTCGACCGGACCTTCGCGATCACGCACCTGCTGCGGCTGATCACGCTGCTGGTGGCCTTCGTCGCGATCCTGAGCGCACTGGTCGCCCTGCAGATGGAGCGCGCGCGGGAGTATGCGGTCCTGCGCAGCACCGGGCTGCTGCCCTCGGGTGTATCGCGCCTGGTTTTCCTGCAGGGTGCGCTGCTGGGCCTCTTTGCAGCGCTGGCGGCGATCCCGCTGGGCCTGGGCATGGGCTGGGTGCTGATCGAGGTGATCAACCGCGAGGCCTTCGGCTGGCGCATGGACGTGCTGCTGCCGGGCATTCCGCTGGCAGAGAATCTCTTTCTCGGCCTCGGAGCCGCGCTGCTCGCTTCGATCTACCCGGCCTGGCGGCTGGCGCGAATGCCGCTGGTGCCAGCCCTGCGGCTGAACGAATGAGGGGGCGTCGGGCCCCCTTGGAAACGCCCCTGGTCGGGTGGGCGCGTGTTTTAGAGCCGCTTGAGGTATTCGAGCACGGCGCGCCGCTCCTGATCACTCAGGTCATCGCCGAAGGTGTGCCCCCCGTTGCCGTATCCCTCCAGCGTGGTGTCGTAGATCCACTTCGCTTCCTCGGCGTCCGGCGCGCCGTCCTTGCCATGCTCCAGCGGGTCGAAGCGCCAACCGAGGGCATGCTGATCGTACTCTCGCGGTTCCTGTCGCAGTCGCCAGTAGGTAGGGCGCTGACTACTGTCCAGCAATGCGGCAATCGTCGGAACGGACCCGTTGTGCAGATAGGGCGCAGTCGCCCAGACGCCGTCCAGGGGTGGCGCCATATAGCCGAGCGCCGGCTTGGCTTCGGCGCCGTCACCGTAAAAAGAACGGTTGAACCAACGCACGAAGCGCTCGGCCGCCACCGCCTGCTGCGCGTATGCCGCGTCGGTGCCGATGGTCTCGAGGTCAATGACGAGATTCGGGTAATGGCGGTCTTCGCCGTACGTCCCGTGGCAGGCTGAGCACGCGCGTTCAAACACCCGTTCGCCCTCTTCGGCGAGTTCCCTATCCAGGGGATAGGGGTACTCGGGGGGCTCCAGGCTGGCGATATAGGCGCGCACGTCGGTGAACCAGGCATCGATCTCGCGGGCTTCCGGCAGGTCGTCCGTGCAGACGAGGGACTTCATCATCATGAAGCGGACGTGATCGCCACGACCCCCTCCGTGATGGAACATGGCTGCCTTGTGCTGCATGCGCCACCATGGCGGTACCTTGGTCGGCAACGGATCCCGTGGCGGCGGCTCCAGCAGGGGTTCGTCATGCCAGGCCAGGGTGCGCGGATCCCGATGCGCCATCAGGGCCATGGTCAGGTTGGGGGCGGGGTTGGGGCCGACGGTGCCGGTGACCATGTATGGGGCGATGGCGCCGATGCGGTCCGCCCACTTGACCCAGGCAGCGGCGGCAGGACCATCTTCGACGAAGGTCCCGAGCATTTCCGCCGTGACCGCCGGATCTCCCGTGAAATCCAGGAACGGATTGCCCAGCCCGACCACCAGTTCGCCATTGAATTCCGAGGCGTGGCAGGTCAGGCAGTTATTGACGACCAGTTCGACACCGTCTGCGTTCACGGTCGAGTTGAACATGTAGGGCAGATCAGCGTTGCGGCCCTCTCGCCCTGGGAGCCGGTGTCGTGGCTCGCCGAAGGCATCACTGGCCACGAAGGCAGAGTAGGGGATGCCGCAGGTGACATACCCGCGATTGACCACCGTTCGGTAGCCGGACTCGGGATCGCCGGGGCGCTGTTCTGTCTGCGGAATCGAGCCCGGATCGGCGATCGCGAACCGGTCCGGAACCGGCGCCTCGCTGCATGCGCTCGCAACGATCAGCGCGAACCCTGCGAGTGCAGCCTTTTTCAGGGGAAGGAGCATGAATTCACCTCAATAGCCGCTCAATTCCAGCCAACCCCAACCTTCGATCGACTGGCCATCACGCATGCCCTCAGCCTGCATCAGTCCGCTCCATACCGGCAAGCGGAAGTCCAGCGGGGCGCGTTGCTGCTCGGTACGCAAGGAAAGGCTGGTTGCGGGTTCGGATGATTGCAGATTCCATTGCAGCGGATAATCCGCGCTGCGTCCGGTGGATGGTTCTAGATCCCGGCCCGAAATCTGCTGCGACCGCCCTTCGGCCGACAGCCACAGGCAGTCACCCAGAGGGATGCCGCCGCCACTCCGGCGTCGCAGTTGCACACAACGTATCGATGTACCGTCGGCGAGCGCAACCCAGAAGCGGTTCAGCGTCATCTGCCCCTGTGCCACGGGCAACCGCCGGCCCCAGGCATGCTCAAGCATGGCCTCGCCCGTGACCTGGCGGGATCCCCCGGCGTTGTGAACGTGTCCCTCGACCCGCTGGCGGGGCCACCAATAGCCGTGCGCGCCCGGTTCAGCGGTTTCGAGCCCGAGCACACCCCTGAACGGGATGGGTTCCGGAGTCTGGGGGAACAGGTTCAGCTCCAGCGAAAAATCGTCCGTGGAGGCGGTCAGGGAGAAGCAGGCACAATCAGGGTCGTGCTTTACGGACCAGTCGTCCAGCCAGATCCTTCCATCCTCGACTCCGCCCAACCCGGCGGCACCGCGGCTGAAGCGTTCTTCTCCCGGCGGCGTGCCGGGCTGTCCTGAGTCCAGGACGAGTTGGGCCCAGAAGATTTCCCGGGTCGACCATGGAGATTCGGTCGCCACGGGTTCGGGCGCCAGCGAAAATCGGTAGATCGCGAGCTTGAAACCCAGCGAAGTACCGTCCGCGTCATCCAGAAGCCCCGTGTATAGCCAATATTCTCCGAACTGCTCGGGATGGCTGCCATGATCTTCCGGGAACTCATAGTCCCATTCGCCGGGAGGATCGGAAAACCTTTGGGCAATCTCAGTCAGACCCTCGATGGCAGGGCCCCCCTCAGCCTCCTGGCGGACCGGGCTGGAATTCCATAGGCTCATCCAGAGCAGCAGGAAAGCCAGGATGACGCCGAGGGCGATCCAGACGCGCATCAAGGGTCCCTGTCGCTGAGGAAATGGGCACCGCGCACAACCGGGAAGCCCCTGTAACGACATACCGGCTCGGTACATCCGGTATGGGAAGGATTCAGGCGGCGCTCCTGGTGCGTACTCTCAACCTCTGTCCTGATGATCACGAAAGCTCCGCAGCCCGTCCTGTCATGCACAACGCACTCTCGCCATGAGCCTTCCCCCGTAGGAGGCGAGCCCTCTCGCCGATCGAGCGCCGGAAAACCCATCGGCCAGGGGCTGGCGTCCTACATCCGCGCCCGTTGAAACAACACCAATCTGACCACCGGCGGAGCTTTTGTGATAATCAGGACTTCTGTTGACTCCCGGAGCGCCCGAGGGTTTCCTGCCAGACATGAACGGGTTCGTGCAAAGGCCCTCAATCACCCGCCGCCGCGCAGGGTGCCAATGAGTGCAGCGCAGTGCGCCGGTCTGGCGTGGGCGCAAGCGAGAACGCGGAAACCCCGGTTCGGCGTTGGCGCCCGGATGTCACCAGTCCAGTTCGTCCAGCGAGTGGGCGTCGTCGAGGTCGTCGTGAAGGCGGTTGCGCAGCGCCCGCTGCTCCAGCAGGCGCTCCAGTGAGCGCCGGGCAGCCAGCGGGTTGACCAGTGGACGCGGCGCAGTGCTCACTTCCGGAAGGTCGTCTTCGAAGTCGGTAGACAGGTCGTCGGTCAGGTTCATGTTCAGGGATCTCTCAAAATTTCGTGGATTTTCTGCCCTTATAAGCGTTTGCTCATAGAGTGCAAGCAGAAAAAACTTATATGGCATTAACTGAGTTTATTACTCAGGAATCTGCTCTCCTCGGCGAACTTGCCCTGGAGCCGCAAGTCTGAGATGGACTCGTCGATTTCTTGAATCCCTGAGAGAGGCCGCCCCATGTTGATTCGCAGACACGTCCGGTCGGAACCGAGAGCCAGCGAGATCACCCCCAGGGAGGTCTACCTCGCGCGTCGAGATTTCATGCGCGGCGGTCTTGCCCTCGGGGCCGGCCTGCTGTTGCCAGGTCTGGTCCAGGCCCGGAGCGGCAATGGACTGAACTTCTCCCCGGGTCCTTTCTCCACCGACGAGCCGAAGACCCCCTGGGAAGACGTGACCACCTACAACAACTTCTATGAACTGGGCACCGGCAAGTCCGACCCGTCACGCAACGCCGACATGCTTCGCACCGAACCCTGGTCGGTGGTCGTCGACGGTGCCTGTGCCAACCCGGGACGTTATGCGCTCGAGGACTTCCTGAAGCCCCACTCGTTGGAGGAGCGCATCTACCGCCTGCGCTGCGTCGAGGGCTGGTCGATGGTGATCCCCTGGGTCGGTTTCGAACTGAACCAGGTGTTGAAACACGCGGAACCCACGGGATCGGCTCGCTACGTGGCCTTCGAGACGATACTCGATCCCGAGAATCTGCCCGGCCAGCGCCGCCCGGTACTGCAGTGGCCCTACACGGAAGGGCTGCGGCTGGACGAGGCCATGCATCCCCTGACGATCCTTGCCGTCGGGCTTTATGGCGAGGAGCTTCCGAACCAGAACGGCGCGCCGCTGCGGCTGGTCGTGCCCTGGAAATACGGTTTCAAGAGCATCAAGTCGATCGTGCGCATCACCCTGGCCGAGGAGGAGCCGCCGACGGCCTGGAACCAGTCGCAGCCGAATGAATACGGCTTCTACAGCAACGTGAACCCCGATGTGGCCCATCCGCGCTGGTCGCAGCGCACCGAACGCCGGATTGGCGAGTTCCGGCGCCGCCGCACCGAGATGTTCAACGGCTACGGCGACGAGGTCGCGGACCTCTACGCCGGAATGGATCTGAAGAAGCACTTCTGAGCCGTTGCGCGATGACCTGCGTCCTGCGAGCGTTTTACGCGCGGCAAGCGTGCCGGGAAGCCTGGAGCCGGTGAGCCGCGCCTCGCCGGCGACCCGCGTCCGGGGAGTGCGGCGCGCCAGGGACCAGCGTTGGCCGCGCATTCTTTGGTGGATGGTCCTGTCTGCCGGTCTCATGCCGGCGCTGTGGCTCGGTGCAAGGACGGCGGGCGCCTTTGGCGGCCTCGGGGTCAACCCGATCGAAACACTCCTCACGGATTCGGGGACCTTCAGCATCATCTTCCTCCTGCTGGCGCTGTCGGTGACTCCGCTGCGGCGCCTCACCGGCCTGGCCCCGATCCTGCGACTGCGGCGCATGCTCGGTCTGCTGGCGTTCGGCTACGCCACCGCGCACTTCCTGATCTGGCTGGGGGTGGATCTCTTCTTCGACTGGCAGCTGATCATCGAGGACCTGACCACCCGGCCGTTCGTGATGGCCGGTTTTGCCGCCTGGATCATCCTTGTGCTGCTCGCGGCCACCTCCACCCGCGGCGCGATGACTCTGCTGAAGCGTAACTGGACCCGGCTGCACCGTCTGGTGTACCTGGCGGGGATCCTGGGGGTCGTGCACATCGTCTGGCTGACCCGGGCCGACTACCGTGAGGCCACTCTCTATGCCCTGGCCCTCGTCATGCTGTTGGGGATGCGCCTTTACTGGGCCCTGCGTACTCCGCGTAAAATCCGCGGCGAGCCCGCGCGAAATGGGGCGGGCTGATCGGCACGCCTATACTTGAGGGCATACTCAGTATGCTGGAGAAAATCGTGGCCCATTTTACCTTGGAATTGCATCCGCGCGCGCCGGAGAATCCGGAACGCCAGCGGGTATCGGTTCATGCTGAAGGCGATCTGCCGGAGTACGGACAGGTCTGGGTGTGGGACATGCTCTACGCCCAGCAGCTCTTTGCGCTGGGCGACAGTCCGCTCGCCGGGGAGCTGCGCGAGACCCTGGAACTCTGGGCGGTGAATATGTCCAGCAAGGTCTTCCAGCCGTGGGACCACATCCGCCTGAAGGGACACCTGAGGCTGTCGGAGGACCTCGAACTGGTCAGGCCGGTGCCCGGTGAGGATTCTGCCGCGCCGGAACCCGGACAGATCATCGATCTGCAGGTCGACGGTGCCGCGGGCGATCTGCCTCGAATCCGGGTGAGCCCCGACATCCTCCCGCACGAGGCGCGCTATGCGCTCGTGCTGGCGATGGCGCAGTACTTCATCGCCCAGAACGACATGTTTGCCCGGGAGTTGCCCATTCACCTGCTCGCATTCCGCAAGTACCACGCCGACATCAACCTGCCGCAGACCGCGGCGGCGGCCGAAGAGGCCCCGTTCTACGCGATCCAGAAGGCGATGGAGTACTTCCAGAGCGCCGGCGGCGCACAATGAACCTCCGCAGCTACCTGCACTTGGCCCGGAGGCACGCATGAAGACCGTCTACACCGCGGCAGACCCGATCATGGCGGGTTTCATCGAGGGGGTGCTGCAGAACGCCGGCATCCGGGCCCACGTGATGCAGGCCGGCCTGTACGGCGCCGCCGGTGAGATCCCGCCGAACGAATGCTGGGCCCGCGTCGTCGTGGTGCACCCCGAGCAGGCGGAACAGGCGCGCGCGGTGATCAAGGAATACCTCGAGGGCGAAGCCGACCCAGACGCGCGCGAGTGGAAGTGCCCCCGCTGCGGGGAACGGATCGAGGGCCAGTTCACCCAATGCTGGAGCTGCGGCTACGAGCGCGAGCCTCCGGCCCTGCGCTGATCCCGAAATGCCCCAGATGCCCGCTCAATCTGTTCCTATGGAGTGCGGGAACCTCCCGCTACGCGAGGCGCGGACGGTCCGTCGGGGCAAAGCGGCGGCAAGCCGCCGCACTCCATATCGGGAGCTTCTGCCTGCCTCCGGGGCGGCCATGGGCTCGGCGGCCCCATGTGAAGTGCGGGAGCTCGCTCCCGCTTTGGTGTGCTTGGCTCACCCACGAGTCCCCGCCAGCCGCAAGCCATGACCAAGCCACCAACCGACCCGCTCGCGGAAACCACGCTAGCCTCCGAAGAAGTCTTCGACGGTGTGCTGCTGAAGGTCCGCCGGGATCGGGTGCGGCTTCCCGACGGAAACACCGCGATCCGGGAGTGCATCCGTCACCCGGGAGCGGTGTTGATCCTGGCCCAGCGCGACGACGGCCGCATTCTCTTCGTCCGGCAGTTTCGCTACCCGGTGGGACAGCCGCTGCTCGAACTCCCGGCCGGTCGGATCGATCCCGGCGAGTCCCTGTTGGACTGCGCCCGGCGCGAACTTGTCGAGGAGACCGGTTTCGAGGCACGGGACTGGCAACGTCTGGGCATGATCCATCCCTGCGTCGGCTACTCCGATGAACGGATCGAGATCTTTCTGGCGCGCGACCTGATCGACGTTGGCGCCCGCCCGGACGCCGATGAGTTCCTGGAGATCCTTCACCTCGGCATCGACGAGGCCGAACAGGCTGCGCGCGACGGGCGCATCACCGATGCCAAGACGGTCTGCGCCCTGTTCCTGGGTCTGCCTCACCTAAGCTCCTGATCCTCGTTCGTGAACGTCCGTTTACCCACGCTCCGCCAAACCCAAAGGGTCGCGCAGATCCATCCTTGGTCGGTGTTTCCGAAGCGGCAGCCCCTATGGAGTGCGGCGGCTTGCCGCCGCTTTCGGGGACTGGGCTGAAGCCCCAACGCAGCAAAGCCGCAGCCGCTTCCCGCGCTCCAGAATTGCGCTGATTCAGAAATCGTCCCGGACGTTCACGCGATCGGTCTTGAAGCCATAGATCGTCTGCACCAGGGCCGGCGCCGCAGTGCCCTCGAACCAGGCGGCGGAGCACCAGGGGTATTGGTTCGCCACCGGAACAACTCCATGCTTCACGGGGTTCTGGTGGACATAGTTCAGCCGGGCGAAGTAGGCGCCTTGGTAAGTGAGTCGCGTGTCCCAGTAGTTGTGCCAGACCCTCCGGTTGCCGGCATGGTCGTGATGATTGATCGCAATCGCGGTGCGCGAGTGCAGTTCTCGCAGAAACGGGCGCAGGCTACCCGCGTCTGCAGGTGCCGCTGCCACGAAGTGATAGTGGTTTGGAAACACCGCCCATGCCTCGAGTCGCCAGGAATGTTTGTCGGCGATCACGAGCAAGGCGTCGTGCAACATTCGCAGCGGGGCACCAACACGGAAGATTGGGTGTTTGCGCCAAGTGCCCGCGGTCACCATGTAGATTCCAGTGTCCTGGAGGTGATGAGGCGGTGCGTGTGGCCAGGGTGGAGAGCGTCGGGCGTGGGTGCCGTCGTTTACGTCGGCTGGGAATTTCACTACGTCTGCTTTGTCCAGGCTCATGTTCAGGCGTCCTTGCCTTGTTCTTGCCAGCGTTGAATATATCGAGGTTTAGGACGCTCGTGAAGCCGGTTTCGGCTCAGGGTCCCCTATGGAGTGCGGCGGCTTGCCGCCGCTGTGCGGAGCTGGGTCATCCCGACACCGAATAGCGGCGGCAAGCCGCCGCACTCCATAGGGGTTCCCCTCATCCTTCGCGGTGGCACGTTCCGAGGCCATGGGGAATCAGAGGAGGGATAGCTGGCCGTTGGGGGAGGGCGCTCGGAAGAGATCGGTGCGCAGTTCGGGGAGGCGGTTGTTCAGGCCCAGGCGCTGACGGGCGAGGCGGAAGCGGCGTTGGATGATCGTGGCGTACGGGCCCTCGCCGGTCATGCGCTTGCCGAAGCTGGCGTCGTACAGGGCTCCGCCGCGCATTTCGCGCAGGCGATTCAGCACGTGGCTTGCCTTCAGGGGATGGTGAGCCTCGAGCCATTCCGGGAACAGCTCGGCGAGTTCGTGCGGGAGGCGCAGCATCACGTAGCCGGCGGAACGTGCCCCGGCCTTGGCAGCCGCCGCCAGGATCGCCTCCAGTTCGGCGTCGGTCAGGACGGGGATCACCGGCGCGACAAGTACGGCAGTGGGTACGCCGGCCTCGTTCAGGCGGCGCAGGGTCTCCAGGCGCCGCTGTGGGGTGGCGGCACGGGGCTCCATCTGCCGCGCGAGGCTGCGGTCCAAGGTGGTGATCGACACGGCCACATGGGCGAGGCCCTCCCGCCCCATCCCGGCGAGCAGATCCAGGTCCCGCTCCACCAGCGCCGACTTGGTCACGATGCTGACCGGGTGGCGGGTCTCGTGGAGTACCTCCAGCAGTTCGCGTGTCACCCGCAGTTCGCGTTCCACCGGCTGGTAGCCATCGGTATTGATGCCCAGTGCGATCGGGCTGCAGCGATAGCCGCTGCGGGACAGTTCCTTGCGCAGCAGTTCCGCCGCGCCGCGTTTCGCAAACAGGCGCGTCTCGAAATCCAGACCGGGGGACAGGCCAAGGTAGGCGTGGCTGGGCCGCGCAAAGCAGTACACGCAGCCGTGCTCGCAGCCGCGGTAGGGATTGATGGACTGCTCGAACGGGACATCCGGCGAGTCGTTGCGGCTTATCACGCTGCGCGCGGTGTCGACGCCAACGGTGGTGCGCAGCGGTGGCAGTTCCTCGTCGTCAAGATGCCAGCCGTCGTACACCACCTCGCGGCGCGTGGGTTCGAAGCGCCCGTCGCGGTTGCTGACCGCGCCGCGCCCCTTCGTTGGTCCGGGCGGGTTGATCATTGCGTGCGCAGGTTCCTCAAAGGACCAGGCGGACCGGCTCCAGAGC
>NZ_REBW01000254.1 GCF_007692535.1 Thioalkalivibrio sp. | reverse complement strand
CGGCGCTCACGCCGAAGAACTCGCAGAAGGTGCGGTTGACGAACTCCTGGCGACCCTCCGTATCGTGGACCCACACAATCAGCGGTAATCCATCGGCCATGGTCCGGAACCGGGACTCGCTCTCGCGCAGCGCCTCCTCGGCCTTGACCCGCTCGGTGATGTCTCGACCGATGGCCTGCCAGAATCCGGCAGGGGTGATCGAGTGGCTGAGTTCGAGGGGAATAAACGTACCGTCCGCGCGCAGAATCTCCCAAACGTCAGTGATGTGCTGACCAGCGGCTAGGGCTTGCATCAACTCGCGCAGTCGTGGGGCATCGGCAGCGCGAATAATGTCTTGGACCGTCAGCTGCACGTGTTCATCGCGGGAGTAGCCGAGCATCTTGCACCCCGCCAGATTCACGTCGATGAAACTGCCCTCTTGGTTGGCGAGCCAGATTCCATCACCCGCTTGTTCAAACAGCGCGCCGTAGTTCGCCTCGCTCGCACGCATCGCGGCCTCGGCGTGTCTGCGGCCCTCGACATCGAAGCAATACTCCACGGCAGTGCCGTCACCGAGACTTGCGCCGGCGAAGAGCATCCACGACCGCGATCCGTCCTTGCGCCAGTATTCTTTCTCGTACGGCCCGATGCGGCCTGTCTCGGCCAGCAGACGCATCTGCCGCTCGCTCTCCGCCATATGTTCCGACGGCGTCATCGCGCGCCAGTTCAGCGCCCGCGCCTCGATCTCCGCGCGGCTGTAGCCACTCAACTTCAGGAAGGCGTCGTTGGCGTCGACGAGCGTGCCGGAGCCGTCGAAGATCAGCACCCCAACACCGTCGATGCTGAGCATCCGCCGCAGCCGCTGCTCGTTTGCCTGCATGGCCTGCTGGGATCGCTTCCAATCGGTCATGTCCCGCAGGATCTTGGAGAACCCGGTCAACCGGCCGTCGGCATCGTGCAGGGCGCTGACGATGCCCAGGGCCCAGAACTGCTCCCCACCCTTACGCAGATGCCAGCGCTCATCATCGGCGCGGCCCTGCTCCCGCGCTGCGCGCAACTCGGCCTCGGGGATCCCCTGCTGGCAGTCCTCCGGCGTGAAGATGAACGCGAAGTGACGCCCGAGCACCTCCGCCTCCGAATAGCCCAGGATGTGCTCGGCCGCGACGTTCCAACTGGTGACCCGGCCCTCCGGATCGAGCGAGAAGATCGAGTGGTCCTTGATGTTCTTCACCAGGGCGGTGAAGCGGGTCTCGATCTCCTGGCGTTCCCTCTCGGCCCGCCGCCGCTCGGTCACGTCCTCGATGGCCAGAAGGATCCGCTCGCCCTCCTCCTGCCGCAACCTGCGGGCGTTCAGCAGCATCACCTTCCGTCCGATGTCCGGAAAATCGTGCTCGAGCTCGAAGTCGTCAAACGCGGTATTTTCGGACAAGACCTCTTCAAGAAGATTGTGCAGGCGCGGGATGTCCCACTGCCGGTTGCCCAGATCGTAGAGGAGTTGCCCCTCGGTCTCCTGCGGCGATACCCGGAAAGTCCGGTAGAAGGAGCGGTTCGCGCTCTGCACCCGCAGATGACTGTCGAGGACCAGCAGCGGTTCGCGCACCGTGTCGACGATGCTGCGGACATAGTCCAAGGCGTCCTCGCGCGCCTCCGCGCGGGACGATCTCACATCTCCTGTTGCATCGTTCATCGGGACCGCGAGCCCTCCTCCGCACGCCGATTCGCCCGGTCTTCCTCGCGGGAATCCCTAGCCCTGAAGCGGACGCATCGACGTGGTTTCATGCGTCCATCGTAGCGCATCCGCTTTCCTCACCGGGGATCGCAGGTATACCAGATTGGTTATGCGGTCGTCCCAGCAGGTTGATTCCTCTACAAACTGGCCAATCGGACGTATTCTTGAGAACATGCCATGCAGGTCTTCCAGAGCCTTCTCTGGAACCTCGCGCGATCGCCAGACTGGCAGCCAAGATGGATCGCTACGAACAGGTCGAGCAGTTGATGGAGGCCTTTGCCGAGCGCACGGGGCTGGTGGGTCAGCGGGCGCCGCGGCGCTATCTCTGGACTGACGCATTTGCGGTCTGCAATTACCTGGAGCTTCACCGCGCGCTGGGAAACGATCAATTCCTTGATCGGGCGACCAGCCTGGTCGCCCAGGTGCACGACGTGCTGGGCGCGTATGCCGCCAACGATTCGCGCCGCGGCTGGCTCGGCGGCATGGACGACGGGCAGCACCGCCGAACGCCGACGAGGGCCGGCCTGCGCATCGGCAAGTCACTGCCCGAGCGCAGCCCCGCAGAGCCGCTCGACGAGCAGCGCGAATGGGACCGTGACGGCCAGTACTTCCATTACTTGACCCGCTGGATGCACGCGCTGGAATGCGTCGCCGAGATCACTGGCGAGGCGCATTATCATCGCTGGGCGGCAGACCTGGCACTGGCGGCCTTCAACGGCTTCGTAGAGCATCCAGCCGCCACGGGCTCCGCGCGCATGGTCTGGAAAATGAGCGTCGATCTGGATCGCCCGCTGGTATCTTCGATGGGTCATCACGACCCGCTGGATGGCTGGATTACCGCCCAAGCCCTGGCCGCGTCCACGCACGCCGACGACCGCGAGCAGCGGGAGTTGCGCGCGCAGGTTTCCGTGTACCGAAACATGTTTGCCTTCCGCGACCTGGCCACCGCCGACGCACTCGGCATCGGCGGCCTGCTGGTCGATGCCTGGAGGCTTTTCCGCATTGCGCCCGAAATGTCGGATCCCAAGCACGAAGAGGTTGCCGCTCTGATCGATGCCGCCGCCGTCGGGCTGGATCACGTGACAGGCCGGGGCGAACTCGACGCGCCGCCCTCGCACCGGCTGGCGTTTCGTGAACTCGGTCTCGGCATTGGCTTGCACGCGGCGCAGCGGCTTTTCGAAGCAGCGCGATCCGGCCTGCCGGATTCAACAGCGCCGGACGCACCGCGCACTTCGCTGGACCGGATCCAGCCCTTCCTGCCACTGGCCGATCGGATCGAGCGGGTCTGGCTGCAGGCGGAACACCGAAGCCTGCCGGTCTGGAACGATCACCGGGACATCAACGACGTGATGCTTGCCACCAGCCTGGCTCCGGACGGCTATCTCGGCCCGGCACGCGGCAGCGACGCGTAAAAGGAGGCTTCGCCATGACCCGTTTCAAACGCCAGCGCGATGCAATGGTTCAAGATCAGCTTATCGATCGCGGAATCGCCGATGAGCGTGTGCTCGATGCGATGCGCGAGGTACCGCGCGAGCAGTTCGTGCCCGAAAACTATCGCGAGCTGAGCTATCGCGACGGGCCGCTGCCCATCGAGGAAGGCCAGACCATTTCGCAACCGTACATCGTGGCGCTGATGGCCGAGGCGCTGGAACTCGAGCCGGGCGACCGGATCCTCGAAGTCGGGGCCGGCTCGGGTTATGCCGCCGCGGTGCTGAGCCGGATCGCGGCAGAGGTCTATGCCATCGAGTACCACGAGCAACTGGCCAGACTTGCGCGTGAGCGAATCGGCGCATTGGGCTACCACAACGTCGAGGTCATGCATGGCGACGGCACCCGCGGCTGGCCGGCGCACGCGCCGTTCGATGCCATCCTGGTCTCGGCCGGCGGTCCGGATGTGCCACCGACGCTGCTCGATCAGCTCGCCATCGGCGGGCGCATGGTGATTCCGGTGGGGGATCGAACCCACAGCCAGGAATTGCTGCGGGTGCGCAAGGTCGATACGCACGAGTACACCCAGGATTCGCTGGGCCGCGTCCAATTCGTGCCGCTTCAGCACGCTGGAATCGGTGCTGCGACGACGCGCGCGCGGTGGTTTGGGCCCACAACAGCCATGTCGGCAATGCGGCGGCCACCGAAATGGGCATGCGCGGCGAAATCAACATCGGCCAGCTCGCGCGCGAGGCCTGGGGCGACGAGGCCTACCTGATCGGGTTCGGCACCGACCACGGGACCGTGGCTGCGGCATCGAACTGGGACGAACCCATGCAGGTGATGCAAGTGAGGCCTTCGCATCCCGACAGCTACGAGCAGGTCTTTCACCGGGTATCGCACGAGCGATTCCTACTGCCCCTGCGCCATGCCGCTTCCGAGGAGGTGCGACACGATCTTGCCGCGCAGCGACTGGAACGTGCCATCGGGGTGATCTACCGGCCCGAAACCGAGCGCGTCAGCCACTACTTCGAAACGGTGCTCCCGAAGCAGTTCGACGGGACCTCGGCGGTGCGGCCACTCGACGATCGCGACAACGAGGCGCTGGACGACATGCACCCGCTCAAGACCTGAGGCGAGGCGGGTCCTGCAGGTAGGGGCTCGGTGGTCTCCTCAGTTACTGCGCATCTTACCGATCCGAACCCAGGCAAGGGATCCACCCATTGCCCTGGCAAAAAATCTCCTGATTATCACGGAAGCTCCGCAGGCCGGGAACATCGCATTGACCAGCAGCGGCTCCCCGGGCAGTTTCTCTGCCCAGCGCCCGATGATGTCGCCGCGGAAGACCCCGTCGCGTACCTTGCGAAATACCTGCTTGCGCCCCGGCAGGATAGGTTTGCCCGAGGAGAGCTTCAACCGCCCCTTCCCCGCGTACTCGGCAAGCTTGTAGGCAATGTCGAGATCTGGCGCATCGCTGGCGATGCCCATGCTGGTGCCCACCCCGAAGCCGTCGATGGGCGCGCCCGCCGACAGCAATCGCTCAATGGCATCCTCATCCAGACCGCCGCTGGCAAAGATCTCCACCCGCTCGAGGCCGGCTGCGTCCAGGATGCCACGTGCTTCCCATGACAAAGTGTCCAGATCGCCCGAGTCGAGACGCACGGCACTGACCCGAAACCGTTCCCCGAGCCGCTCTCCGAGATCCACCACCCGCCGGACACCTTCCAGCGTGTCGTAGGTATCCACCAGCAGCACGGTATCCGGATACAGGCGGGCAAAGGCCTCGAAAGCCTCGACCTCCACGTCATGGGCCTGGATGTAGCTGTGTGCCATGGTGCCGCGCACCGGCACGCCGTAGGCGCGGCCGGCCAAGACATTGGAGGTGCCTGCCACGCCGGCGATGTGGAAAGCCCGGGCACCTTTCACGGCGGCATCCAGGCCGTGGATGCGCCGGGCACCGAAATCGAGCACCGGTCGCCCGGCCGCCGCGCTCACCAGCCGCGCTGCCTTGGAGGCCAGCACCGTCTGCAGGTGGATCTGGTTCATCACCAGCGCTCCACAAGCTGCGCCTCGGGCAGGGGTGCGACGACCTCGAGGATCGGCTCGTTGGCGAATACCGGCGTGCCCTCCCGCACCGCGTACACATCGCCCGTGAACCGCAGGTCCGCCAGCCAGTCCAGGAACCGTCTGGAGAAGAGATCCAGCGACGCCAGGTATTCGAGATCGCGGGGCACGAAACGAAGGTCTTCCAGCTGGCCGAGCAACGAATCGAGACCGCAGGCGAGCAGCTAGTTGCGCCGTTCTGGCAACCGGCGCACGAACAGGCTGAAGACCGCGGAATCGTGCATGTCTTCTTCGAGGTAGGCCTGCAGCATCGTGAGTTCGTACAGGTCGGTGAACAGGGCCAGTTCCTGGTCGCAAACCGTGACCGGTGCCTGCGGGGCTGTGCGGCTCATGCGATGATCCCTCTTCGAGAGCGGTACGTGTTGGGCAGATCGATCAAGCGACGAGTTCCTCCAGAATCCGGGCGTGGACGGCCTGGTCGGCCGCGTCGTGCAGCACGAAACGCACGTGGCGTACCGAGTGCAGCCGCGGCGCCTCGTCGGCCACGGTCTGTAGGGCCACGCGGGCTGCCGCCTGCATCGGGAAACCGAACGCGCCGGTCGAAATGGCGGGAAAGGCGATCGCTCGGATCCCCGCCTCTTCCGCGAGCCGCAGGGCGTTTCTGTAGCAGGCCGCGAGCAGCTCTGCCGACGGCTCATCACGCCCGTACACGGGTCCCAGGCAGTGGACGATGAATCGGTTGGGAAGATTGTGCCCGGCCGTGATCACCGCCTCCCCCGGCGCGATCGGCGCCAGTGCCTGGCACTCGGCCTCAAGGCCGGGCCCCGCAGCGCGGTGGATGGCGCCGGCCACGCCACCGCCAATGCGCAACTGAGCGTTGGCCGCGTTGACGATCGCATCCATATCCGACTGGTGCACGATGTCGCCGGTCACGCATTCGATCGAGATACCGCGAACGGTCTTACGCTCCATTTCACAGATTCCCCGGTCAACTGGGCCATCCCCTTCAAGGATAGACATATCGCACAAAGTGTCCCGGACTGCGAGTTGATACCCGACCGTGGCCCAAGCGCCGGAACCCCCAACTCGTACGTCGGGGTGGCCGGAGGGTCGCGCACGCTTTACTGGTTCGGGAGACATCTGAGCCTGGAGTTGGAGGCGAACGCAGCCTTCCACGCCGGTCTGCAGCGTCACCCCGAGGTAAACACCGCACTTCTAATCCGCTGGCACCGGTTCCCCTGGGACAGATACGTAAACACCACGGTCGCCTTCGGACTCGGCCCTTCCTACGCACTGCGCACACCGCGAGTGGAGGTTCACCCCCGTCGCCCTGCGTCCCGCCTGCTTGTGTTCATGCCTGTGGAAATCACATTTGCCCCCCCACAGGACCGCAATCCACGCTGGGAACTGCTGCTGCGAATTCACCACCGCTCTGGGGCGTTCGGGCTGGTCAGCGATGCTAGAGGATCCAACTTCGTCACCGCAGGCGTCCGGTATCGTTTCTCGGACACCGCGGAGCTCGATTAGCGTGAAAGTCACGGCCACGCCCGCCCCTGCGTCCCCGTTTATGGAGTGCGGGAGC
>NZ_REBW01000253.1 GCF_007692535.1 Thioalkalivibrio sp. | reverse complement strand
AGGCATCAGGATGGCGGCATTTCATCGCGCCGTTTTCCCTGCCACGGAGCCATTCAAGATGACCAACGCTGCGCCCCGAACCGAACTCCTGGAACAGCTGCTGCCCGTCGTCCGCCAGGCCGGCGCCCTGATCATGGAGATCTACGCCACGGACTTCGAGGTTCGCGGAAAGGAGGATGCCTCCCCGGTCACGGCGGCGGACGAGAAGGCCGAGGCGCTCATCCTGCCTGCGCTCGCCGAACTGACCCCGGAGATCCCGGCGATTGCCGAAGAGGCCGTGGCGGCCGGTCGCGTTCCTGCGATCGCCGAGCGCTTCTGGCTGGTGGACCCGCTCGACGGCACCCGGGAATTCATCAGCCGCAACGGGGAGTTCACCGTCAATATCGGGCTGGTCGAACACGGTCAGCCGGTGCTGGGCGTCGTCTTCGCGCCGGCGCTGAACCGCCTGTTCGCGGGGGCCATCGGCGGGGGCGCGTTCGTCGAGAGAGACGGCGTTCGCGAGCCCATCTCGGTCCGCAACCCGCCGGACGAAGGCCTGACCATCGTCGCCAGCCGGTCCCACGGCGACCCTGCCGCTCTCGAGACCTTCCTGCAGGGACGCAGGGTCGCACACCTGCGCAACGCCGGTTCTTCGCTGAAGCTGTGCCTGGTCGCGGCCGGCGAGGCCGACCTGTACCCCCGCCTCGGCCGCACCATGGAGTGGGACATTGCCGCGGGGCACGCGGTGCTCGCCGCCGCGGGAGGGCGGATCACCCAGGTCGACGGCCAGCCCCTGACGTACGGCAAGCCCGATTTCGCCAATCCGCACTTCGTGGCCTGGGGATTCGCCGGAACGTAAGGACGGGCATCCATTCCGTGCTGCCGAAGTTCTTCAGGTACCACAGCCACACCGGCGAATGGCCAGATTCGCCACAGGCCCGCGCAGAAGTCTTCTCAACGCACGAGCCTGAGCAACTCTACATCGCCATCGCCCGGCATCGGAACCCGGGCCAGCACACCGCTGCCTGAGGCAATGCGCTCGCCGGGTGGGACAGACCGCAGAACGGCAAGGATGCGCACGCGGATCTGCCGGGCCATCAGGGTGCCCCGCAGACACCATCCCGACAACGACGGCGCCAGCGCCAGCGGGCAAAGACCGTGTAGACACGGTCCATGGCCCATACGACACCGGGTATGGCAGAGACCATCCGCGCCAGCCAGCGATAGCCGGGAAGCTCGCGCCAGAGGGTGACGAAGGCATAGGCTCCGGTGCGCAGCGCCCCGTTCCCATCCCGCACGTGCAGCCGCTCCATGGCTTTCTGCCAGGAAATCCCCGCATCGGAGAGCGCGTCCGGATCGGCGTGAATATCGCGCCAGTCCAGGCGCTCAGCCCCTTGCAGGCGGCGGTAGTGGGCAATCTCCCGGCGACACATGGGACACCCCCCGTCAAAGAAAACCGTCACCGGCTGGCCTCCGACCCGATCCGTGGCAACGCCATCGGCTGCGTTCTGTGTCATCGCCTCATTCCCCTTTTAATGCGTAACGGGTTGGTTCGATTCCGGCATCCGGAGTTCCATGCCGGGATCCGGCCGCCAAGGCCTTTGCTCCGGCCGTGGATCCATGCCATAAGGAGCGTAGCGTGCCCCGAGTCGGCGACGGGGAGGAATTCATACGACCGATGAAGGGCTGCCGGTTGCTGATCTGCATGGCGCTCCTGCCGTTCGACGCGCTGGCCGCCCAAGCATAGGAATCCGCACTGATGGAATTGCAACTCTTCTCTCCTGCCCGGCTCGGACCGCTCGAACTCGCGAACCGGACGGTCACCGCACCACTGACCCGCTGCTGGGCAGTGGGCCCCATGTTCTGATGGACGGGTATTACGCGCAACGCGCGGGTTTGGGGCTGATCGTCGCCGAAGGGTACACCGACTACCCGCCGCTGAAGGCCTGACAAACACGATGAACTGGCTGAGATTCGCGCCGCTTTCGCAAGGGGACATTCTGTGCCACGCCTGACGCGCAGCCTTGCCCGCTTCGGAACGCCAGGGTTCGAGGCGGTGCTCAAGGAGGAGCTAACGGCCCTTGGCCCGGATGTCCTGGGACTACAACAGGAACTCACCGCCGGCAGCACGGCGCTGCTCGATAACCTCGGCGTCATGATCCTCCGCCGGACGGAGACATCCGGCACCATTCAACTACGGGCCGGAATCTTCTTTTCAAGCATCCTCGGAGGCTGCGCCTGCGCTGGCGACCCCTCGCAGGAGAATGAAAATACAGAATACTGCGAGATCGACATCACGATCGATCGCCGGAACGGCGAAGCCCGCGTCCTCCCCGCCCGGGACTGAAACAGCCGGGCAAACAAGGTCAATGACGCTTACGCGGGCATTTTTGACCCCGAAAAGGTCCTTCTAAGGGCCAAAAAAGCAAAAAAAAGCGGGCAAACCACATATTTTTCAAAAACATAGCTTGGTCCGACCCCCGGAGACGGTATTGGCGACGGTCGGGGGTTGGCGGCTAACGCAAAGGCCCTGCGCTCTCGACTTCGCCCTGCGGCGACACGCGTACCAGCCAGCCCCCTGCGGACGCCGTGGACTCGCCGGTCAGAGCCCGAATGTTGAACTGGTGCGTGACGACCACCACCGGCGGTCCGGGCGGCAGGCGGCTCAGGAATTCACGCGCGGCGCGCGTGCGCGCATCGCCCTCTTGTCGGCGCTGAAAGAAGGAATCGAACGCGGGTTCCGGGTAAACCGGCCCGAGATCGAGCAGCTGCGCCGTTTCCAGGCAGCGGCACCAATGACTGGAAAAGACGCGCGCCTCCTCGATCCCGGCGGCGCGCAACCGTTCACCGAGCGCTCGGGCCTGCTCGCGACCCGCATCGGAGAGATTGCGCTGCGTGGAACAGTCCTCGACGCTGAACCCGGGTGGGTCGCCGGTACCGGGTGCCAGCGCATGCCGGAGCAGCAGAATCGTACCGGGCTCTTGCAGCCTCGCGAGCGACTCCTCCGCCTGCGCCGGGATCAGGAGAGACGCGACCAGCGCAAGTAGCGCCAGCGTACGTGCAGACGATCGCCAGGACAGGAAATGCATGGACTCAGAACTCCAGTTCGGTCTGCCCGGTCGGGGCCTTTCGGACGCGGCGCGCACCGCGCCGGCTGCCCATGGTTTTCTGTATCGAGTGACTCTCCAACCGACTCTCCGGTTGCTTGCGGACGGCGATAATCCGTTGCCGAGCAATACGCGCGTTCGCGATATGGTCGACGATGGGCTCCGGATAGTCGTGTCCAATGCGTACCCCGATCGAATCCTGGAGCGGTCTCGACATCCGCCACGGCTCATGGAGCCAGGCATCGGGCACGGCGCTGAGTTCCGGCAGCCAACGTCGGATGAAGCGGCCCTCGGGATCCTGATCGACCGATTGTTTGACCGGGTTGTAGATCCGTAGCGCGTTGATCCCTGTCGTACCCGACTGCATCTGGATCTGGTTGTAGTGGATGCCGGGTTCGTAGTCGGTGAATACTCGTGCCAGATGAAGGGCGGGTTCGCGCCAGTGCAGCCAGAGGTGATAGGAGGCGAACGCGGTGAGCATCGCACGCATGCGGAAATTGAGCCAACCCGTGGCACGTAGGGAACGCATGCAGGCATCGACCAGCGGAAACCCCGTCTCCCCGCGGCTCCACGCCTGAAAACGACCAGGGTCACACTCGGCTTCGCGCAGTCCGTCGCAGGAGGACATGAGATTTCTGAACTCGATCGACGGACGCGACTCGAGTTTCTGGATGAAGTGACAATGCCAATGCAGCCGTTCCTCGAACGACCGCAGCGAGCGGCGCCACGCCTTGGCGTCTGCGCTCATGTCGCCCTGGAATCCCGCAACCCGCGCCCGGCTGGCGTGCACCACCTCGCGTAACGAAAGACAGCCCCAGGCCAGGTGCGGGCTGAGTCGGGAACAGGAGTCCCAAGCGGTGAGCGGGCTGGACATACCCGCCTGGTAAGCCTTGCCGCGGTCGGCGAGGAAGCTCGCCAGGGTTTTTTCGCCTTCATCCCGGCCGCCAGGCTGCAGGGAGACGCCCTGCTCTGGCGGCAGTGTTTCGTGAGGGACGTCGGGAAGCGGGTCCGAACGCAGCCCAGGAACGGGCGCCAGCACACCGGGGGCTGCGGTGACTCGTTCGGACATGCGTTGCTCCCAGCGCGCAGCCCAGCCGTCGCGGTTGCGCAGGCCGCGTACCACGCCGGTCTGGGGCAACTCGATCCACTCGATGCCCCGGTCGCGGACCCAGGCGGCGACCCGGCGGTCGCGGGCGAAGGTCCAGCCGTTCCCCGTCTCCTCGTGCGACCAGAGGGTGGTAAAGCCAGTCCTCCGATGAATTTCGTCCAGGACGGCGACGACCTCGCCTCGGCGCAGCAGCAACGGCTGGCCCAAACCCGTGAGGTCGCGGTCCAGCGTCTGCAGGCAAGTGCGGATGAAGGCCCAGTGGCGCCAGGCGGCGTCGGGCTGCGCCCAGAGTTCGGGCTCGACAACGTAGAGCGGGATCACCGGCCCGCGCTCGGCGGCCGCGACCAGGGGAAGGTGATCCTGTACGCGGAGGTCGCGCTTGAACCAGACCAGTTGCGGCGCACGGGGAGCCGGCCGCGTCATGGACGCATTCCCCGGCGTTCACGGAGGACTATGGGATCGGTTGGACGAGCCAGCGTCGCGAGAGCCGTCTCCCCCGTTCGAACAGGGATGGCCTGGAGGCAAGCAGCTGCCGTGCGCGGCCCGGGCGTGATCGGCCGGGCGCCCAACAGGCATTCAGGACAGCCTGTTCGCTGGTCTGCAGCCATGCGGGAATCTGGCTCCCTGTGCATTGGGCGTGATCTCCGATGGCCGCACCCGGCCCTATCCCCCGTTCAGAGCCCGCCCCCGGACGAAGGTTCCCCACCCAAGGAGGCAAGGGGGTCGGACCAAGTCAACTGCTTGAAAACATGGAACAACAACCCCAAAAACACCGTCAATCGGCACCTTATCAGGCCGTTTTCGGCCCCAAAAACGGTGTTTTAAGGAGAACAGGGGTCTACTCACGCAGACCATGGCCCGAACCGGCACAATGCTCCTTGGAACGCCATTTTGGCGCCTAAAATGGCACCTCCAAAGGTTTTTCAGGCCCGAAATTTCAGCTATTTCGTATCATAATCATGATCTTGCCTTGGTCCGACCCCGGCGAACCTCCGAGCGGAGACATCCGGCACCATCCAACTCCGAACCGGAATCTTCTTCGCAAGCATCCTCGGAGGCTGCGCCTGCGCTGACGATCCCACGCCGGAGAACGAAAACACGGAATACTGCGAGATCGACATCACCATCGATCGCCGGACTGGCGAAGCCCGCGTACGCCCGGCCAGTGACTGACACAACCGGGCAACCGCAGTCCGTTGCGCTTCGGTGGGCGTTTTTGACCCCGAAAAGGGCCTTCCAAGGGCTGAAAAAGCACCGAAAAGTGGGCTATATTATCGTTTTTTCAACAACATAGCTTGGTCCGACCCCCGGAGATGGCAATGCCTGTGTGTCCTGAGGAGATACTGGAGTTCTGGTTTTCCGGGGACGTGCGGCCGTTCTGGTTTCGGTCCACGCCCGAGTTCGACGCCAAGCTGCGGGAGCGTTTTCTCGCGGCCTGGCAGGCTGCGGCGAGGGGGGAACTGGAGGGCTGGCAAGACACGCCCGAGGGCGCGCTGGCGCTGGTGATCGTGCTGGACCAGTTTCCGCTGAACATGTTTCGCGGTCAGGCGAGGAGCTTCGCCACCGAGGCACGATCCCGTGAGGTGGCAGCCGCAGCGATTGATCAGGGGTGGGACCGGGAACTGGACGCCGCCGGCAAGGCCTTCCTCTACCTCCCGTTGATGCACAGCGAAGCGCTCGCCGATCAGGATCGTTCGGTGCAGTTGTACCGTGATGCAGGGCTCGTCGACAGCCTGCGCTGGGCCGAACACCACCGGGGGATCATCCGGCGCTTCGGCCGATTCCCGCACCGTAACGAGGTCCTCGGGCGCGAGAACACGCCGGAAGAGATCCTATGGCTGGCGTCGAAGGAGGCATTCCGAGGATGAGTGACCGCAAGCCGCTGGTGATCCTGAAGACAGGCCGCAAGATCCCGTCGCTCGCGTCGATTCACGGCGACTACGAGGACTGGATCGCCGTCGGCATGGGCTGGCCGGCGGATGCGGTTCGTGTGCTGGACGCCGGCGGAGCGCGCGCCCTGCCCCACCCCGGATCGGTCGCAGGCATCGCGATCACCGGCTCCGGTTCGATGGTCACCGAACGTGCGGACTGGATGCTGCGTGCGGCGGACTGGCTCGCGGAAGCGCTGAATCGGGAGGTTCCGGTACTCGGGATCTGCTTCGGTCACCAGCTGCTGGCCCACGCGCTGGGCGGCGAGGTGGACTACAACCCGCGGGGCGTGGAGGTCGGCACGGTGGAGGTCACGATGGCAGAGGCCGCCGCGGATGATCCCCTGTTCTCGGTATTGCCGACGCGCCTGTGGGCGCAGCTGAGTCACCGGCAGTCGGTGCGCGCACTGCCGACCGGAGCCACGCTGCTGGGCACCAGCGAGATGGAGCCGCACCAGGGTTTCGCCTACGGACCGCGCGCCTGGGGCGTGCAGTTCCACCCGGAATTCGACGAGCGGATCATTCCGCATTTCGTGGAATATTACCGCGAGATTCTGGGTGAACAGTCACGCTCGGTCGATGCCCTCAAGGCAGCCGTGCGGCCGGCGCCCGAGAGCCGGTTGCTGCTGCGGCGCTTCGCGGAGATTGTGCGTGACGGGAGTCGGTGATCGGGGCGGTTA
>NZ_REBW01000145.1 GCF_007692535.1 Thioalkalivibrio sp. | reverse complement strand
AGGAGCCTGCCTTGCAGGCGAAGGTTTTGGCGGTTTCGCTGCGGTCAATGCGATGTTCCCGGCCTGCGGAGGATTCGTGCTAATCAGGTGAAGGTTAGCGTGTAAGCAAGGACTTTCCGCAGACTCATAGAATCAACCGCAGTTGTCGGTTATTCGTGACCGGCCTCCGGGAAAGCCCAATCGACACGGCAATGACCTACGGTACTAAGGATCTCCATGGCCCATCACCACTTGCGGTTGCGGCGGCCATCGGACTCAGCACGTCACAGCGGACCCGTTCCCGAAACTCCCCTGCCTCGTTCAACGGTGACGGCGATATAATCGAGGGGTTGCAAAATTCGGCTCTCCGACACATTCTTCGCCGTGCACGTTGGGTGCTGGAGAGGAAAATATAGGAATGAACTACAAAATTGAAGAGATCGAGGGTATCGGCAAGGCGCGGGCGGAAAAGCTCGCCAACGCAGGCATCAAGACCACCGGTGACCTGCTCGCCCAAGCGGCTTCGGCCAGAGGGAGGAAAGTGGTCGCTGAACGCTGCGGAGTGAGCTCCGTGCGCCTGCTCAAGTGGGTAAACATGGCGGACCTGATGCGCATCTCCGGTGTTGGGGAGGAATACTCCGAACTGCTGGAGGCCGCGAATTGCAACACGGTCAAGCAGCTGCGGCGGCGGAATCCCGTGAACCTCTCCAAGCGCATGCTCGAGATCAACGCGGAGAAGAAACTGGTCCGCTCGCCGCCATCGGAAACGCAGGTAAAGAAATGGGTTGACCAAGCCGCCAAACTGGAACCGATGCTGACCTACTGACAGAGAAATGCGGGCCGGCTGACGTCCTACTGGGCCGCGCATGCATTCCCGGATGCCTGAGTGCATCAAGTGAAGGGCTGGGTGCGTCTGGCAAGGCTTCAGCCGGCCTGTCAGGCCTCCAGCCCGCTGCAGATCTTCGGATCCACTTCATATGCGCATTCTAAGGAAACATCATATTCAGACCTGATTATCACGGAAGCTCCGCAGAGGACCCCTTCGCGCGCAAGGCGCGCTCCCACGGGTCCTTGCCCTTGTAGGAGCCTGCCTTGCAGGCGCAAGATTTTGGCGGTTTCGCTGCGGTCAATGCGATCTTCCTTGCCTACAGCGGATTCGTGATCATCAGATAGCCAGAAGGATTCCGATTGGACACCATCAAAAACTCCTGTTTTCTGGTTCTGCTCACGAGCATTACGCTCGTTGCCACCACGGCCTGTGGCCCTCCGGCCCCGGATACAGAGCCGGCATTCCAAGGTCCCCCAGCGGAGGTTACCGCCGCCGCGGAACCCATGAGCCCCACTGACTTGGGCGCTCTGCAAACCTACGATGGCACAGCCTACCGATATCCCCTCAGGGCACAATATCCAGGTACGATGGCGGTTGACGATGGCTGTGGCAGCGAGGGCTGCAGCTTCTCCTTTACCTTTTTGCCCCAGGGCAATGCCCTGGATGATGCCAAAGTCCGTGTCTTTTTACCGGCGGGGGCGACATCAGCCGCCGAGCAGGAATCCAGGGTGACTGGCCCCAATGGCCTGATCGAAAACGCCGGTTGGGCAGTCAATGAAATCGAGTCAGGCGGGTCAGAACAATTCCCTTACCCCTGGGTGGAAACCGTCATCAGCTTCAGCAGTGAGCTGAAAACGTCCGGCTACATTTTGCTAGGAGAAACGTCAGGCCAGGCGGTCGAGGTTCTACTACTCTATCCTGCCGAAATGGCAAAAGCCTTCTGGCCCAATGCACAGACCGTACTTGAAAGTCTGGAGTTTGAAGAAGACCTGCTCCCCCTGACTCCCTCCAACGTTTAGGCGGTTGCGGCTCACCCGTAGGCGCATCAGCAACCCGAACCACCTTTTCGACGGCCGACAGTCTGTCCTCACCGGTATGAGCACCCGCAACCGGCCGCGATCATCGCGCGCAAGGCCAGACGTTCACTCTGTTCGTAGGCGCGGTACGCCGTACTGGAATGTGACACCTGACGCCACCACTCCTGTCGGCGCGAGATGCGGGATGTCAGTCGGGACAATCGGCAGGTCCGTGCGGGCGGATGGACTCCTTATTGGCATCAATGCATGGCGCCGCCGCCATCGCTGCGCTCCACTCGCTGGGGCAACAATTGCGCGAACCCGCCCCCGGACTCGGGGAAAAGCCTGAAGCGCGGTTCCCCGAAGGTTTTCTTCCGCTTCGAAATTCCCTTCGGCTGCACCTGGACCTGCGCGACCCAGGACCCATCGCGCGTTTCCAACGCGAATGAAACGAGGTCCACAGCGTAGGGTGACGCCTCGATGGATCCGTACCGATCCAGGATGGCCTGGTACTTGCCCACCTTGTCCGGCGGCAGCCCCCAAGCCTCCATGATCGTGAAGACGAAGTCCGCATCCTCCCGGTATGCTGCGCGGCGCACCTGTTCGACGGACTTGCCCTGGACATCTCCATCAGCGGTGCTGAGCACAACGGTGCCTATCGTTCGCTTCTCGGGCGACCCGACGAAGGCGATGGGGAGCAGGCTCTCCCCGTCCTCGAGAAGGACCCGCGCCCGTTCGATCAGCGGCGCAATCATCTCCCAGTAGGCCTCGGGTATCGCGCTCATGGCCGACCCCCGGTTGTCGAGAGCCATCTGGCACTCGCGCCAAACCGTTGTGCCGGGCCACGGCTTTGGAATGAAGTCGTTGTCCGCGGTGAACGTGGCAGCCCCGCAGGCCTCCGTTCCGAATAGGCAGGTATCCGGTCGTAGCACGGACGGGTCGAGGGCCCTAACGGAATCGGACGAATTTCTGGTGCGCTTTGTTCTCTCATGGGTGATTACTGCGGAAAGACCGCTCTGGAATGAGTGACCCGAGTCTACACGATGAGTTCGCGGCCTGAAGGCAATCGGGAGGCAGGACACCGTGCCTGGAGTGTAGGCAGCATAAACACGCTTTTCCCGCCTGTCCAAGACGTGCGGGCCTACGGCCGTACGGGTGATCCGAGAGCCCGGCTGCGCTATAACGGTATCCGCCGACATCCTTTCCCCGTTCACGCTTCGAGCATGCGATGAAATCCCCGTCCCGACGCCGTTTCGCTCTCATGACGCTGGCCGCCCCCCTCGCGCTGTTGAACGGGAGGGGCAGCCGTGCCAATGCGCAGACGCCCCGATATGCCGGCGAGGTCTGGGTCCTGGTAGACGACCAGGCGGCAACGCTGATCGTCTATCGCGGCAACACAGAGATCGAGCGTTTCTTTCCGATCTCGCTGGGGCGCGGCGGTGCGAAGCCGGCACGCCTTCGCGGAGATAACGTGACGCCGCTCGGTGAATTCCGCGTGAACCGGTTCAACCACGAGAGCCGGTGGCACATCTTCATCGGGATCGACTACCCGACGCCCGTACATGCCCGGATGGCACTGGAGTCGGGGATCTTCACCGAGCAGGACTACGAGGCCTATCACGCCTATTACCGGCGGCACGGCCATCCGCCCCAGAACACCGTATTAGGCGGCGCGATTGGCATCCACGGGATCGGCCGCGGCAACCCCGACGTCCATAGCCGCTTCCACTGGACCGAGGGCTGCGTCGCGGTCAGCAATGAGCAGATCGAGCGCCTAGCGGAACTGGTCGGCATTGGCACGCGGGTGGTGATCCAGTAAGCACTCCTGCGATACGGTCCACTACTGGCGTGTCTGGCAGGGTCCGGCTACGCTAAGGCAGGCTGTGGCAACCCGCATGAGCGGATCCAGCCAACCGCGCCGTGATGGTCTGTGCGGCCGGGATCCATGAGATTTCTCACACGTCTGTTCCGGAACCACCCAAGGAAAAAATCGACCATGAACGCGAAGAGCACCGTCCTGAAGCTCACTGCAGTTGCCGCCTCGCTGGCCATATTGAGCGGCTGCGCCTCCACCAAAGCGCTGGAAGAAGTCCGCCTCAAGGCCGAGGCCGCACAGGCAGAGGCGACAGAGGCCAGGGCCCTCGCCAACCAGGCCCAGGGCACCGCGAACCAGGCCCAGGGCACTGCGAACGAGGCTATGAACACCGCGGACGAGGCGAAGCAGGACGCCGCCGAGGCCAAACGGATTTCGGAGCAGAACCGCGAAGAGATGAACCGCATGTTCCGTCGCACGATGCAGAAGTAGCCCACGGGAGACAGCCGTAGCGGGCGACCGGGGGCTCTTGCACGACCTCAGTCCGGGACGGGGAGGCTCTGGCGGATCGGGCCCCGCAGCGGTACCGCAAGCCCGTTGGGGTTTTCGACCAACTGGCGCAGACGTCTGTACGCGACGGGGTTCAAGTTGTCATCGAAGGCGACAAGCGCCACGACGTCGAGGGCATTGCGGACCGGCTCGAAGCTTCCCACGTTCTCCTCCAGTTGCGGGAAGGATTGGACGTACAGCACGTTGTCCTCGGACCAACCCGCCTTGAATGGCTGATCGATGATGTTGACCCGGGTGCCGGGAGGCACGCGGTCGAACAACGACTCGATGTCCTCGGGGAACATGCGGATACAGCCGCGGCTGACCCGCATGCCGACGCCATCAGGCTGGTTGGTGCCGTGGATCAGGTAGCTGGGCAGGTCCAACAGGATCGCGTGCCGGCCCAGCGGGTTGTCCGGTCCAGCGGGAACGACTTCGGGCGGCGGCTCGCCGCGGGCCGCGGCCTCCTCGCGCACGGAGCGCGGCGGGGTCCAGGAAGGGTCGCGCACTCTGACCGTAGTCCGTGTGACCCCTACGGGCGTGGCGAACTCTTCGCGCCCGACGCTGATGGGGTAGGTCTCCACCACCTCGGGGCTCGAGTAGTAGTAGAGCCGCATCTCGGACAGGTTGATCACGATGCCTTCGCGGGGGGTGTCCGGCAGGATGTGGCGGGCTGGGATCAGGACCTCCGTTCCCGGTCTTGGCGCCCAGATGCTCACGTTGGGGTTCGCGATCCGGATCTCCTCGAAACCCACGTTGTGCTCGCGGGCGATATCCACCAGCGTCTCGTCCTCGCGGACCGGTACAACATATATCTCACCGATCAGATCGCTGTATTGGGGTAGCGGGTAATGCCCGCGCGGCCAGACGCCATCGACGGATTCCGCCGCGACCCCGCCGGGGAAAAACAGGCAAAGCGCCAGCATCGCGACACTACGCAACACCGGCGCTGGGCCATCGAGGAGACATTCAATGCGCCGTCGCGCGCGCCACTTATTACTGCGACTCACTTGGTACCCGTCCAGTGCGGATGGCGGCGAGCAGGCGCGCGTGGTCCTGCTCGGTCACGTCGGCGTAGGCCCGGGCGAAGCGGCTCAGCGCCTCGATGAAGCCGTCGCTCTTACCGAGGTAGCCGGCCAATTCTGCGGAGTGGCCGCCGCGCGCGTGGGCGTCGGCCAGAAGGTGGCCGCACAGCTTGGCGTAAGCGACCAGGCCAGTGGCATCAAGATCCTCGATGTCGACGCTGCCTTTCATGTCGCGGAACTGCCGCACGTAGAAGTCGCGCTCAACACCATCGGGCCCGACCGCCCGCAACCATCCGAGAAAAATGTCGCTGACGGTCTGCATCGTGCGCTGCCCCTCGACGACACGACGGCCATGGGGTCGGGGTGCGGGCGACGCAACGTAGGGTTCGAGTACCGACGGACCCGCCTCCTTCAGTTGCAGTACCAGGGGATCGAGCTCATCCCGGCCGTGCAGCAGGATGACGTAGCAGCGGGTGCCGACGCTGCCCACGCCGACCACGCGGCGCGCCGCGTCCACCACCTCGAAGCGCTCCAGGAGCCCGCGCCGATGTGCTGGCAGGCTCGCGGAATAGCTTTCGAGGAAACGGGTGGCGAGTGCCTGTCGATCCTGCGGGAGCGCTTCGCGGGAGAGCACAGGTGGGTTTTCGCGCATGAACAGGCGGCCGTCGACGTTCTCGGTCAGTCTGCGGGCCGCGCGCTTGCTGTTGCGCCGGCGTGCCTTTGCGAAAACTTCGTCCGTAGCGCTGGTCAAGGCGGTTGCAAGCTCCGTGTCAACGACCCGATCGCCGAGCACCGACAGTACGTCGCGTTCGCCGACACTCGAGTACCACACATCGAGGAGGTCAGCATCGCGATGTTCGCGCAGGCTGCGCCGGTAGCGCGCGAGGCAGGCATACACGGCCTCGTCGCCAACGCCGGCGGCGAAACCGCGCTCCCGGGCGGCCACCACCAGCGAAGTGGCCATGCGCTTCAGGTCCCACTCGAAGGGCCCACGAATCGTTTCGTCGAAGTCGGTAATATCGAATACGAGCCGCCGCTCCGGAGTAGCGAAGGTTTCGACGTTGAGAAGATGTGCATCACCGCACAGCTGGGTAAGGATGGGGGTTGTCGGAGTGCGCGAGAGGTCGGCCGCCATCACCGCCGCCGAGCCCCTGAGAAAGGTGAACGGTGAGACTGACATTCGGGCGTAGCGCAGGCCGAGAAGTTCCGGTATCCGGGTCGCGTCCTGCTCGGCCAGGATCGAAAGCGCATCGGCGCGGTGTTTCGCCAGTGGGCAGTCAGCGTGCGAACGGCGCCCCACCTGCTTGCGCGCCGCCCTACCCCGCTGCGCAAGCTCCCGCCTGGAAAAATCTCGCATTTCGTCTCCTTGCGTATCGATCCGAGCCGTCTCAACTGCAACCTGCGTCGATCGGGGCCGATCAACCATGGCTCCGGGGCCATGAAGATGCAACTTATCACGCAGGCGAAGCCGGCCATGATCGAGAAGATGACGCCGAAAGGTCAGCCGGAAGCTCTGGACCCCAGCGTGATTCAGCAAACGCTGGGCGAGGCAATCGGCCAAGTGAACACTCTCGCTGCGGTATCCTCGCTGTTACGGGGTCAGC
>NZ_REBW01000236.1 GCF_007692535.1 Thioalkalivibrio sp. | reverse complement strand
CGAGTTCCCCGGAATCCCTGACGCGACGACCCCTCAGGCGTTGCGAACGGATTCGACCGCAGCCGGTGCAGTGCTCCGAGTGCACCCAAGGAACCATCTGAACGTAACCGCCATCCGGCGCGAGTCGACGCTCCGTGGAGATGGCCTTGCCTCTGGCCGGACAGGCCAGGAAGCAGACCTCGCAGCGCAGTCCCTGCCAGGACAGGCAATTCTCGGTATCGATCACCGCCAGCCCCATGCGGGCATCCTCGATGCGCTCCATCTCCCGGCCCAGGGCCCCGGTGGGGCAGGCCGCCCGACAGGGGATGTCCGGACACATCAGGCAGGGGTTTTCCCGCGGCAGGAAATACGGCGAACCGATCGGGCGGGGCTCCCAGGCCGTCGCGAGACGCAGGGTGTCGTAGGGACAGGCATTCACGCACTGGCCGCACTTGATGCACAGCGCGTTGAAGTCGGCCTCGTCGCGCGCACCAGGAGGCCGCAGGGCGAACGGGGTCGCCCGGGCCTGATTGCGCAGCACGTAGGTCCAGACCAGGCCGGCTGCGGCCGCGAGACTCGCGCCCTGGGCCAGCCGGATCAGGAACGCCCGCCGCCCCTTGCCTGCTGCTGTCGACATGATTCGCCCCGGAAGTCGTCGGCCCTCAGGCCTTGACCACCTTGACCGCACATTTCTTGAAATCCGGCTCCTTGGAGATCGGACAGGCAGCGTCGATGGCCACCTTGTTGATGAAGACACCCTCGTCGAAGAATGGCGCGTAGACCGTACCCTTGGGCATGGTGTTGCGTCCGCCGGTCTCGATCCGGATCTGCACCCTGCCGCGCCGGGACTCGATCCAGGCCAGATCGTTACGCTGCAGATCGCGTTCCGCCGCGTCCTCGGGATGCATCCACAGGACTGCCGCGGGAACCGCCCGGTGCAACTCCGGAACCCTTCGGGTCATCGTGCCGGAATGCCAATGCTCGAGCACACGCCCGGTGCAGAACCAGAGGTCGTAGTTCGCATCGGGCTGCTCGACCGCAACGGCATAGGGCCGGAAGAAGATCTTGGCCTTGCCCGGCAGTCCGACCGCGGTCGCGTCCGTGACCTGGTCGAGGTCACCGCTCGGGATGGAATTCTGCAGTTTTCCGTAGAACTCGAACCCGGCACCCTTGGTGACATAGGGTCGCAGGTGGCGGTGGAGCGGTGTAACCTGCGCATCTCAGGCCCCCCCCCGATCTCGAATTGAAGAGATAGGCTGGTTCGCTTCCGTCTTGGGCGTCTTGACGCCGGTCAAGTGGGCGCGCGCGATCGTTGCCTTGACCCACACGGCGCTTTTTTTTTGCGCAAGCCCCCCGACAGCGCGCTGACCCGCCCTGCGCCCCGACGCGCTCTTTTCGATGGACGGCCGCAACGGCTCAGCTGTCGGTCCGACCCAATCTTGGGTAGAGGCGCTAACCCGATGGGGCTACGTATCAAGAGATATCGCGGAATATCAGAACCCTGCTAGTCTTTTAAGGGGAATATCCGAAATACCCATCGGGCCATCAACGGGTGTCGAATGGTTACAGGCGGCACACGCAGGACCAGGCAGGAAGGGTAGCGTTTTCGCTGGGGCGGGTGTGAGCCGCAGCCCCAGGCTTGATCAGACAGAAATTGACGCCCCCCGCATGATCGAGCAAGGCGGTGGAATTCATGAACGGCAGGCCGATTGCCTCACAGTCGATACCGCTGGCGTCAACGCGACCGTGAGATCCTCATGGCAGCCCCCTCTACTATGCCTTTTGGGCAGCTGCGCCAGAGGGATTGCGATCGACATGAAATGAGCGTGCCCAAGGCTCCAAGGAGGAGGAAAATGCTCAAGCGTCAGTCGGCCCTGCTCATTGTCACCACGCTCTTCATTGCGGCCCTGTTTCTTGCGTTGATCACCCATGGCAGCGGTGTGGTTCGCAACGATCCGGATCGGCATATCTGGATTCCGAGCGAGCTGACCATGCCGCTGCAGCTGCAGGTTGCCTATGACGGACAGCGGATCCTGTTCCGCTACCGCTGGCCGGCGGAACGACCGCATCTTCATGCCGATCTGCTGCGCTACTCCGACGGGAACTGGGTGCGGGAGATTCGCGCACCCGTCGGACCCGAACCGGACGGTATCTACGAGGATCGTCTGAGCATGATGGTCGACGACGGCAGCGTGCCGGAGTTTCAACGCTACGGGGGCTACATCACCGTCGGCACCGGGATGCGCGACTTCACGGACAGCGAAGCGGAGACGGACGAGGATCTGGCCTACCGGCGCAAATATCTACCGGCCACGCGGCTGGATGCCGACGACTGGTACTCGTTCGTCGACGCGGAAACCCTCGCCGCCCAAAGGGAAGCGGGCTACTTCCTTGACCTCTGGCATTGGCGCGCGCAGCTGTCGAACCCGATCGGTTGGTCCGACGATCAGCACATCGCCTGGTACCGCCTCTATGACTCCGGCGACGGGCCGTTCGCCAGCAACTGGGACGGCGCTGCCGGGGAACCCCGGTTCATGTTCGACCCGGACGCGACCGGCGTGCGGGCACTGCGCTGGGAGGAGGTCTCGGCTGACCGTGCCGACATGGACGGGCTTTACTACCTTGCGGAGGCATCGGCGGTCGCGTTCGATTCGGAGCAGGAGTGGCAGGAGGGTGACGTGCTTCCGGGCCATGTTCTGCGGGAGCCGAGCGGTTCGCGGGCCGCGATCCGCGTGCAGGGCGAGGGTCGATGGGCCGACGGCTACTGGGACGTGACTCTCGAGCGCAGCCTGGACACGGGATACCCCCTGGAGGACAAGATTCTTCACGACCAGGGGGTCTACGACATCGCTCTGGCAGTGCATCGCGACGCGAAAGCGAGCCGCTGGCATTACGTCTCCATGCCTTTGCAGATCGGGCTGGGAAGGGAGGCCGACCTCGTCGCGGCCCGCTTCTCTGGAGACACGCCGGACTGGGATCGGGTCGCCGTCCACGAGGTGACCCTTTTCTATCCGGGTCAGGTCGACTGGCCAAGACTCACCAGCGAGATCCACGCCGGCGCCAAGTACATTGCCGACGGTGTTCCGGTGAAGTTCCGGCACAAGCCGGCACAGCTGGCGCAATACGGCGTGGAGATCGAATTCGAGCGGGAAATCCGCCGGCAGTGGTGGTTGAGCCTGATCGCCGGCACCCTGCTGATCGTGAGCTTTGTCCTGTCGATCAGCCTGGTACTCGGACGAAGGGAGGGCTGAGGCGATGGGACCCTATCATGCGTTGATGGTGCATTTCCCGGTGGCCTTCTGGACCGCCGGATCCGTGATCCTGATCGTCCGGGCGCTTTCCGACGGCCCACTGGCCCGCGCCTTCGATCGGGTACTGGTGCCGTTCCTGTTATTGGGCGTGATCTCGGGCCTGATCGCCTATGTGCTGGGCCTGATGGTTTGGCCGCCGGATACGCTGCAGACCACGCCGCTGGGACGCAACCACATGATGGCTGCCACATGGTCCATGTTCTACTGGGCCTCCGTTCTCTTCCTGCGCTGGTGGGTCGGCGAGAGGGTCTGGGACGGCGTCGTCAATCGCCTGATCATGCTGGGCCTGGGCGCCCTGGGAACCGGCCTGCTCACCATTACCGGCACGCTGGGCGGCCATCTCCACGGCGCCCCGACCTTCCTCAGCGACGTGCTCCGACAGGTCGGCTGGGAGGTCTATGCGACGTTCTATTTCCCGACCTGGGTGCTGGTGCTGCTCGCCGCGATGATCGTGGCGATGCCAGTCATCGCCGGCATCAGCCGACGGGCGGCGCAACGGCCCGCCTGAGACCGAGGGAGAAAGTGATGAAGATTCCTTTCCTGATACTCGCGCTGCTCGTCTCGGTGGGATTGATCGGACTCGCCCAGGCGGTGCCACCCGGGCTGAGCGTTGAATTCGCCCCCGAGGACGAGGGAGTGGTCACTTTCTCCGGCACCTCACACTACGAGGCGGGCATGCGCTGCTCCAGCTGCCACATGAGCGTGTTCGACGTGAGCCGGTCGGCGCGGATCTCGTTTGGCGACCACCGCAGCGATCAATTCTGCTTCGGCTGCCATGACGGCGAGAAGGCTTTCGGCGTACGGCGCAACTGCGGCAACTGCCACGAGGGCGGTTAGGCGGTAGGTAATGACGCACAGAGGAGAGATTCCATGGAAAAGAAGGAAGGACCATCGATGAACCGGCTTCTCGGTGCAGCGTTGGCACTCGCCGGCCTGACCCTGGCCGGCACCACCCTCGTGGGTTGCGGAGAAAGGACGGTGAGCTACAGCGCCCAGATACAGCCGATCATCGAGAAACGCTGCCTGGAGTGTCACCAGCCGGGAGAGCCCGGATATGAAGCAAGCGGCCTGGAAATGACCAGCTATGCATCGCTGATGCAGGGCACCCGCTTTGGTCCCATCATTGAGCCCGGCGAGCCCCTGAACAGCGTTCTGAACCAACTGGTCGAGGGCCGTGCCCACCCGTCCATCGCGATGCCCCATGGCCGCGACCGAATTCCGGACTCCGAGATCGCACTGCTGCGCAGATGGGTCGAGCAGGGCGCCCTCGACAACTGAACGCTCCGTCGGCCCGCCGTATCCGGGCGGTACTCACGGGACAGGAGCCGCGTGCCGGTTGCGCGACCCTGGTGCGAACCGTCAGTCCTCCGGACTCGCCTCCAGCGCACCAGGGTTCGTGCGCCAGAGGCAGTACACGAACGGTTGCTCCTTCCCAGTGGGTGTCTGGTGCGTCTCCCGCCGGTGGCCGAGGAGCTGAAAAGCGGCGCCGAACTCGGCGTGGAGGGCCGATGGGCTGTAGCGCATCACCGGCAGCCCGCTGCACAGGGTTGGTCCGTCCTCGGCGAAGGTGGCGACGATCACCAGGCCCCCCGGCTTCACCGCGCGCAGCACCTGCTGCACGTAGGCTTGGCGATCCGAGGGGTCGGTCAGGAAGTGGAACACCGCCCGATCGTGCCAGACGTCATAGGCGTGGGCGGGCAGAGCGGCATCGAGCACGTTGGCCTCCAGCCAATGCACTTCGCCCGCCCGCTCGCCAAGTCGCGCGCGCACCGTCGCCAGCGCCGCCGCGGACACGTCCAGCACGCTGAGGTGGCGGTAACCCTCGCGCAGGCAGTCGTCGACGAAGCGCGAGGCCCCTGCGCCCACGTCGATGATGGCGGCGTCCGTGGGAACCCCGGAGTCCCGGATCAACTGCAGGGACAGCCGCGCGTGTTCCTGGAACCAGCTCACATCGGCCTCCCGCTTCGAGGTGTGGACCTTTTCCCAGTGTTCTTTCATTTGCGCAGGCCCCATGTCTGCCCTGCCTTCGACCGCAGCGTCATGACGTCATCACCTCATAGCCTCCTCAAGGAAGCCGACCATGAGCACCCTGTCCAGACGCTCCACAATCTCGCACCTACCCATGGCCGCAAAGCAGCGTCGCCCCCGGCACCCCTGCTCATACGGCTTTCCATGGATTGATGACCGTCAGACCGGCGCGTTGAAAGGGATCGGCATCGCGGGTGGCAACGGCGAAGCCGTGTGTCCTGGCGATAGCGGCAATCTGGCCATCGGCCTGCCCCATCGGAGTGCCCGCGGCTTCGGCCAGAGCGGCGATCCGGGCGGCCTCGATCGCGGCGGCAGTGTCAAAGGGCAGGATGCGCGGCCCGACCAGTCGCGACAGGGTGAAATCGAGAACGGCCCAAAGATCGGCCTTGCGTTTACCCTCGGGCAGCCGTGCCAGGCCAAAACGCAGTTCCATCACCGTGATGCTGGTGGTGAACAGTGCCGTGTCCTTTTGCCCGTTCAACCATTCGACGACAGCGCCGTCCGGCGCGCGCCGTATGGGTTCCGAGATCACGTTCGTGTCGAGCACGATCACGAGAAATCCGCGGGGTCGATCGGTGAGCGGTCGCGTGGTGTGTCGGGAAAATCAGCCTTTCTGGCGCTGGCAAAAGCGACCACAACGTCGCCGAGCCGGTCGGCAGGACGGGTGGCTTCGTCCAGAAGCCGGCGGGCGGCGGCCTCTGCGCTGATGCCGTGTTCGGCAGCATAGAGCTTGATCCGCCGATGGACGTCGTCGGGCAGGTTTCTCACGGTCATCGTGGGCATGGCGCGGGCCCTCTGGCGAATGCTGTCATATTTCGTATCTGACAGCACCAGCTGCGGGCTGTCAATTGGACAGCCAAACGGAACACGCCATGACCATGAAACGTCGGCCCTGACCGAGGGTTTCCTCGAGGGCGTGATCGCCTGCTTGCATCGACTAATGCTTAAAGATCGTGCACCGGTCACTATCGCGGTCAAGCTCCCAGAACTCCACATCATGGGGGATCATGTGAGCTTGTGTGCGGCGAAAATAGCCCAGCAGGGTTTCCTCGCGGCCCGCTCGTTGGCTTCGTTCAACGAAGAAGATCTTTCGGTAATCCGGGGGTGCCATGTGAAAATAAAACATGGCCTCTGCCCAATTCTTCATCTTCGCGCTCGGAACGTTACCGCCGGATGTCCATGTCTGCGACTTGCACTCGACGATCACTTTCGGGTCCTCTGAGCCAAGATCGAAGGCATGATCCTTTTTAAGGTTTCGCAGGCCACAGGGAACCTTGTGGTTCAACTCCAGCGCGAGGCCATGATCCGCAAGGATCTTCCGCGCCCGTTGTTCGAAAGCCCGTCCGACATGGGAATTGCTGATCGAGCCGTCACGTTGAAAATTACTCATGCCTGAACCCGCATTCTTCTGGTCTTTGGCGCCTTCGCGCGCCCGACCTTGATCCGCTCCAGAAGAGCGGTGGCGGTCAGGCCGATCAGGTAGGCGTCGAAATACTCGATGACCTGGCGCCAGA
>NZ_REBW01000249.1 GCF_007692535.1 Thioalkalivibrio sp. | reverse complement strand
TCAGGGTCGCGACCCGTCAGTGGCAGTGGGCGGCCCTATGACGCCAGCCGGCTACACCGAGAGCACCACGACTATCCAATCGATTGCGGCCGTCCATCCCGCAAATCTCGCAGATTGAAAAAACGCCGGGGACAACCGGGGACACCGGGGACCGCGTTGTCCCGTCTAGGTTTCGGGACAGCCCGGCGACCGGGGACACACCGGGGACCCCCGGGGACAACCCGTGTCCGGGGTTTAAAAAAGAGCACCGCCAAGTGTTTCCGACTCAGACCGGCGAAGGCTTTCTCTACACACCATCGGCTAGCCGCTGCGGACCACACAGTCCGACACCCTGGAGAGTTGGTGGCAAGGGCTCAGCAGACTTTGCGACAGCAATGCCTAGCGGACCCTCGTCATGGCCGCGGCCTTCGCGCCGCCGTTTCAGTCTGAGATGGCGGCAAGTTTATGCACCTCTGGCGTGCCATCACCAACGGACTAGTGGCCCTCGCACAGCAACACAACGAGGGGCTGCGCGCCTACTGGGACCAACTGATCCGCGACGCCGACACCGAGCCGGCAGAACACGGCTCCAACAAACTCGGCCGGCGTGCGGCGACCCTGTGGCTGCTTAATCACCCGCCATGAGATCCGCTCAACTTACCGTCGGCGGAACGTCCGACCGGTCGGACAACCTTGTGTTGAGATGTACGGAACAATCGACGAAATCATGCCATACAGAACTGTCTTGGCCCGATGTGTTCCGTACCGGTTCCGTACAGGCTGGGAGAGATTCATTAAGTGCTTGAAAAGATGGCGTCCCCACGGGGATTCGAACCCCGGTCGCCGCCGTGAAAGGGCGGTGTCCTAGGCCTCTAGACGATGGGGACGCAGAGGCAGCGTCTTTACTGCGGTGCTACTCGTTTACTACGGTGCTACTCGGGCGGACCTTTCGGCTCGGACCCACTGCCGGGGCTGTGCAGAAGGGTCGTTACAACTCCATTAAAAACAAGCAGGAACCCGATGGGTACCATGGCGATCAGGGGCTTGGCCCAGGCATCGCCACCAGCAAACATCAGCCCGAAGCCACCGACAAGGCCGATGGCACAGAGCACGAGGCCCAGGTACAGGGAAATCATCCCGAACTTGTGCATAGTCCTCTCGCACTTCACCTTATGGTGGAGCCAGGCGGGATCGAACCGCCGACCTCCTGCATGCCATGCAGGCGCTCTCCCAGCTGAGCTATGGCCCCGAAAGGCGAGCGCGCAATGTACCCACGGGGCCGAAACCTGTCAAGCGGCTTCGGCGGAAATCTTGGCCTGCGCCCGTTCGATCCTAGCGATGGCCCGATCCCGCCCGACCAGCGCGAGCGTTTCGTCGATCGCCGGTGAGGCGGTACTGCCGGTGATCGCCACGCGCAGCGGTTGAGCCACCTTGCCCATCTTCAGATCGAGAAGCTCGGCAGTGCGCAACACGACCTGGTGCACGGCCTCCTTCTCCCAGGCTCCGAGGGCCCTGAAACCGTCGTGCAGCGCCTGCAGCACGGGCAGAGTCTCTTTGGTCAGATTCTTGCGAAACGCCTTTTCGTCGTAGTCGGAGAACTCGCGATAGAAATACGCGCTTGCCTCCGCCATCTCGCGCAGGGTCCGGCAGCGATCGCGCTGCGCAAGGACGACCTGGCACGGTTCAGGACCCGTCGAGGGATCGATCCCGATCTGGCCAAAATGCCAGCTCAACTCGCGCGCCACCCGGTCCGGGTCCAGGGTCTTGATGTAGTGCTGGTTCAGCCACAGCAGCTTGTCCGGGTTGATCGCCGAGGCAGATTGGTTGACGTCGCCGATGTCGAACAGCCGCACCAGCTCGTCGAGACTGAAGATCTCCTGGTCGCCATGGGACCAGCCGAGGCGCACCAGGTAATTCAGCAAGGCCTCGGGAAGGAACCCCTCGTCCCGATACTGCATCACCGATACCGCTCCGTGGCGCTTGGACAGCTTGGTGCCATCGGGACCAAGAATCATCGGCAGGTGGCCGTAGCGTGGCGGCTCCGCACCCAGCGCCCGCAGGATGTTGATCTGGCGCGGGGTGTTGTTGAGATGGTCGTCGCCGCGGATCACGTGGGTGATGCCCATGTCCATGTCGTCCACGACCACGGTCAGATTGTAGGTCGGTGTGCCGTCGGAGCGGGCGATGATCAGGTCATCCAGCTCGCTGTTCTGAACGGCCACCTTGCCACGAACCATATCGTCCACGATGGTCACGCCCTCGTCGGGCGTGCGGAAGCGCACCACCGGCAGCACGCCGTCCCGGGGCTCAGTGCGGTGACGGCAGCGGCCGTCATAGCGCGGCTTCTCCTTTTGCTCCATCTGTGCCGAGCGCATGGACTCCAGTTCTTCGCGGGTGCAATAGCAGTGATAGGCATCCCCGGAGACAAGGAGCTGCTGGATCACCTCGCGGTACCGGGGAAAATGTTCGGTCTGGTAGAAGGGTCCGCGGTCGTAGGACAAGCCCAGCCAGTTCATGCCCTCGAGGATCGCGTTTACCGACTCCGCGGTGCTCCGTTCCAGGTCGGTGTCCTCGATACGCAGCACGAATTCGCCGCCGTGATGCCGTGCGTAAAGCCACGAGAACAAGGCGGTCCGGGCGCCGCCGATGTGCAGGTAGCCGGTGGGACTCGGGGCGAAACGGGTGCAGATGGTCATGAGCGGCTCGCAGTGACAGAGGTAACCGAGGCCGCGTAGGTTAGCAAAGTCCCCTCGCAACAACAGCCTGACCGGTAGGGCGGAAGAGGCCGAAGGCGGTCATCCGCCATCCGGGCGCCCGGTGCCTGCCGCATCCACGTTTCGGCTTCCGACCCGCGCTGCACGGTGAATGACGCTTCGCCCTTCCACCCTACGGGGGTCTGCACCTTTCCAGCCCACTCGTTGAATGACGGCGGGCAACCGCCTTTCCGGCGCCAGCTTTAGCTTGCCAGCCACAACCCGAGGGAGTAATGTCCGCACTCTGCCCATGGAAAAGGGCGCGAAACCTGCCGGCTGCATGCCGGTATCAATGACCTTGCAGGTGTTCCGCCCCGGTACTGCCAGGCGCGGAATGAAACGGGAAGCAGGTGAGAAACCTGCGCTGCCCCCGCAACGGTGAGAGGAAGTCCCGGGACGTCGCACGTCCGGGGATTCGACGGAACACATGCCACTGCGCCGCAGGCGTGGGAAGGCGTCCCGCCGCATCGAAGCCTTCTTCGATGTTCCTGAAGCCCGGAGACCGGCCTGTCGGGTTACAACCAGACTGCGGTGGGCCGTCTGGCGGATTCCGGCCGGCGCGATCGCCTGCCGCGGTTCGCTATGCTCTGCCCGCCTCGGCCACTCCTTGGCTTGCGGAGGGCAACCATGCGGCATTTCAGTACTCTTCAACGTCTCGGGACCTCGAGTCTTTTTCTCCTACCCGCGCTGGCGGCCGCTGCCGTCGATGCCGGTGACCGCCTTGACCCCATCGTGGTCACGGCAACGCGCGCCCCGCAAACCGTCGACGAAGCCCTGTCCTCGGTCACCGTGATCGAACGCGAGGAGATCGAACGCCTGCAACCCCAGCAGTTCACCGATCTGCTGCGCGGACGCGCCGGGATCGGCGTGGCCGACAACGGACCCTTCGGCAAGCTCTCGAGTGTCTTCATGCGTGGCAGCAACTCTGGGCACACCCTGCTGCTGGTCGACGGCGTGCGCATGGGTTCGGCGACCACCGGATCGGCCAGTTGGCAGTACCTGCCACCTTCCGAAATCGAGCGCATCGAGATCGTGCGCGGGCCCCGCACCAGCATCTATGGGTCGGATGCGATCGGCGGCGTGATCCAGATCTTCACCCGCAAGGGCCTCGAGGGACCGCCGCGCGTGAATGCCTTCGTGGGCGGTGGCAGCTTCAACACGCGTGAGTTCGGTGCGGGCGTGGCCGGCGGCACGCGGGATACCCGCTACAGCGTCTCGGCCAGCCGCTTCGATACCGATGGTATCGACGTGCTCACCGGCGTCGGGGACGACGACCGCGACGGCTACGACAACACGTCCCTGTCCGGCTCGCTGTCGCATCGGCTGGATAACGGCGTCGAGCTCTTTGGCAACCTCCTGTACTCCCGGGGGACGACCGAATTCGACGCGGACGAAACCGATCCCGCCACCTTTGCCGTGGTGGGCCCGTACTCGCCGGCCGAGAACGATTATGTGCATTCCGCCCTGCGCGGCGGTGTACGCGGTTTCGTGACCCCGCGTTGGCAGAGCCAACTGGCCATCGCCCAGTCCCGGGACGAACTGGATTCCTTCGAGGGCGGCACCCTCGCGGATCGGGTCACGTATTTCGACACCCGCCGAGACCTGATCGACTGGCAGAACACGGTCCGCGTGCACGCGGATTGGTCCTGGGTGGCGGGCGTCGATGCCTATGAAGACCACGTCGATGCCAGCACGGCGTTCGCCGAGGACTCCCGCTACAACGTCGGGGTCTATTCCGTCCTCCAGGGCGCGCTGGGGCATAACGATCTGGAGGCGAGCCTGCGCCTCGACGACAACGAGCAGTTTGGCAGCAAGACCACCGGACAACTGGGCTGGGGACGGCGACTCTCCGACGCGTGGCGGGTGCGCGCATCGGCCGGAACGGCCTTCAATGCGCCGAGCTTCAACGACCTTTACTTCCCGGGGTTCAGCAATCCGGATCTGGACCCGGAGGAGTCGCGCAGCGTCGAGGTGGGCGCACGCTACGCCAGCGGCGCCTGGTTCCTGGATGCCGCGCTGTTCCAAACCGAGATCGACGACCTGATTGCCTTCGACATGACGACCTTCTCCCCGCAGAACATCAACGAGGCACGGATTCGGGGTCTGGAGGTGGAGGTCGGCTATCAGGCGGGGGACTGGTCGAGCCGCACCAGCCTCACCGCCCTCGAGGCCGAGGATCGGGCAACCGGCAACGAGTTGCCGCGACGTTCGCCCTTCAGCGCGCGGGTGGACGTGGATCGCGTGCTTGGCGCCTGGTCGCTCGGCGGCAGCCTGCTGGGGCAGGCGCGCAGCTTCAACGACACGGCGAACGCTGACCGACTCTCGGGCTTTGCCACGCTCGATCTGCGGGCAGCCTATGCCATCGACCCGCAGTGGACCCTGGAGGCCTCGGTGCGCAACCTCTTCGACCGTGACTATGCGACGGTGCGGGACTTCACCGGTGCCGACTATAACCAGCCCGGACGTGGCGCCTTCGTGACCGTACGCTATCAGCAACAATAGGATCGCTCCGGCCCCGCTATCGGCGAGAGGGCTCGCCTCCTACGGAAAGAGAGATGTCGTAGGAGCGCCCTCCGGGCGCGAAAGAGTCTCACCACAGGCTTCCCCGCTGATCCTGTTCCGAATGATGTTCACCCGATTGGAGACCGTGCAATGGGCAACCGACTCACCCGCATCACCACCCGCACCGGGGATGACGGCAGCACCGGGCTCGCGACCGGCGCGCGGCTGCCCAAGGACTCGGCGCGCATCGAGGTCATGGGCGATGTCGATGAACTGAACAGTGTGCTCGGCATGCTGCTTGCGAATGTGCTCCCGGCGCCGCAAACGAAGTGGCTCCTGGAGATCCAGCACGACCTGTTCGATCTCGGCGCCGAGCTGGCGCTTCCCGGCGAGTCGCTGCTGCCGGCTGAGCGCGTGGCATGGCTGGAAGAACGCCTGGAGGAAATGAATGCCGGGCTGCCGCCGCTGCAGGAGTTCATCCTTCCCGGGGGAGGCCAGGCGGCCACCGTGTGTCATCTCGCGCGCGCCGTGACCCGCCGCGCGGAGCGCCACCTGGTTCACCTGGCGCGCGAGGAGGAAGTGACTGCGGCCACCCGGCAATACCTGAACCGTCTCTCGGACCTGCTGTTCGTGATGGCACGGGTGCTGGCCCGGGAGGCCGGCGATGGCGAACTGTTCTGGCGGAGCCGGCGGGTGCGGGAATCCGGATGACGGCAGGAACGGGAGAATCAGGGCCTGTGCCCGCTGGCGCGCGCCGGGCCCGGCGGTCCGTATCGTGGCCTGCGTTCGCTCTCTGGCTTTGCCTGCCCTTCGCGCAGGCTGGCGCCTTGGAACACGGCATCGCCGTGGTCGATGATCGCGGCCGCACGGTAAAACTGGCGGAGCCTGCGGAGCGCATCGTCAGCCTGACGCCCCACCTCACCGAACTCCTGTTCGCGGTTGGAGCCGGAGAGCGCATCGTCGCGACCGTCGCGCACGCCGACTTCCCGGCGGCAGCGCGGGAAATTCCTCGGATCGGCACGGCCACGCAGCTTGACCTGGAGAGGCTCCTGGCCGCGCGTCCCGATCTGGTCATCGCCTGGGACAGCGGCAGCCCCCAGGCACAACTGGAACGGCTCGAGCGCCTCGGGCTGAACGTCTATTACAGCGAACCCAGTGACTTCCAGGGCATCGCCGACGACCTGCGCCGGCTTGGGCGACTCTCGGGCAGCGAGGGTCTGGCCGAGCGGGCCGCGAAAGACTTCGAGGATGAGATCGAAGCGCTGCGTGTCCGCTATTCCGACAGCCCCCCGGTGGATGTCTTCTACCAGGTCTGGGACCAGCCGCTGATGACCGTGAACGACGCACACCTGATCGGCAAGGTCATCCACCTCTGCGGCGGACGTAACGTATTTGGAGAGCTGGAGACCCTGGTGCCACGTCCCGGCAAGGAGACGATACTGGCGGCCGACCCGGAGGCCATTGTAAGTGGCGGACCCGGCGAGGACCGGCCCGACTGGCTGCAGCCATGGCAGAAGTGGACAGACCTCACGGCGGTGCGCCGGGGCAACCTCTTCTTCATTCCGCCCTCGCTCATTCAGCGCCATACCCCGCGCATCGCCGAGGGCACCCGGATGCTCTGCGAGGCCCTTGAAACGGCACGTTCAAGGCGTCCGGAA
>NZ_REBW01000248.1 GCF_007692535.1 Thioalkalivibrio sp. | reverse complement strand
TAACCCGACCTACGGGGCCGTGACTTTCATGCTAAATAGAGATGGATGGGTATGAAGATCAAAGCGTAGTGTATCTTTTGCGAGAGAGGGCGCTGGATGAGCACGAAATGTTGCGGGGACCGCCGTGAATGAACCCCGGCCCATCGTCGACCGGGATCTGCAGGAGCCAACCCAGGCTCCTGAGCGTGCTGACGAAGCGGCATTGGTCAAGGCAAACTTGCTTCCCTGGAAGGCGCTGCTGCTCGTCTGGCTGGCGGCTTCACTGGCCTTGTTCTGGATTGCCGTGCACCGGGACATGGGGGCGGCAAAGCTGCGTCTGGAGCGGGATGTCCGGGGGCTGGAATCCGAGCTGACAAGAAACGCACACTTGAACGACGCCGTCATTAAGGGACTTGCGGCCGCTCTCGACGCGGTTTCCCCGGAGGACCTCGGGGCGGGAGCGAGAATCTACGCGCGTAAGATACTGGAGCAGTACCCGCACCTGCATCTGGTTGGTGTGGCACAGCGGTTGGAAATGCACGAGAGGGCGGCCTTCGTGTCACGGATGCGGGCGGATGGCTGGCCTGATTTTCAACTGCGACGCTTCGATTACGACATCGACCGGCAGTGGCATCCCGTTCCGGAAAAGGCGGTCTACTATCCTGCGTTCCTGGTGGAACCGGAGCGGGACGACACACTGTCGATGATGGGCCTCGACATGGACGCCGTGCCGCAGATGCGGTACGCGCTGCTGCGTTCCCTGCAGCGGCCCGGCGTGACGCCATCCGATGCGTTCCACTTCACGGGCGGCGATCTGGGCTACGTGCTGGTCTATCCGTTGTGCCCCGGCGGCCGCGCCGGGACCTGTGAACTCTACGGAACTTCCCGTGACCCGGAACTCGTTGCGGTCCTGGGCGTATTGGCAGAAAGGCTGGAGGGTCAGGAGGATGCGGCGGTCCTTTCGCCGGCCCTGTCGTACACCGTGCACCGGGACTGGGGCACTCGCGACACGGATTCGGTGTTGTTCTCTAGGGAAGGGGTGGCGACCCTGCTGGAACGCAGGCTGTTGCCGCGGTTCGAGCAGGAGTCCGGTGCCGGCGACGCCACCTCGCAGCCGTTTCGCGTTGCAGCATCGCACCAGGTGACGTTCGCGAGCCTCAATCCCTGGCCCTATCTCGGAGTGCTGGCGGCATCGCTGGCCGGGCTGACCCTGTTATTCCGGCTGCGGCGGTTGCAGGAACGCACTGGATCTGCCGAGGCCGCGGTCCTCGAGCGGTCCCGAGAGCATCGATTGCAACTCCAGGCGCGTGTCCGGGACCGCACCAAAGCCCTGTCGCAAGTGAACGAGGATCTGCGCCAACAGATCGCGGCCCGGCTGGTCGCGGAGGAACAGCTTCGACTGACGAACGGGCAGATGAAGCTCATGGTTCGGCGCATGCTCGAGGCGCAGGAGCAGGAGCGCAGGGGATTGGCGCTGGAGTTGCACGATGACATCGGTCAGGCGCTGACGGCGATCCGTGTCTACGCCCAGTTGATCGCTCAGGAACATCCGGGGTCGGATGAAGCGGTCGGTCGCCATGCCGCGTTGATCATGGACATGGCCGGCAGAATTTATGACGACACCCATGGAATGATGCGGCGCCTGCGCCCGCGCGCGCTCGATGAACTCGGTCTCGTCGCCGCGCTGGAGGCATGCGCGCAGCAGACGGGACTGGACGTACAGGGCATCACGGTACACGCGCATATCGATCCGGCTCTGAACGATCTGGAGGGGACCGTGGCGATCACCCTGTATCGCCTTTTGCAGGAAGCCCTGACGAATGTATCCAAGCACTCGCAGGCGCAGAATGTCTGGATCCGGGCCCAGCGGCGGGCAGATGTTTCCGGACGTTTCGGCGGGGTTCCGCTGGTAACGCTGCATGTAGAGGACGACGGGCGCGGCCAGCCGGGGCCCGTTATCGGCTCGAATGGCCTCGGGCTGCTGGGCGCCCGTGAGCGGGTGGAGGTCCTCGGTGGCGACTTCGAAGTCATCAGGGGCGACGCTGGCGGTGTGCGCCTGCGGGCCACGTTACCGATAGGGTGAGGTCATACGATGATGCATGAAGGCCCCATTCGCGTGTTGCTGGTCGATGATCACGCCATCGTGCGGGCGGGCCTGTGCGGATTGCTGCAGGCCACCGGCCAGATCGAGGTCGTGGGGCAAGCCGCGTCCAGCGAGGAGGCCTGCCGCCTCGTGGCTGCCCTGACGCCGGACGTGATCGTCCTCGACATCTCCCTGCCCGGTATCAGTGGCATCGAGGCGATTACGCGGCTCCTCCGGATCCTGCCGACGGTGGGGATCCTCGTGCTGAGCATGCATGAGTCGGAGCCCTTTCCGACCATGGCACTGGAGCGGGGCGCACTCGGGTATCTCTCCAAGCGCGGCGCCCCCGAGGAATTGGTGCCGGCCGTGCGCAAGGTGGCCGGGGGGCAGCGCTATCTGGGGAATGCGGTGGCCCAGAGCATGGCCTTGTCGCATCTGGGCAAGGATCGCAACCCGCTCAGCCTCCTGAGCTCGCGGGAAGTGGAGGTCTTCGTCTGGCTCGCGCGCGGGCGTACCGTCAACGAGATCGCGACCGCGATCAATCTGAGTCCGAAGACGGTGCACGCTCACCGCGCGAACGTGATGCGCAAGCTCGAAGTCCGCGGCATCGCCGAGCTGGTGCAGCTGGCGGTGCGCAGCGGAGCCATCGACGTGCACGGGGATCTCTCGGCTGTCGAGCCGCCTTTGTCGTAGGGCGCGTCAGCCCTTCTTCCCGTCCTCACGGCCCTCTGAGTCGCCGGGGTCGATCGAGGGTCGTTCCGGCATCTCCTGGCCGTCCACCGCCGGGCGCTCGCCGCCGGTGAGCTTCATCACGGTCTCGCGGTCGCGCTGGTCCTTGATCGCGTCGAAGAACGAGTACTCGCCATCGCTGACCGCGCGCGAGGTCTCGTCCAGTTCCTGTGCGAGGTCCTGCACGCTGCGGATCACGCGGATCAGCCGCTCGCCGGACTTGGACAGCGAGAAGGTGTTGTTGCGCTTGGCCTCCTTGATGCTGTCGTTGAGTTCCCGGATCGTGTCCTGAAGCGTTCTGTTCTCCGCGCGCAGGTGGTCCTTGGCCGCGTCCAGTTCCGCGATGCGCGTTCGCAGTTCCTCGAGCTGGCGCTGGCGTTCGTTCTCGAGCCGTTCTCGGATCTCTTCCTGCTGCCGTTTCAATGCCGCAGCGGCCTGGCCGTGGTCGTCTCGCAGTGACTGCAGGCTGAACTGATGTTCGGACCGCAGTGCCTCGGTGGAACGCGCCTGTTCCTCCCGGAACATCTGCAGCGTGCGCTCGGTTTCTTCCCGCACCGCCCCGGTCTCCGCGGCGTGCTGTTCGCGCAGTGCCGTCACGGCTGCGTCGTGCTCGGTTCGCAGTTCGCGGAGGTTCGCATTGTTGGTCTCGTTCAGGCGGTCCACCAGCGCGGCGTGTTCGGCGTTGATGCGCGCGATCTCCGCAGCCTGTTCCTCGCGGGCCGACTCGAGGCTGCGCGCGTGCTCGTTCTTCAGCCGCTTGAGTTCCTCGGCGTGGCCCTCGCGCGTCCGCCAGAGGGTGTCGGCATTGTCCGCCTCCAGGTCCGCGACGGAGCGGGCGTGGTTCCTGTTCGCGGCCGCGAGGGCCTCCTCCCCGCGTTTCGCCTGCAGGCCCTTGCCCAGCGCGAAGCCCAGCAGGGCACCGATCAGGGCGAGCACGATGGCGATGATGACTACCTCGGGATGAAGCACGACCGCGAAATCCATGATGTCGACCTCGGATGGGTGAAGGGGTGAGAGGGAACGGGAAGGCCGCAGCCTGCGCAGGCCCCGGTCCTGCACCGTACCCTAGCACCGGCGCCGCCAAATTTCCTGCTTGCGGGCTTCGACGGGCGCCCCTGATGATGGGGTCGAGTCTTGCCTTCTCCCTGGGGTGAAGGCGCCTCAGTGCAGTTCCGACAGCAGTCGGCGCGCCATGCGCTCGGCCTGGGAGGCGTAGCCCCCGCCGAACAGGTTGAAGTGGTTGAGGATGTGATAGAGGTTGTAGAGCTCGCGGCGCATCGGGTAGCCGGCATCCAGGGGCTGTACCTCGGTGTAGGCCGCGAAGAAGTCCCGGCCGGGGTGGCCGAACAGTTCCATCATCGCGATGTCCGCCTCGCGGTCGCCGTAATACACCGCCGGGTCGAACAGGGTCGGGGCACCATTGCCCACGAAGCCCCAGTTGCCGCTCCAGAGGTCGCCGTGGAGCAGGGAGGGCTTGGGGCGATGATCGCCGAGCAGGGCTTCGAGGTCTGCCTCCAGCCGGGCGACAGCGTCCAGCAGCGCCTTGCCGGCACCGTTGTCCCTGGCCAACCGACGCTGGAAGGCCAGGCGGTGCTCCCGGTAGAAGGCCACCCAGTCCGTGCCGGGCGGGTTCGGCTGCGGGGTGCTGCCGATGAAGTTGTCCCTGTTCCAGCCGAACGTCGGGCCGGTGATCGCGTGCAATGCCGCGACGCCGCGGCCCAGCGCCGCGCCATCGGCACGGCCGCCGAGGTCGAGGTGCTCCAGTACCAGGAAACAGGCGTCGCCGTGATCGACCAGGGCGATCACTTGGGGAATCCGAAGGGTGTCGCACTGGGCCAGTTCCTCGAGGCCGGCGGCTTCGGCCTCGAACATCGCCCGCCGCCGGGCATCGTTCTTCTTCACGAAGAAGCGGCGGCCGTCGGTACCGGCCAGGCTGAAGCCCTGGCTGATCGATCCGCCTCCGACCCCGGAACTCCGTGCGGGCGCAAATTCCTCGCCGGTGGCGTTCGCGATGGCCTGGCGGACGGCTTCGATCCAGGCTTCCATGGTCCGCTAGATACAGCGTTCCGACGTGTACCCGGGGGCGTCGCAGAAGTCCCGCCCGGCGAGCTGCAGCGGGCTGGGGGCTCCCAGGCCGGCCAGGTGCTGCTCGCGGGCCTGGGCCAGTTGGTCCTGCGGGGTGACCGGGAACAGCAGTGTGCTCAGGGATGGCGGCGTGAGTCCCAGCCGGACCGCGTAGATGATGCGGTAGGCGAATACCCTCTGTACGTAGTCGCGGGTCTCGTGGAAGGGGATCAGTTCGGCCCAGATGTCCGGATCGATCCGGCCCGCCTCGGGCAGCCACGAGCGCACCCGGTGCGCACCGGCGTTGTAGGCGGCGGTGGACAGCATGCTGTGGCCGCCGAAGCCATCGAGGTTGCGGCGCAGGTAATAGGTGCCCAGGCGGGTGTTGTTGGCGGGATTCAGGATGTCGTTGTCGTTGCGGATCTGCACGCCCGCGGCACCGGCCACGGAGCGCCCGGTCGCGGGCATGATCTGCATGATGCCCAGGGCGCCGGCGCTGGAGCGCACGTCGTGCAGGAACGCGCTCTCCTGCCGCGCGATGGCCATGGCCCAGGCCGGGTCGATGTCCTGGTTGCTGGCACCGTCGAGGATCAGGTCGGTGAACGCGAGCGGGAAACGCAGGTCGATGTCGCCCCAGTTGCGGGCGCGCGCCACGGTGAAGATCGCCCGGTCGTGCCAGCCCCACTCGGCAAAGAGGCGCGCCGCCGCCTCCTGCTCCTGGGTCGAGAGGTCGTTGATCATGTGCGACCACTCGCGGCGCGCCTCTGCGAAGCGCTCCAGCAGCACGAGTTCACGCATGCGCTGGATCGCGGGGATATGCGCCACCTGTTCCTCCAGCGTGGCCGGGACCGACAGCGGCTCGTGGCCGATGCGGTAGGGCTGCCCGAGGCGATCCGCCGCCAGGAAGCCGTGAAAGTTGCGTTCTCGGGCGGCCCGGCGGTAGGCGTCCAGGGCCTCGTCGTCACGGCTCAGCTGTTCCAGCGCCCGGGCCCGCCAGTACTGCCACTGCGCGTCGGCGCCGGTGTCCGGCGCCATCCCGTCGACCGCGGCCAAAACGGTGTTCCAGTCACGATCCCGGAGTGCGGAGCGCAGCTGCCATTGCCGCAACTGGTCGTCGAAGACCGCGTCGGACAGCGAGGCCATGAACGGCAGGGTCTCCGGGAGGCGACGCACGGCCAGGCGCAGCGCCAACGCATGCTCGATGCGCGTCTGTGCCTCCGGATCCAGGCCCAGTTGCTGCCCGTGGGATGCCCACGCGGTCAGTGCTTCCGTGGGTTTGCTCCGGACGAGGCGCAGGAAGGCGCGCTCGAGCATGGTCGCAGCGGCGTGGTGGTCGCCGGCGCGGAATCCGGCACGGGTGACCCGCCCCGGCTCCGCCTCCAGTTCCAGCCAGCGATCGGCCCAGGGCCGATCCTCGGCCGAGAGATAGCGGCGCAGGTAGCGGGCAAGGCCGGTCTGGTCAGCCTCCATTGCGAGTTCCAGGCGTTGCCACGCGAGTTCCGTCGTCAGCAGGCGCTCGCCACGCCAGGCCTCCAGTGCCGGGTCGCAGGCCTTCGGCTGGGATCGCCCGTGCAGCCAGATCGTCTCGACGTCGGCGAGGGCGGCCTGCCGCTTTCCGGTCTGCAGTTGCGCCTGCATGCGGAAGCAGGTCAATTCGGTGGAAAGCGGGCCACCGTACTCGGCGAAGCGGAGGAACTCGGGCCACTTCTTTTCCTTGGCCAGGTGGTCCAGGTAGTGGTTGCGCAGCATCCGCGCCAGTGGCCCGTCGTCGTGTGTCTCCAGAAAGGCCGCGACGTCCTCGGGATTGGCCGCGCTGAGGTTCCGCGCGAGGCGCCGGTAGTCCAGGTACTGCAGCAGGGGGTAACCGGTCAGGAGCTGGCGGGTCGTCAGGAAGGCGCGGTCGTCGTTGTTGGTCAGCGCGCGCTCCGCCAGCAGGAAGATGCTGCGTTCGAAGCTGAATGCGCTCTCCGGGCTGGTCTGGCGGGCGTCGAGGGTGCCGGCCAGGAAGAGGCAGACGACGCCGACTGCGAGTGTACCGATCCGCATTGCGATGATTCCTTGCTGGAGACAGGTCCGAGATTCT
>NZ_REBW01000180.1 GCF_007692535.1 Thioalkalivibrio sp. | reverse complement strand
GAACCTGCGACCTTCGGGTTATGAGCCCGACGAGCTGCCAGACTGCTCCACCCCGCATCAGAGGTGCGAGACTATACCAAAGAGATATCCGGCCCGCAAGGTGCCAATCGCGCGCCGCCAATGGCACGTTCGGCGATTTCGCTCCGCTGCGTCTACGCAGGGGGAGCCTTCGGCTGGGTGCAGCGCAGCTGCCCGCCGGCTAGGATACAGATGCGGTCACGGCCGGCATTCTTCGCGGCATAGAGCGCCTTGTCGGCGGAAACCACCAGGGCATTCACATCGTCCATTTCGTCCTCCTTGCCGGCCACTCCCACGCTGATGGTCACCCGCACCCTGGCTTCGCCAGCGTCGACCTCCAGCGCACGGACCGCCAAACGCAATCTTTCAGCGGCAACCAGCGCAGAGCGTGCATCGGCGTTTCTGCACACCACCAGGAACTCCTCGCCGCCCATCCGGCAGACATGGTCGTCCGTGCGCGCAGATGCCCTGAGGGCGGTGGCCAATTCGACCAGCACCCGGTCACCCACCGCGTGGCCATGTTGGTCGTTGATGCCCTTGAACTGGTCGACGTCAATCAGCAGGACCGTCAGCGGCAACCCGGCCCGCTCGGAGGCACTCCACGCCTGGTGCAGCGCGTCCATGCCGGCACGCCGGTTGGGCAGGCCGGTGAGGACATCCGTAAGGGCCGCATGCTCGAGCTTGCGGTTGGTGATCGCCAGCTCCGCCGCGAACTGCTTGAGCTGGGCGCGATCCTGCTCCCAGGCCTCCATCAGCAGCACGTGATGCGACGCCGCCCGAACCCGCGCGCGCAGGGCATACACGCTGACCGGCTTGGTCAGATAATCGTCCACGCCGGACTCGAAGGCCTCGGCCAGCCTCCCGTCCGTCTCGACGCCGATCAACAGGATCAGAAAAATGGACTTGCCCCAATCCGTGGCCCGCAGGGCCCGACAGAAGTCGAGGCCTTCATCGCCCGACATCATGCCGTCGATCAAAACCACCTGCGGCTGCACCTCGAGGGCCAGGCCCAGGGCCTCCTCGCCGTTGGCGGCCGAGTACACCGTGTGGCCCATGCGGGCCAGCATCCCGTTCAGCAGTAACCGCGTGGCGGCGTCATCCTCCAGCACCAGCACGCGGAATGAGGACGGGTCGGGGAATTCTCCCGGCTTCGAAGCCGCCGCCCTGGAAAGTTTTGCGAACGGGTGGATGAAGCGCACGGGTACCTGCAGCATCTCGCTCCATTCGTGCCACTCCTTCACGATCCGATCGACGAGTGCGCCCAGGTCGTCGGCATCGAGACCGATCTTGCCCCCCAGCAGCATGAGTTCGCTGATGCTCTCGCCCCGGCCACCGTCCGACGCCAGACCGAGATTCGCGATCCGGCTGGCGAGGAAGAACAGATGTACGATCCGATGCGGCCGCGAACCCTCCACGAATCCCGATGTCTCGGGCCTTTCGTGGTAGTAGACGGGCTCCGCAAGCGCCTTGGGGATGCCATAGTCGCGCATCAACTCAGCGGTACATTCATTGTGGTCGATCTGAAGGAACTGGCGCTCCAGGGCAACCAGCGAGCCGCCTTCCCGCTGGGCCCGGCGCAGCACTTCGCTGTACTCCGCCGGGTAGACCGTAGCCAATGCCAGAGAGCCGACACCCGCCAATAATCCGCAGGCGAACAGGTCATCCGGGGACGCCGCGCGGCTGAGCTCCCCCAGTTCCCGCGCGGCGAGCGCCATCAGCAGGGAACGGGACCAGAAATCCTCGTAATTGAAGGCTTCGCAGGGCCCTTCCCGGTATTGGTCGACGAGCGAAAAACCCAGGCTGACCTGCCGCACCGTGCCGAGTCCGAGCCGAACGATGGCCTCCCGCACGGACGCCAAGGCTCTCCCCGCCCGCGCAGCCGAATTGGCCAACCGCAGCAGCCGCCCCGCCAGGGCGGGATCGGTCTGGACCACGTTGGCGACTGCGTCCATCGTCGCGTCTTCCCGGCGGCACACTTCCATGACCGCGAAGGCCACCCCTTTCGGGCTCGGCAGCTGTCCGCTATCCCTGAGTTCTTCGATCGGCATGTCGCTCACCCCGAGTTTCCCGCTGGGGCTGCCGGCCCACCTGCGCCGCCCCAGGGACTACACGCCCGCTGGAAGCCCTGATTCAACCGGCAATGGCGTAGTGGGTCAGCGTCAGCAGCAGACCGGGGAAGATGCCCAGTGCCAGCACGGCCAGGCCGTTGATGCTGATCGCCGTTGCGAAGACCCCGCCACGATCCGCGGGCGCGCGCTCCACGACCGGCTCGTCGAAGAACATCAGCTTCACCACGCGCAGGTAGTAGAAGGCGCCAATGATCGAGAAGATGACCGCGTACACGCCGAGCCAGACATACCCGGCGCCGATCGCCGCCTGGATCACCGCAAGCTTGGCGAAAAAGCCGACGGTGGGCGGTACCCCGGCCATGGAGAACAGGAGCAGCAGCATCAGGAAGGCGAACCAGGGATTGCGTCGCGCCAGACCCTTGAAATCCTCCAGCTGGTCGGCCTCGAAGCCGCGTCCCGACAGCAGGATGATCATGCCGAAGCCGCCGGCCGCGGTCACGGCATAGACGATGATGTAGAACATCGCCGAGGCGTAACCGGTGTCCGTGCCGGCCAGAATGCCCATGAACAGGAACCCGACGTGGGCGATGGTCGAATACGCGAGCATGCGCTTCAGGCTGGTCTGGGCGATCGCGATCACATTACCCACCGTCAGCGACAGCACCGCGAGCACGACCAGCATGCCCTGCCAGTCGCCGTGCAGCGGACCCAGACCTTCGACCAGCAGCCGCATCAGCAGCGCGAAACCGGCGATCTTGGGTGCCGTCGCGATGAACAGCGTGACCGCCGTCGGCGCACCGTCGTAGACGTCGGGTACCCACATGTGGAACGGGACCGCGCCGAGCTTGAAGGCCACGGCCACCACCACGAACACGAGCCCGAACACGAGCGGCACGTTCATGCCTTCTTCGGCAGCGGTCAGCGCCGCGGCGACGGTCGCGATGTCCAGGCTGCCGGTCATGCCGTAGATCATCGACAGCCCGTACAGCAGCAGACCCGAGGCCAGCGCCCCGAGCACGAAGTACTTCATTGCAGCCTCGGAGGCCCGGGCCGAGTCGCGCCAGAAGGCCACCAGCGCGTAGGAGACCAGGGCCAGCAATTCCAGCCCCAGGTATAGGGTCAGGAAATTGTGCGCCGAGATCATGATCATCATTCCCAGCACGCCGAACAGCCCTAGCACGTAGAACTCGCCCTTGTAGATGTCGCGCTCCATCAGGTAGGGGCGCGAGTACAGGAACACGAAGAAGGTGACCACGTATGTGGCCAGTTTCAGCACGTCGCTCATCGGATCGGCGACGAAGGTGCCGTGGAAGGTGATCTGGGTCTCGGGACCGGCCAGCCAGAAAGTCAGGCCCGCGGCTCCGATCAGAGTCGCCTGGACCAGGCCGTAGGTGATGTCTCGGCGCGAGTCCGGCAGGAAAGCGTCCAGCACCAGGATCAGGCAGGCCATGCCCAGCACGAACATCTCGGGCACCGCGGGCAGAAAGGCTGGAATCTCGAAATTCATGTCAGGTCCTGTATCAGAGCGCAGGCAGCTTCGACTGGGCGATGTGGGCCACGAGGTGGTCGATGGTGGCATTCATCACGTCGAGCAGCGGAGCCGGCCAGACGCCGAGCAGCAGCACGAAGAACGCGAGGACACCCATGATCAAGAACTCACGGCGGTCCAGATCCTTCAGCTTGGCCACGTTGTCGTTGCCGATTTCGCCGAAAATCACCCGCTTCACCAGCCACAGGGTGTAAGCCGCCGCCAGGATCAGCGTGGTGGCGGCCAGGAAGGCCAGCCAGAAATCGGCCCGGAAGGCGGCCAGGATCACCATGAACTCCCCGACGAACCCGGAGGTGCCGGGGAGACCCGTATTGGCCATTGCGAACAGCACGAAGAAGGCAGCAAACCAGGGCATGGTGTTCACCACCCCGCCGTAGTCCGCGATGTTGCGGCTGTGCATGCGGTCGTAGAGCACGCCGACCGCGAAGAACATCGCGGCGGAAATGAAGCCATGCGAGATCATCTGGACCATGCCGCCGGCGATGCCCATCGAAGCCCCGGACCAGTCGCCGGTATTGCGGAAGATCATGAAGGCGATGAAGAAGCCGAGCGTGACGAAGCCCATGTGCGCGATCGAGGAATAGGCGATCAGCTTCTTCATGTCGCTCTGCACCAGCGCCACGAGCCCGATGTAGACGACGGCGATCAGCGACAGGGTGATCACCAGCACGTCCAGCACCGCGGCCGCGTCCGGGGTGATCGGCAGACTGAAACGCAGGAAGCCGTAGCCGCCGATCTTCAGCATGATCGCCGCCAGGATCACCGAGCCGCCGGTCGGCGCCTCGACGTGCGCGTCCGGCAGCCAGGTGTGCACCGGGAACATCGGAATCTTCACCGCGAAGGCCGCGAAGAAGGCCAGGAAAATCAGGATCTGCGCCGTCATCGGCAACGGCAGGTGATGGAAATCGAGGATCGCGAAGCTACCGGACTGCAGGTACATGTAGATCAGCGCGATCAGCATGAAGACCGAGCCCAGGAAGGTGTACAGGAAGAACTTGATCGTCGCGTATACGCGCCGCGGCCCGCCCCAGATGCCGATCACCAGGAACATCGGGATCAGCATCGCCTCGAAGAACACGTAGAACAGCACCGCGTCGAGTGCCGAGAACATCCCGATCATCAGCCCCTGCATCACCAGGAAGGCGGCCACGTAGTAGCCGACCTGCTCCTTGACCGAACCCCATGCGGCGATCACCACAAGCACGGTGGTCAATGTGGTCAGCAGGATCAGCGGCATGGAGATGCCGTCCACCCCCAGGTGGTAGTGGACATTGAAGGCCGCGATCCAGGGCGTGAACTCCTGGAACTGCATCTCGGCGGTGCCGCGCTCGAAAGTGAACCACAGGAACAGACTGGCGACGAAGGTGGCCAGGGCGACCGCCAGCCCCAGACGCAGCGCGACCGCCGGCGCCTCGCGACCCGCCGCGAGCGTCAGGAAACCGCCCAGGATCGGCAGCCAGATCAGCAGACTCAGGATGGGCCAGTCAGTAAACATGGTCGTTCCTTGATGGAGCCGGGACGCAGCAACGGCACAGCGACTCCACGGCGGCTCCGACCATCGCGGGGGTCAACCCGGCGCGTGGGCGGTGACGGGGCCCGGACCGCTCGGCGGGGCTGGAGGAATATCGTGCTGTCAACATGGCGGCAGGCATTCAGATCACGAAGGCGAAGATCAGGACCAGCAGGCCGATGATCATCACGAAGGCGTAGTGGTAGAGAAAACCGGTCTGGATGCCGCGCACCCGCGCCGCGATCCAGCCAACCGAGCGGGCGGTCCCGTTGACCAGCAGACCGTCGATCACCATGGCATCGCCATAGCGCCAGAGCCACCGGCCGAGGCCGCGCGACCCGGCAGCGAAGACCCGGTCGTTGAAGGTGTCGAAGCCATATTTCTCTTCGAGAATACGTACGCCCAGGCGCAGGCGTTCGGCGATCACCCCGGGCAGATCCGGCCGCTTTATGTACAGATACCAGGCCGTACCCAGGCCGGCCATCGCGAGCCAGAAGGCCGGCAGCATCAGGCCGTGCAGAACGAAAGCCAGAACGCCGGTGTAGGTCTCACCCTTCATGCCCAGCACATCCTGCTCTTCCAGCACGAAGAGACTGTCCGCGAAGAAGTCACCGAACAGCATCGGGCCAATGAAGTACCCGGCCACCACCGACGGGATCGCCAGCAGGATCAGCGGCACGGTGACGACCCACGGCGACTCCTTCGGCTTGAGCGGTCCGTGCTCGTGATGGTCATCGTCGTCATGGTCATCGCCATGGTCCGGCATGTACTTGTGCGCCTGGTCGTAGCGCTCCTTGCCGTGGAAAACCATGAAGAACATGCGGAAGGTATAGAGCGCGGTCACGAACACTCCGAGCAGCACCAGCCAGTAGGCAAAGCCGGCCCCGGGGGTCTCGGAGTACCCCACCGCCTCGATGATCGCGTCCTTGGAAAAGAAGCCGGAGAAGAACGGGAATCCGATCAGGGCCAGCGAACCGATCAGCGCGGTCGCGTAGGTGATAGGCATGTACCGGCGCAGCCCGCCCATCGCACGCATGTCCTGGAGGTGGTGCATCGCGATGATCACCGAGCCCGCCGCAAGGAACAGCAGTGCCTTGAAAAAGGCATGGGTCATCAGGTGAAACAGGCCGGCCGCGTATGCCGAGGCACCCAGCGCCACGGTCATGTAGCCAAGCTGCGACAGCGTCGAATACGCCACCACCCGCTTGATGTCGTTCTGCACCAGGCCGATCAGCCCCATGAAGAAGGCCGTGATCGCACCGATCACCAGGATGAAGCTCAGCGCCGCCACCGAGAACTCGTACAGCGGCGACATGCGCGCGACCATGAAAATCCCGGCGGTGACCATCGTCGCGGCGTGGATCAGCGCGGAAATCGGCGTCGGGCCCTCCATCGAGTCGGGCAGCCAGACGTGCAGCGGAACCTGGGCCGACTTGCCCATCGCGCCGATGAACAGGAAGATCAGCGCCACGTCGAGCAGGCCGAAGGTGCCGCCCGGCCACAGGGTGATGGTGGCGTCGCGCATCGCCTCGGCCTCGCCGAAGACCTCGGTGTAGTTCAGGCTGCCGGCGTAGAAGACCAGCGTCGCGATCCCGATCAGGAAGCCGAAGTCCCCGACCCGGTTCACGATGAAGGCCTTCATGTTCGCGTAGATCGCGGTCGGACGCTTGTACCAGAAACCGATCAGCAGGTAGGAGACCAGCCCCACCGCCTCCCAGCCGAAGAACAGCTGCAGGAAGTTGTTCGCCATCACCAGCATCAGCATCGAGAAGGTGAACAGCGAGATGTAGGAGAAAAAGCGCTGGTAGCCGGGATCGTCGGCCATGTAGCCGATGGTGTAGATGTGCACCATCAGCGACACGAAGGT
>NZ_REBW01000231.1 GCF_007692535.1 Thioalkalivibrio sp. | reverse complement strand
CAATCGGGCCCCGCACTCGAACCCGCGACGATGAACAGACCGTAGGCGACCCTGAACGGCCACTCGGTGTCGATGGATGAAGGGCTCCAGTCATGCCTCAAGCGGACAGTGGTCACCCGCCCTTTGGTGTTGGGAGCAGGCAGGCTACACCGGTTTCGCGAGCTTGGTATCCTGAAGGGCAGGAAGATCTCGCAGGGATGCGATCATGTTGCCGTTGGCGATGCACCGTGTTGTTTTGGGAGTATGTTCCACGCCTATGGCTATCCCGTTCGGGCTCGACATCCGGCTACTCGAGGCACTCTCCGACGCCATTGTGGTGCTGGATGCCGAAGGTAGCGTCCAATTCGTCAATTCAGCAGCCAGATCCGCCTTCGGCCATCTTCTGCCATCGCCTGCCGGCAGGATCGAAGGGCTCGATATCGACGAATGCTTCCGCCTATCCGAGTGCGGCACCGACATCTCGTCGGCGTTGGCGGCTGCCCTGCGCGGTGAGAGAGCCGTTGTCGAATGCGACCTGCCGATCGAGGGGCGGTGCCGAGCGATGGAGTTCGTGTTCAACCCGCTCGTAGACGACGGCCAGGTTCAGCAGGTGATTCTGGTAGGCCGGGACGTCGAGAACCGTGCTCAAGTACAGCGACAGCGCGAGCAGTTGTTCGCCCTAGTGGAAAACAGCAGCGACTTCATCGGCATGGCAGATGCGGAAGGTACCCCGTTCTATGTGAATCCTGCCGGGCGCCGCATGGTGGGCATTGCCCAGGCGGAGGTGCCGCATACCAGCATTCCCGACTACTACCCGGCGGACCAGATTGACCTGGTGAATGATCAGATTCTGCCGCGGATGCGCAGTGACGGTTACTGGTCCGGGGAAACGTTCTTCCGCAATTTCGCAACCGGTGCGCGCATTCCGGTATCGGACACGCACTTCGTGGTTCGGCACCCGGAGACAGGGGAGCTGATCGGCTACGCGACGATCACCAGAGACATCAGCGAGCAGAAACGCTCCTTGGAGCTGAGCGAGGCGTCGAAGCAGAAGGACAGATTTCTGGCGACGTTGGCCCACGAACTGCGCAACCCGCTTGCGCCGATCCGCACCGGCCTCGACCTGATCCAGGTGCTGCGGGGCGACGCGGCCGCGTGCGAGGAACCTCTGCGGATCATCGATCGCCAGTTCCAACACTTGGTGCATTTGGTCGACGATCTCCTGGACGTGTCCCGCATCAGTCGCGGCAAGATCGAGCTGCACAAGGAGCAGCTCGAACTCGCGGAGATCATCGATGCCGCGCTGGAGATGAGCGACAGCGGGCTGAACCGGGGGGATCGTCGCGTCACCGTCAGCGTGCCCTCCGAGCCGCTTGTGGTGGAGGGTGATCCAGTGCGGCTGGTTCAGGTCATCGCGAACCTTTTGAACAATGCGGCCAAGTTCACTGACGCGGGGGGGCACATCGACGTTCGCGCGACGCCGCGTGACGACTGGGTGGAGATTCAGGTGCAGGACGACGGATGCGGAGTCCCGCGTGAGCGGCTTGACAAGATTTTCGAGATGTTCTCCCAGGCCGAGCCGGGGCGAAGCGGCGGTCTGGGTATTGGTCTTTCTCTGGTTCGGGGTCTGGTCGAGATGCACGGCGGTACGGTCAGCGCCGATAGTGCAGGTCCGGGGTGCGGTGCCACCTTCACGGTCTCGCTGCCGCTTAGTAGCAGCGTCCCGGTGCAGGCCACGGCGGAAACGGCGACGGAACCCGGCGCCCTCCCAACCCAGTGCCGCCTCCTTGTGGTGGACGACAATCCTGACATCGTCGAAAGTCTGCGCCTGGTTCTCACGATGCTGGGGGCTGAGGTCCGGGTCGCGCATGATGGAGCAGATGCCATACGGGTCTTTGACGAATGGACGCCGACGCATGTGCTGATGGATCTCGGGATGCCGGGCATGGATGGCTACGAGGCCGCCCGTCGGCTGCGCGCCAAGCACGCTGACTCTGCGTTCCGGCTGATCGCCATGACGGGTTGGGGCCAGGAGGAGGATCGGCGGCGGACACGGGAGGCGGGTTTTGACGAACACCTCGTCAAGCCGGTCCGTTTGGAAAGGCTGAAGGAAGTTCTGTCCGCATAAGCTTCTGGCGCCGCTCGCCATCGGCGGGTTCGGCATGGTCTGCAAAGGAATGCTGTCCAGCCCTGATGGTGCGCCGCCGGGCCGAGCGCCGCCTTGAGATGCCGGGCCAGCATCCGTGTCATCGAGCTGCAACACAGGCAAGAGTTTCTGCTCAACCACTGAGTCCTTCCTGGATCGAATCCGGTCAGCCTCCGGTCGCGCTCATGTGGCGAAACGCCACGGAGCGTTGCGCCCGATTGAAATCATGGCCCTTGGGTTTGAGCTCTATGGCTCGCACGATTGCCCGTTTCAGGCGGGGCAGGTCGCCCGGATGGGCGCGCAGCACCGGCGGCGAACCGTTGGTGGTCAGGGTGAGTTCCTCGAGTCCCGGCAGTTGGCCCAGTTTCTGGAAGAGGGAGATCACGTTCCTGCGAACCAACGGCTCGCCGCCGGTGATACGCAGTTTTCGAACCCCGAGTTCGGTGAAGGCCCGTCCGAGCGTGGCCATCTCTTCCAGGGTGAGGACCTGTGCACGTGGGATGAAGGTCATACGTGCGCCCATCCAGTACACGCAGCGGAAATCGCAGCGGTCCGTCACGGAAATACGCACATAGTTGACGTGCCGCCCGAACCGGTCGATCAGCCGATCCGGTAATTCATGTACCTCGGTTGCCATCCGCATCCTTGAACGGCAAGCGGATGACTCCCTTCGTGGTGCGCTGGTCGAACCACATACGGAATCGACTTGTTCAGAATTTCCCGTGTTCGGCGCTTGCTCAGCGGCTTGCCAGGGATCCGACACCGCCCTTGTTTTGTGAAGCCAGTTCGTATTCTTCACGCGTGATCTGCACGGCCCCAGCAAAGTTCTCCATGTTGGCTGCCTGTCGCATGCTCCAGCGAATCATCACATCCATCGGTTCCCCGTTTGCCAGGGTCGAACGGTCGATGCTGCCGCCCCACAGGGGAACTTCGGTTCCGGGAATGGCGATCCCGTTGTGTTCGATGGCTCTGACGAACAGCGTGTCCACGTTGCGACCATCCCGGCTGCTGGCATGCACGTCGGTCAGCGTCAGCTTCGCGACCATGTACAAGCCATGCCGGCCCGGAGGATAGCCCTTGGCTCCGGAAACGGTCGTCGGCTGGCTTACGATCCGGCCCTCGCTGAGCACATAGGGTCCGCCCTCGGCCGCGCGTATCGGGATCGCCTCGGCCAGGGGCATCTTGGTCGCGTGTCCGCTGATCTGCGAGCACCAACGATCCTGCGCCGCTTTCCATTCTCCCCGCGTCCTTTCGAGCTGTTTCTGATCATCCTCGAGGAGCGCCATCCGCATCTTTGCGAACCATTGCTGTTCTTCCTCGTAGGCGCTTCGCATCAGAGCTGGAATCTGGTTCAGATAAGGGTTGGCGGACGTGGCTTGGAATGCCTTGTCTCCCGGCAGTCCAAAGCTGCCAAGGGCTGTGAGCAGAAGCGCCGCGCTGAACACGGCCACAAGTCCGAGTATCCGATGGGACCTTTTCATCTTGAATTCTCCTTCGACGTGGGAACCCCAATGACCACTGGGAGCGGGGATTCTGCATTCCCGCAAGCGCAGCCCGCTTCTCAGGTCAACAGTTGGCCCGCATTTCCCGTGCCGAATGTGTTCAATCGGAAGAAAAAGTACGTGGATCCGTTACTTAAAGGGCGCTCTTGGGCATTTTCGGGAGCTGCTGCCAAGTGGGTGGCACAGAAAACGTAACAGTCGTTGGAACAGATGTGTAACGGTGAGACAGGTCGTCTCTTTGGAACGCCGGGGCAGCGGGCCGCCTGGCTCGGGGAGGGGTAGCACCCGTGATCGTCAGGGCTGGGTCTGCGGATGCGTCCTGTCCGGGTGGGCGGTGATGCCGAGTCGGCCCATGTGACGGTACAGGGTGGTCCGGCTGATCCCGAGCAACGCGGCTGCGCGTGAGCAGTTGCCCCCGGTCCGCTCCAGCGCGGCGAGGATGCGCGCGCGCTTGTCATTTTCCGCTGGCGGGAGGTGGCGTTTGCCAGGACCGCACGCGATCTCCTCTGGAAGATCGACGCAGCGAATGACGTCCCCCCTCCGATAGATCAGTGCGTGGTCGATGATCGCCTTGAGTTCGCGCACGTTGCCCGGCCAGGGATGGTTCAGCAGGCAATTCATGGCCTCGCTTCCGCATCGCAGCGGCGCTTCACCGGAATCAACCTGTGCCTGGCCGAGGAAGTACGCCACCAGCAGCGGGATGTCCTCCCTGCGCTCCCGGAGCGCCGACACGTGCACACGTGCCACACGCAGCCGATAGAAGAGGTCCTGGCGAAAGCGGCTCGCCGCCACTTCATTGGCCAGATCCTTGTTCGTTGCCGCGAGAATCCTCACGTCGACCTTGCGGGGTAAGACTTCGCCGAGGCGTACGATCTCTTTTTCCTGCAAGACCCGGAGCAGGCTGGACTGTATGCCTGGGGACAGGTCACCGATCTCGTCCAGGAACAGCGTTCCTTCGCTGGCGGCCTCGAAGAAGCCCTGCTGATCAGTGAAGGCACCAGTGAATGCCCCCTTCGTGTGTCCGAAGAGCTGGCTGTGCATCAGCTCTCCACTCAGGCCTGCGGAGTTGACTGCGACGAACGGTCCGTTCCTGCGCGCGCTGGACTCGTGAATCGTTCTGGCAACCAGTTCTTTGCCGACCCCGGTCTCGCCTTCGATCAGCACGGTCCAGTCGCCCCGTGCGACATCGCCGATGCGCCGGTACAGTTCTCGCATGGGTTCGCTGTTGCCGATCATCGCACCGCTTTGGCTGCCGGCGAGCTGCCGCTGCAACCGGCGGATTACGGAGACATCCTTCAGGCAGAGGATGTGTCGACCCAATGCGTCCGTGGGTGCGTCACGAATCTCGCATTCGATGAAGAACTCACGGCCCTCCCTGCGCCAGTCGAGTTCAAACGGTTGCCGCTGATCCGGAGTCGACCGAAGCTGCTGTTCGAGGCTGATGCGTCCCGCCTCGCGAAGGGGCAGAACCTCGCTCCAATGTCGGCCGACGGTGGCTGCCGTATTCAGTCCGAGGGACGAGCAGTAGCGGCTCACGAATCCGACGTGCCCGTCCGGTTCAAGGAGCAGGGTTCCGATCTGGAGTTGGTCCAACAGCGAGTGAAGGCTGTTGCGCTGCCGTTCCGTCTGGTGCAGCAGCGCTTGATGCTCAGAAATGTCCTCGACGATGGACCAGACGAGCTTCCGACCGGCGCTATCGCGGATCAGTACCCCGTTCAGGAGGACAAGGTAGCGCTCGCCACCCTTGCGGATGAATTCCTTCTCGTGGCCGCTGTAGCGTCCGATGGTGCGCAGGTCTCTGAGGTGCCTGCGATCCTGCAGCAGGTATTCGCGGGGGGTGATGTCGGTGTATCGGAGCCGCAGAATCTCGTCACGGCTATAACCGGTCGACTCAAGCAGCGCATCGTTGACCTGGACGAAAGTGCCCGTTTTGAAGTCGTTGAGCGCGATACCTACTGGCGACAGATCGAAGAGACCGCGCAACCGGGCCTGGGAGACTGCGAGTTCAAGCTGCGCCTCCTTTTCGGCCGTCACATCGATATGTGTACCGGAGAGGAGCAGGGGCCTGCCGTCGTCGGTCCACTTCACCACCTGCCCGCGGTCATGGATCCAGATCCAGCGCCGGTCCTTGTGACGCATTCGGCAATGGCAGTCGTAGTACTCGGTCTCGCGCCGGAAATGCCGCTCCAGTTGTGCGTTGGACTCCAGCAGATCGTCGGGGTGTGCGAGGCCGATCCAGGTCTGAATGCTAACCGGCGCGAGCTCGGCCAGGGTGTATCCGGCGATCCCCGCCCAGCGCTCGTTGAACTCACATTCGCCGGTCTGGACGTTCCATTCCCAGGTACCGATGCGGGTGCCGTCGATGATGGAGCGCAGGCGGCGCTCTTGCAGATTCAGGAGCCCCTTCCCGATCTCCTCGTCGATGAGCGCTCCGAAGTCGAGCAACGCTTCGCTGTCGGCTTGCGCCATCGTGCGTGGTTCGCGATCCAAAATACCAAGGGTGCCGACCCGCTGACCCCCGGGTGCGTGAAGCGGAACGCCGGCATAGAACCGGATGTTTGGCGGGCCGGAGACAAATGGATGGCCCGAGAACTCCGGGTCCTCAAGCGCATTCTGAACGCAGAAGACCCCTTCACTCTGGATCACGCGTTCACAGAACGAAGTGTCCCTTGAAATGTGGCAGACGCCGGTGCCCTGCTTGGACTTGAACCACACACGGTCGGCGCCCACGAGGCCAACAAGCGCGATGCTCACCCTGAAGTGCCGCTGCGTGATCCGGGTGAGCCGGTCGAAACGAGGTTCGGTGGGGCTGTCCAACAAGACGAGTGCATCGAGCGCGGCCACGCGTTCGGCTTCGTCTCGCTGTGCCCTAGGCTCCAATGCCGGCCCCGATGCTTATTAATATTGATTCACATACAATTTTAGTCGCCGGTATTTGCAAAAGCCAATCCAGGCGCATTGCGTACCGGTGCGCTGATGGCATCCTGGTTAACTCGCTTCGTCATGTCATCTTCGAAACCCTCGACTTTATCGCCCGGCTGGCGGGTCTGGTGCCGAAGCCGTGGGTCAGCCTCACGTGCTTCCACGGGGTGTTTGCGCCCAACAGCAAGTACCGCGGGCGGGTGACACCGGGAAAGCGTGGCGGGGGAGGGCGGCAGAGTGCGACGGGGGATGAGGACGAGCCGACGCCGGTCGAACGTCGAGCCGCGATGAGGTGGGCCGAACGTCTGGAGCGGGTTTTCGGCATCGACATCGAATCCTGCAGCGATGTGACATTGTGGCCGTCCGTAAGAGATCCGGAAGCAGGCGCCCACGAGTCGGGCGCCAGAGTCCGTTCTGGGCCGAGACCTGACCCCTTGCGTGCGCCGCGTACCCTCGGCGCGCTTCGACGCCA
>NZ_REBW01000246.1 GCF_007692535.1 Thioalkalivibrio sp. | reverse complement strand
TCGGCGTTGATGCTGAGCCAGCGCGCGAACAGGCGATCGACCAGGTGCAGCGCAATCCGTGCCGCCACCAGTGCGACGATGGTCAGTACGGTGGCGCGCAGGACAAACAGTAAGCCAAGGCGCCAGTCCAGCGCCCAGACGGCGAACAGCAGGATCAGGTAGACACCCGCCAGCAGATGCCAGGACTGTGCCAGCCGGCGCCTGAACAGGGTAAGCGCGCCGCGCCCCCGTGACTCGTCCTCACTCTCGCGGCCACGGATGCGTTCGGCGACAGAGCGGCGGTTCTGCAGGATCAGGACCAGCGCCATGAGAGTAACGACGAGCCCGAGCATGTGCAGCAGAGTCGTGTAGGTCGCCGCGCCGAGCCCAAGCAGCAACGCCGCCTGCAAAGCGAAGAAGCCGTAAATCGCCGTGGAGGCCAACCTGCGCAACCAGATCATGATGTAGTGCGCTGTCTCGTCGCTGGAGGGGATCAGGCGCATCGCCGGCTCGCCCTCGGCGAGCAGCCGGCTGCCGAGTGTCATCACCAGGCGCAAGATGATGGAAGCGCTGAGCCAGGCGAGGGCTACCAGGCGGGTCTCTTCTGGAGGCGACGCCACCGCCAGCACGGCGTAACCGGCCGCGGCGAAGGCGGCGATCGGAAGGAGGTCGACCAGGAACAGAAACACGGCGCCAATCAGCCGTCGCGGCCAGCCATCGCGGGCGGCGCCAACGATCTTGTTGCGCGGGGCCGCCAGCAACCGTGTCACGACCCGCGCGACCGCATAGGCAGAGATCAGTACCACGGCAAGCCACAGCAGGATGCTGACCCAGCGTGCGCGCTCTTCGGGATCCGTCGCCGCGTGCTCCAGCCATTGGTAGGTCTCCGGCAGGTGCTCGAGGGAACGTGCGACGTGGGTCAGTCCCGTGCCGAACACGGCGAGCCCCTCTGAGACCGATTGCATCAGATGGCCGGTGGCGGTCTGGATGTCCGGCACTGGCTCCGGCTCGTGGATCTCCGCCAAAATGCGCAGCTTGCGGACGAGCTCGCTGCGTGCCTGCTCGTCCTCAAGCGAGGCGATCAGCGCCTCGAACTCGGCGGTCGAGGGCGTCTCCGCGGCCGATGCACCCACGGCCCAGACCGCACCCAGCAGCCCCAGCACCAGAACGAATACAGCCAGCCGAAGGCGCGCCATGGCGTTCTTCACAGGCAAAGCTTTCCCCCCGGATCCGTGACAGGACTCCCGCATCAATGGTCGCCCATCAACAATGCCGTGGATACGAGGATGGCGCAACCGTCCTGCAAGAGTCCGGCGGTGAAAGCGCTGCCGGGGTGGCTGCGCGCTGGTGACGCCACGCAAGGGCGCGGGGTGCGGCAAGCGGCTCCATCAAGAAGGGGCGGCCCGCTGCTGCGGAAAAACCGCGGTACGTGACGGAACCCTGCCGTTACGGGCCGCTGTGGTGGGCTTCGTGATCAGTTGGAGCGTCGCCGACGTCCCGCGCCATATCGCGGAGTTGCTCGCGCTGCTGATCGCTCAGGAGGTCGTACATGGCGTTCCGCATCCGCACCTGTTCGGCCATCATCTCGCCGTGGACGTCGGCCATGCGGCCGTGAATTTCACGGATGGCATCCGGGTCTGGGCGGTCTTGCTGCAACTCGGCCATCAACTCGTCTCTCACATTCATCCCGTGCCCCATGCGCTCAAATTGCGCCGGACGGTGTTCTCGCATCAATTCACGCAACTCGCCGGGCTGCTCGGCCGAGAGCATCGCCCGCATCGCCTGCATCTCCTGCATCATTACCTTTCCGGGTCCCATCATGCCCATGCCGGGGCCCATGCCTTCCCCGGGTCCCATCATGCCCATGCCGGGGCCCATGCCTTCCCCGGATCCCATCATGCCCATGCCGGGGCCCATGCCTTCCCCGGATCCCATCATCTCCATGCTGCCTTCGTCGCCCATCATTCCCGCGCCCATGTCCTGGGCCAGCGTGACACCCGTGCCGCCGGCACCCAATGCCAGGGTCAGGCCGAGCGTCACCGCAACTGCTTGCGTGCGTGTTTTCATCGGTAATCTCCTTGTCATTTCCATCGAGTATTCAACCGAATCCAGATGCAACGGGAATTACGAAATTCCCCCGTGCATTAAAGACAGGCACCACGGCGATACCAAGGCGTATCAGTACCCAGTGGTGACGGCATTGGATCGGCGCCTGCTCCTCAGTAGCCGCTGTTCCGATGCTGCAGATCCCGTTCGCGCTGCTGGAACTCATCGTCATTCAATCTTCGCCCCGCGGGTACGGCGCGCCGCTAGGATCTCCAGAGCATTCCTGTCCCTGGAAGAAGACTTATCCGCGATGTTCCCCCCTCCAAAACGGCGCATAATGAATCCGACTGAAACGGCCGCGAGAACGAGAATCAGGATCCAAAAGACGATTCCAACCTCACGTCGGAAGGCATAGCCGTCCTTCACAAAAACATTTCATCGGGCCGGCCCCGGTGGCATTGACATCGGGCAGGTACGCAAGGCGCTTGCGGGCGAGCGGTCGGGGAATACAGACGACGCCGCCCCGCGTGCGTGATCAACGGGTTGTTTGGTCGGGCGCCGGTGCCGATCGGTAAAGGACTGCTTAGCAATCAGGAGATCGCGGTGAGAAGTGTCAAGGTGCTCGGCTTCAGTTGCGCGAACTGCAAGAGGGCCTACAAGCTGATTGAAGACACCGCGTGCGCGAAGGGTCTGGAAATTCATCTGGAGAAGGTCGAGGACGCCGCCGAAATCGCGCACCATGGGATCCTGTCGATGCCAGGCATTGTCGTCGATGGACAGGTGGTTTACATGGGCGGCGTGCCCTCGCGCTCGCTGGTCGAGAAGTGGCTGTCGTAGGCGTCATCGGTGCGCACCTGCAGGGACGGCCAGTCCTGGTCCCCTTTCAGAGCGGGGCTTGATTGGTTGGGAAGCTTCTGGCGGTTCCTCTGCAGTCAATGCGATTTTCCCTGACCGCGGAGGCTTCGTGTCAATCAGCAAACGGGGTGGCGGGCCGATCGGCCCGCCATCCGGAGTGCTTTACAGGGCGTGAGCGGCATCCCAGGGCTCGGAACCCATCACCACCGGCAGCGAGAGTTCGTTGCCCCAGTGGGCCCAGCCGCCGTTGTAGAGGCGCACGTCCTCGTAGCCCAGTGCCTTGAGCTGGATGTAGGCCATGGTGTTGCGGAAGCCGTCGTGGCAGTACGCGTAGATGGTCTTGTCCTTGGGGATGTCCGCGTACATCTCGGCCAGGTGTTCCAGCGAACGCCACTTCTGGCCATCCGTGCCCTGCAGACCTTCGACATTGACTGCGCCGGGGATGTGGCCGGCACGCACGGCGCCGTTCATCACCTCACCGGTGTACTGAATCTCGGGACGGGCGTCCAGCAATACAATGTTCTCGTCACGCAGCGAGTAGACATCGCGATAGATGTCGGTCCATTCGATGATCAACCCTTCGCGTGCCGGCTTCAGCGTCACGTTCCCGGGTGTCACGTCGGGCGCCTCGGTGGAGAGATCGTTGAACGCCTCCCATTCTCCCGTGCCGCCATCCATGATCCGGACCCGATCCATGTCGAAGCCGTACACGTCCAGCAGGAAATAGACGCGCGACGCCAACGCGGTGCGCGAGTCGTCGTAGATCACCACCAGCGAGTCGTCGTTCACGCCCCAGCCGCGCAGGGTTTCCTGGAAGGCGTCCATGGTCGGGTAGCGCATGACCGGAACGGCATGATTGTCGCCGAGATCGGAGAAGCGCTGGACCTGCCGCGCGCCGGGGATGTGGCCGACGGTGAAGTAGCGGTTCGGGTAATAGCGGACTTCGAGCAAAACCAGGGCGGGATCATCGATATGATCCTCCAGCCAGGTGGAGTCAACCAGGAAGTCGGGCCGGTCGGCCTTGGCAGGAACAGCGAGAGCCAAGAGTGCAAGCGCCATTGCGAATGCAAAAATGAGCTTGTTGCGGAGCATGAAAAACATAAGTGGGTTTCCTTTCTGGGGGTGTGTTTCTGCACGGGGCGGAAACTGTCTCTATGTGAACGTTTCAACCCTATTAGACGCAGAGCGACCCAGGATCCTTCCATGGCGGAAAACGCAGCGCGACAAGAAAGCCTGCTTGCCGATCGAAGGCCGTCGAGGCAAGGTCGATGATCAAGCGGGATGATAACCGCTGTAAGTGGCTCGGTATGCCCGTGGTCACGCGTTCGCTCTCTATGGGCAACGCCTGCGCGAATGTGGCTTGCAGCCCGGCGGACCCATTGCAATCTTTCAACTAGTCTTGTAGCGTAGAGACATGGAGCAGATCCGCGCAATCGTCGTTCTTGAATCGCTGGCCTCCGGGCTGCGCCTGGAGGTTTTCCGCTTGCTGGTACGCCAGGGTGCGCAGGGGATGGTGGCCGGAGAGATCTCCTCGACGCTGGACATCCCCCCGACCAACCTTTCCTTCCATCTGAAGAATCTGACCCACGCGGGCCTGGTGACGGTGGAGCAGGAGGGGCGGTTTCAACGGTACCGGGCGAACATGGCTCTGATGCTCGATCTGGTCGCCTACCTCACCGAGGAATGCTGTGCCGGTGACGCCGGACAATGCGAGAACCTGCGCGGTGCTTCCACGGTTTCGCCGGGCATCCTGCCCGCTCTGCGTCCGCACGCCGAAGCCGGTTCCTGAACAGCGCCGTCCCTTGAATCGTCTACACTCATCTAATAATTCAATCATCCATGGAGTCTCAGAATGATCAGCATCCAGGTTTTCGATCCCTCCCTCTGCTGCAGCACCGGCGTTTGTGGCGTCGACGTGGACCAGCAGCTGGTCGATTTCTCAGCTGATGCGGACTGGGCCAAGCGCAACGGGCTCACGATCGAGCGGCTCAATCTCTCCCAGCAGCCGCTCGACTTTGCCCAGAACGCTGCGGTGCGCGGGATTCTTCAGCGTTCGGGTGAGGAAGCCTTGCCGGTCGTCCTGGTCGACGGTCAGGTGGCTTTGACCGGGCGCTATCCGACCCGGGGCGAGCTGGCGCGCTGGGCCGGTCTGCCGGAACCCTCCAAAGTATTCAATATCGCCGCAGCGCCTCCGTGCTGTGGTAGTGGGACCGAGAGTTGAACATGGGCGATGTGCAACTGAACTTTCTGACCGACCCGCCGCGGTTTCTGTTTTTCACGGGCAAGGGCGGAGTGGGCAAGACCTCGATCGCCTGCGCGACGGCCATTCATCTGGCGGAAGCTGGACAGCGCGTGCTGCTCGTCAGCACCGACCCGGCGTCCAATGTCGGCCAGGTCTTTGGCATCGAGATCGGCAACCGGATCACCCCGGTGGACTCGGTCCCCGGGCTCGCGGCCCTGGAGATCGATCCACAGGCTGCGGCCCAGGGCTATCGGGACCGGATCGTCGGCCCGGTTCGCGGGGTACTGCCCGACGCCGTGGTGGCAGGCATCGAGGAGCAGCTCTCGGGCGCCTGCACCACCGAGATCGCCGCCTTCGACGAGTTCACGGCGCTGCTGACCGATTCCGAATTGATTGAGGGATATGCGCATATCGTGTTCGACACCGCGCCGACCGGTCACACCATCCGCCTGTTGCAGTTGCCGGGTGCCTGGAGTGGCTTCCTCGAGAGCGGCAAGGGCGACGCCTCCTGCCTGGGCCCGTTGGCCGGGCTGGAAAAGCAGCGCGAGCGCTACGGCGCCGCGGTGGCCGCGCTGGCCGATCCCGAGCGGACCCGCCTGATTCTGGTCGCCCGCCCGCAGCGGGGCAGCCTGCGCGAGGTCGCACGCACCCATGCGGAGCTTGCGACGATCGGATTGCGGCGCCAGCACCTGGTGATCAACGGCGTACTCCCCGCTGCCGAGGCGGCCACGGATGGGCTGGCGGGTGCCATGTATGAACGCGAGACATGGGCGATGGCGAATCTCCCCGCGCCCCTGCGCGACTTGCCGCGCGATCTGCTGCCGTTAAAGGCCTTCAACCTGGTGGGGATCGAAGCCCTGGGGCGTTTGTTCCAGGATGACGATGCCATGGATGTCGACGCCGTCGAGCGCGACGAGCCGGCCCAGGTTGCGCCGGATGCCCGGCCCCTGTCGGAGCTGGTCGAGGCGATCGCCGCCGATCAACACGGCCTGGTGCTGTTGATGGGGAAGGGAGGTGTCGGCAAGACCACGGTAGCTGCGGCCATTGCCGTGGCGCTGGCCGAACGGGGTCTGCCGGTGCATCTGACCACATCGGACCCGGCCGCGCATCTCTCGGAAACCCTGGCCGAGGATCTCGACGGGCTGACCGTCAGCCGGATCGACCCGCGGGAGGAAACCGAGCGTTACCGGCAGCACGTGCTGGAGACCAAGGGCAGCAAGCTCGACGGCGAAGGTCGCGCGCTGCTCGAGGAAGACCTGCGCTCACCCTGCACCGAGGAGATCGCCGTGTTCCAGGCCTTCTCGCGAATCATTCGCGAGGCCGGCCACAAGTTCGTGGTGATGGATACCGCCCCGACCGGGCACACCCTGCTGCTGCTCGATGCCACGGGCGCCTACCACCGCGAGGTGAGCCGGCAGATGGACGGTTCCAGTATCGGCTACACCACGCCCATGATGCAGCTTCAGGACCCGGCACAGACCAAGGTGTTGATCGTGACTCTGCCGGAAACAACCCCGGTGCTGGAGGCGGCGAACCTGCAGGCTGATCTGCGCAGGGCGGGCATCGAGCCCTGGGCCTGGGTGATCAACCAGAGCATTGCGGCGACCGCAACGCACTCGCCCTTGCTGCGCCGCCGCGCGCGCGCCGAACAGCCGCGGATCGCAGAGGTCGCGGATCAGTATGCGCAACGCCATGCGGTGGTCCCGGCATTGCGCGAAGAGCCGGTCGGGATGGAGCGTTTGCTGAAACTGCTCGATCCGATGCCATCACGGCCGGAGCCTGTTACTGGCCGTTATTGACGTGGTCCCTGAGCTCGACCAATCCTTCTCCTGATTTGCACGCATTCTCCGCGGGCACGGGAGATCGCATTGACCGCGCCGAAACCGCCAAAATCTTCGTCTGCAAAGGCTGCTGCAACC
>NZ_REBW01000242.1 GCF_007692535.1 Thioalkalivibrio sp. | reverse complement strand
TCGGTCACGATGCGGCTGCGGCGGTTGTCTGGTGCCATGGTGCTCCCGTTGCGGTCAGTTCAAGGGATCAGCAGAAGTATGTCCATATCGGTGGGATCGCCTGTCGGGCCCGATGTTCCGCCGCCGGGTGCGTCCGGTCTGGCTGGGCGGTGCTCTTACGCGCCGAGCGGGGACCATATCATCTCGACCCAATACTCGGCATGCGCCCCTGCGGCACGCCGCGGGATGGTGACCGCAACGTGCGGCGACCCCTGTAAATACGTCGGGATTCCCTGAAGACCGCAGTGAACCGTATTCTTGGTGTTCAAGTGCTGCGTTCCTTCCCGGCCGGGCGGGCAGTACCATGGCCTGGTGCACACCGATCCCTGCATGGCGCCAGCAGTCTTCTTTCCCTCACGAGCGGGAGTACCGCACCATGAACGAGTCCGCGAATTCCAACCCCAGCCCCCTGGGGCCGGCCAGCCTGACTCTGGCTGGACACTCCTACAGCTTGCCGGTCATCGAGGGCAGCGAGGGCGAGCGCGCGATCGATATCGGCAGTCTCCGGGCGCAGACCGGGCACATCACGCTCGATCCCGGGTATGGCAACACGGGTAGCTGCGAGAGTGCGATCACCTTCATCGACGGGGACGCGGGCATCCTGCGTTACCGCGGCATCCCCATCGAACAGTTCGTTGATAGCCCGACCTTCATCGAGGTTGCACTGCTGCTGATCTACGGGCACCTGCCCAGTCAGGAGGAGTACGAGCGCTTTTCCGAAGATCTGACGCGCTTCGCCAACATCGACGAGGGCATGAAGCACCAGTTCGAGGGCTTCCCGCGCTCGGCACCGCCGATGGCGATTCTGTCGGCAATGCTCAACGCCCTGTCCTGTTATCACCCCGAACTGCACGAACTCGAGGACGAGGCGGAGCTGCACCACGCGGCCGCGCGCCTGATCAGCAAGATCCGCACGATCGCCGCCTATGCATTCCGGCACTCCAGGGGGCTGCCGTACATCTACCCAGATCCCGGTCTGCGGTATGTCCCGAACCTCCTGCACATGATGTTCTCGCTTCCCTACCAGCAATACGTGTGTCCGAATGTCGTGCGCAAGGCGTTGAACCTGATCCTGATGCTGCACGCGGATCACGAGCAGAACTGTTCCACGTCGACCGTACGCATGGTGGGCTCGAGTGGTGCCAATCTGTTCGCCTCCTGCGCTGCGGGCGTCTCGGCGCTTTGGGGTCCCCTGCATGGGGGCGCCAATGTCGCCGTGCTGGAGATGCTGGAGCAGATTCACCGGGGGAACATCACGCCCGAGGATTACGTGAAGCTGGCCAAGGAGAAGGAGAGCAAGGTTCGGCTGATGGGATTCGGTCACCGCGTGTACAAGAACTTCGATCCGCGCGCGCTGATGCTGCAGAAGGTGGCCGAGGAACTGGTGCCGATGCTGAGTGGCAACGATCCGCTATTGGACATCGCGCGCCGGCTCGAGGACATCGCCCGGTCCGACCCGTATTTCATCGAGCGCAACCTGTATCCCAACGTGGACTTCTACAGCGGCATTCTGTTGCGGGCCATTGGCATTCCGACCAACATGTTCACGGTGATCTTCGCCATAGGGCGCTTGCCTGGATGGATCGCGCACTGGTGGGAACAGAACCAGACCGTGGGCGGGCGGATCGCACGGCCACGGCAGATCTACACCGGCCCTACGCTCTCCGATTACATTCCGATCGAGGAACGCGGACAGGGGTAGGGGGGCGCTCTGACGCGTTGCCGGACTGCGGTTTCCTACGCGTTTGGCCGCGAGTGAGACGGCGCCGGGTGGGCTCGCGTGCAGGCGTTCCGTACCGATGGCGTGGTCGGATTCAGCGGACACGTCGAGCATGGCCCACTAGGGTCAGGCGCAAGGGTGCGGACAAAGCCTCTTCTTCGGAGCGAGCGCCGAACGCAGGTGTCGGCATCAGCGGGGAGCAGGCACCCGCCATAGAAAAGCTGCTTGGTACTTTTTATACTCCCTGCGACCTCGTCAGCGAGGCCAGCGGGTCCGATTTCATCGCCACCGGCATCCGCTACCACTACTGAGTCGCGCGGGCGAGGGCAGGAGTGTCGACGGCTCGGTCGATCCGCGACGGGTCGACCGTCTACCCGACGACCCTTCACCAGCCAGGTCTCCACCGCCTGGAGGCGGCTCGGTGGGTGGTTCGGATGACAAGGCCGGCAACGCACCGGTTGCCGGCAAACCATGGTGAGCGCATGCCTGCATTCAAACCCTGGTACCGTCCAATCGCCGTTCTCGGGGTCATTCTGCTGGCGGTAATCTGGATCGCCTCGGGGGTCCTGACCCGGGAGCCACCGGAGCCGACCGAGGCGCCGGAATGGGAGCCGATGCGGGTGCTGGTCGAGGACCGCGTGGCCCAGCCGGTGGAGCAGCTCCTGATCCTGCAGGGCCGGATCGAACCCCATCTGCGCGTGATGGTGCGGGTGGAGACGGCGGGTCAGGTGGAGCGTTGGGCGGTGGTGGCCGGGACGGTCGTCGACCCGGGCGATGAACTCGCCACGCTGGCGATGGACGACCGGGAGGCCCGGCGCCGGCAGGCCATCGCTCGCCTGCGGGGCCGCCAGAGCGAGTTCCAGGCGACCCAGCGGCTGGTCGAGAATCAGCATGTGCCGGAGATCGATCTGGAGGTCGCGGAGGCGGAACTCGAGGCGGCGCGTGCAGAACTCGAGGCGATCGAACTGGAGATCCGCCATACCCGAATCCGGGCGCCGATCCCGGGTGTGCTCGAGCAACGCCTGGCGGAACGCGGCGAGTTTCTGTCGATCGGGGACGCGGTGGGGGAGGTGATCAGCAACGACCCGTTGCTGGCCGTGGTGCAGGTACCCCAGCACCAGATCGGACGGATGTCGCTGGGCCTGCCCGCCCGGATTCGTCTGGCCGACGGCCGCCGTGCCGAGGGGATCGTGCGCTTCGTCGGCACAGTGGCCGCGCCCGAGACCCGAACCTTTCGTGTGGAGATCGAGATCCCCAATCCCGAGCGTGCATTGCCCTCCGGGATCAGCGCACGCGTCGAGATCCCCACGGATACGGTGCTCGCCCACCGGGTCTCGCCGGCGATCATCAGTCTCGATCAGGCCGGGCGCGTCGGTGTGAAGACCGTCGACGCGGAGGATCGGGTCGTGTTTCATTCGATCGAGGTGGTTCGGACCGAGCCGGAGGGAGTCTGGATCACCGGAGCGCCGTACGAGGCGCGCCTGATCACGGTCGGGCAGGGCTTCGTGATGGCCGGTGAACAGGTACGCCCCGAGCTGCAGAATGAGGGACAAAACCAGGTGCAAGACGCGCCGAACCGGACCACTTCGGGCCCCGCGGAACCTGACCTGAGTCCTTTGCACCATGCGGCCGATGACGGCCCATCCGGGATCGATCGGTGAATGCCGGCATCGCCTGGGCGGTGGCCCACGCCCGGACGGTGCTGCTGGCCCTGTTTTTGTTGCTGGTCATGGGCGGCACCACGTATGTGATCATCCCCAAGGAGGCGGCTCCGGACATCGATATCCCCATCTTCTTTGTCACCGTGGCCTATCCCGGGGTCAGCCCCGAGGACGCCGAACGCTTGATGCTGCGGACGCTGGAGCGGGAATTGCTCGCCATTGCCGGCATCGACGAAAGCCGCTCCTGGGCCGGCGACGGCTTCGCGATGATGCGTATCGACTTCGAGCCGGGCTGGGACAATCGCCAGGCGCTGTCCGACCTGCGCGACGAGGTGGACCAGCTGCGCCCCGAGCTGCCCGACGGCGCCGAGGAACCGACGGTGCTGGAGGTCGATATCTCGCTGTTTCCGATCCTGATCGCCAACCTGTCCGGGCCAATCGAGGAACGCGCCCTGGCGCGCCTCGCACGGGAACTCCGCGACGAGATCGAGGCCTTGCCCGGCATCCTGGAGGTGGATATCGGCGGCATGCGCGAGGACCTGATGGAGGTGCTCGTCGATCCGCTGATGCTCGAGACCTACGAACTGCAATTCGATCGCCTCACCGAGGCGATCGAGCGCAACAACGTGCTGGTGGCCGCCGGCGCCGTCGATACCGGAGTGGGGCGGATTGCGCTGCGTGTGCCCGGGACCATCGAGGACGTCGAGGATGTGCTGAACACGGTGGTGCGGGTGGACGACGACGCCGTCGTGCGGGTGCGCGATGTGGCCGAGGTGCGCCAGGCCCTGAAAGATCCGGAGACCTTTGCCCGGATCAACGGGCAGCCCTCGATGGCCCTGGAGATTCGCAAGCAGGTAGGCGTGAATGTGATCGATCTGGTTGCCGAGGTTCGGGCTCTGATCGATGAGGCCCAGGCGCAGGCGGACTGGCCGGCCGCGGTGGAGGTGACCTACCTGCAGGATCAGGCCCAGGATGTCGAGGACTTGCTCGGGGATCTGGAGAGCAACGTGATCACGGCGATCCTGGTGGTGACGCTGGTGATCCTCGCGATCATGGGGCTCCGGGGGGCGTTGCTGGTCGGGCTGATGATCCCGGGTGCCTTTCTGACCGGGATCCTGGTGATCTACCTGTTGGGCTTCACGCTGAACATCGTCGTGCTGTTCGGTCTGATCCTGGTGGTGGGCATGTTGGTGGACGGCGGAATCGTGGTGACCGAACTCGCCGATCGGAACATCGCCGAGGGTCAATCCCGGGAGGCGGCCTTCCGCAATGCGGCGCAGCGCATGGCGTGGCCGATCACCGCCGCGATCTTCACCACGCTCGCGGTCTTCGCTCCGATGCTGTTCTGGCCGGGGATGGTGGGGGAGTTCATCGTCTACCTGCCGGCGACGGCGATCATCACTCTGCTGGCATCCCTGGTCATGGCGCTGGTCTTTCTTCCGACGCTCGGCAGCGTCATCGGCGCGGGGAGCGCCACCAGCCCGCAACAGCGCCGCCAGGTGCGCGCGGCCGAAGCCGGGCGCCATGACGAGTTACATGGCGTGACCGGGCGCTACATCCGGGTGCTGCGGGTGCTGCTGGCGCATCCGGGCCTGACCGCCCTCGGCACCCTGGGGGTGCTGTTGCTCGCCTATGCGCTGTACCTGGTCCAGGGCCACGGCGTCGAGTTCTTTCCCGAGGTGGAGCCGGACTTCGCGCAGATCCAGGTGCAGGCCCGGGGGGATCTGTCGGTCTGGGAGGCCGATGCCCTGGTGCGTCAGGTCGAGCGCGCGGTGCAGGACATCCCGGAGATCGCGGTGATCTACGGGCGGACCATTGGTACCGCCCTCGAGCGCCTGCAGGGCGACTATGCCGAGGATGTGATCGGCGTCATCCAGCTGGAGTTCACGCACTGGCGAATCCGTGACCCGGCCAGCGAGGTGATCGAACGCATCCGGTCGCGGGTTGAGCCCCTGCCCGGGCTGCGCCTGCAGATCCTCACCCAGGAGCGCGGACCCGGCGAGGGCAAGCCGATCGAGATCGAGGCCAGCAGCCGCACCCCGGAGGCGATCCCGCCGGTGATTAGGGCTGTTCGCGAGGCGATGCGCGACGTAGGCGGCTTCGTCGATGTGGAGGACGATCTGCCGGTGCCGGGCGTGGAGCTCGAGGTCCGCTTCAACCGGGAAGAGGCCGCCCGCTTTGGAGTGGACGTGTCGCTCCTCGGACAGGGGGTGCGTCTGCTCACCGACGGCGTCCTGCTCGGCACCTTTCGCCCACCCTTCACCGACGAGGAGGTGGATATCCGGCTGCGTCTGCCTCCCGATCAACGTCACCTCCAGAACCTGGCCAACCTCAGCCTGACCACGCCGCAGGGGCTGGTTCCGCTGGCGAATTTTTCGGAACTGGTGCCGGTGCCAGCGGAGGGGCTGATCAAGCGCCGGGATGGCCGCCGGGCCTATACCATCGAAGCGGACGTGGCAGCCGGCCTGCTGGTCGATCAGCAGGTGAGCCGACTGCGCGGCGTGCTGGATCAAATGCAGCTGGATCCCGAGGTTCAGATCCGCTTTCGCGGCGAGATCGAGGAACAGGAAGAGACCGGGGCCTTTTTGTTGGCAGCCTTCGGTCTCTCGATCTTTTTGATGCTGCTGATGCTGGTCACCCAGTTCAACCGCTTCAGCCAGGCCGGGCTGGTGCTCTCGGCGATCGTGTTTTCCACTGCGGGGGTGTTGCTGGCCCTGCTGGTGCGCGGTGAGCCCTTCGGGATCGTGATGAGCGGGATCGGCGTGTTGGCTCTGGCTGGCATCGTGGTCAACAACAATATCGTGCTGATCGACAACTACAACGAAAAGCGCGGCTGGGGCCTGCATCCGCACGAGGCGGCCCTGCGCGCCGCCGCACAGCGTCTGCGGCCGGTGGTGCTGACTGCCGTGACCACCATTCTCGGCCTGATGCCGATGGTACTGACCTGGACCGTCGACTTCGCCGGCCGGGACTTTTATGTCGGCGCGCCCTCCACGCAGTACTGGGTGCAATTGGCCACCACCGTCGCCGGCGGTCTGCTGTTCGCGACGCCATTTACCTTGTTGTTCACCCCGGTCGTGTTGGTCTGGTTCGACCGCAAGCAGTCCGGACGCTCCGGGCCCGACCCCGACTCCGACTCGGGTCAAGACCCTGGTCCCGGTCACGGCCCCAGTCCCGGCGGCGACCCTGGGCCGGACCCCGGGGCCCGACCGGCCCGCGCGGCCGGACCGAGGCACACAGCCCAAGCCGCCCGATACGGGGCCTGGGCCTAGTGGACCATGCGAAAAGTTCGGTATCCGATCGCGCCCCGGGCCGCGGAACCGACCTGCCGGGAATATTGGGCGAGGACACCGCGCCGGCATCGTGGCGGCGGCGGATGACACTGGCGCCGCCGCTGTTTCAGTTCGGGCTCGGAGAGATTCCGGGGATTCGTTGTTCTCCTCGGCGCTGCGCGGTCTGGACGGATCCCACGATGGCCGAGGGAGACTTTTTTGTGCTGGCACCGGGGCCTTTCCACTGGGAACCGTGTGGGGCCCGGAGTACCAAAACTGGCAGATACCATACCCTTTTTGTTACTTTGATTTTCCCTCGAATGAGCCACTCAGGAGAGAACCATGCGCCGAACCCTGATCGCCACCGCCGCCACTCTGCCTTTCCTGGCCATGGCCGGCGAGCCTCTGATGGTCGACCCGGAGCGTAACGTTTACATCCCCGGCGCCGACCTCGACCACGGCAC
>NZ_REBW01000127.1 GCF_007692535.1 Thioalkalivibrio sp. | reverse complement strand
CCGTAGTAGATCAGCAAGCTGCCCCTCACGACTGGGGCACCGGAGCCCGCTCAGGGTCGTGGACGGCCACCGACTGCGGAGGAGACGGACCTCGCCCCTTGCGGAGATTGTTCCTCAAGGGCCACTTGGGACTCTGGAGGTCAAATACCGCTGCAAGCTCTCTCGAGATCGGTCTGGACGCGCGCGGTCGGGCGTGTGAGCGAGTCCGGGCTGAGCGCGTTCATTGGCATAATATGCCAATACTGCTATGCTCAGGATGGTTCCATCATGGGAGTCAATCCGCCATGCCGACCCGCAATGTGGTGCTGAGCGACCATCAGCAAGAGCTTGTCGAAACCCTGGTGCAATCGGGGCGGTACCAGAACGCCAGTGAGGTGCTGCGCGACGGGCTGCGCATGATCGAGCAGCGCGAACGGCTCGAAGCGGCCAAGCTGCAGGCGCTGCAGCAAGCGGCCGAGAAGGGCTGGGCCGATATCACCGCTGGGCGCTATATCGATCTCGTCGAGGACGATCTCGAGGATTTCATGAGCCAACTGGGGCAGCAGGCCGCCAAGCGGGTTAAGTTGGCAGGTTGATGGCGCGCTATCGACTCTCCACCACCGCGCAGGCGGATCTCATCGACATCCTCGCCTGGACACAAAGTCAGTTCGGAGAAGCAGCCCGCACACGCTACGAAACGCTGCTGGTCACCGCGCTGCGTGACATCTCCAGCCAGCCTGCTCGGACCGGCAGCGTCGAACGACCGGAGCTGGGCGACGGCGTGCGATCCTGGCACCTGCATCTGAGCCGGGAGCGCGCCCGAACCGAAACCGGCACTGTGCGCCGTCCAAGACATTTCTTGATTTACCGGGTGGAACACGATCAGGTTGTTGTCGGACGGGTTCTGCACGACGCCATGGAACTCGCGCGACACTTGGATGCCGAGGCACTCTGGGAATAAGAGCCGGTGGGGGTATGGTCTGAGGAGGCATAACGGCGCCTGCTCGGCCGCAAGCCGAGCGAGGTCTCCCGCATGTCTACATTGCAATGACTGCTTAGCCAGCCCTCCACCGGCACGCGCAGCTCGAGGGCCTCGCGGGCGGGTCCGCCCCGGCTGAAAGTGGAGGCTGGCGAAATTGATGCGGGCGATGATCCGCACTGCGCAACCGCAGGCCGGGCAGGTGTCGATGTCGATACCGAACACCCATCAGTGGCAGGTTTACGTCCGGCTACAGCCGCTCATCCTGTGCCACCGACTGCCCGCTCTGGGTCGGCAATAGACCGCCATTGGCATTAGCCGGCCCTGAGCGGGCAGTCGGTCTCGACAGATGAGGGTCTCCCGTGGTGGTTCAAGCGGACAGTCGTCACCCGCCCTTTGGTGTTGGAAGCAGGCCGGCAGTCATGAGAAGGCCATATAGCCTCCCTATGCTCCTAAGCTGGCACCGAACGTCCCGCATGGCCCACTGCTACCCGGAGCCTGGGTCCTGACGGGTGTTTCGAAATGCCGGCGGGTTGCCAGACCTTGGGCGCTGTTGCTGCTTATGACGGTCGGCATGGGCTCGTCGCCTGCACTCCCGTCGCATCGCCTCGCGGTCACGATGTGACGTTCGAAACCATCGGCGTGCACGTTCCGGCGGGGGCTTCCGGCATCGATACCTGCGGGCCGGATGCCATGCGGGTGTTGCCAATTTTTGCCAAAGAACCTACGCTTGCGCGATGAGCACGATGAACATCTCTCTCCCTGAAAGTCTGAAGTCCTTCGTGGACGAACAGGTCAGCCAGCGCGGCTATGGCACCAGTAGCGAGTACGTGCGTGAGTTGATCCGCAAGGATCAAGAGCGCTTGCATCTGCGCAAGCTGCTGTTGGCAGGAGCAGCCTCGGTCCCGTCGGCAACAGCCGATACCCGCTACTTTGAGGGCCTGCGTGACCGGGTGCGCAAGAGCGACAAAGCCGACACCCAAGAGTGAAGGCCCAGGCAGTCATCCCGCGTGAGCAGGCCAACCGGGATGTTCACGAGGCTCTTGCCGACTACCTGGGTGAGGCCAGCGAAGCCGTGGCGCTCGGCTTCATCGTTGCACTGGAGAAGGCCTACGGTCACATCGGCCGCCATCCTGAAACGGGCTCACCGCGCTACGCCCACGAACTCAATTTGCCCGGCCTGCGCGCATGGCCGCTGACACGCTACCCGCACGTCGTGTTCTACGTCGAGCATCCGGACCACATCGACGTCTGGCGCGTGCTGCATGGTCAGAGGGACATCCCGGCGTGGATGCAGGAACCCGACAACGTGTGACGGTCGGAACGCCGCGGCATCTATACAGCGACAATTACTTTGGCCGGTTGCCCGTAACCTTGATCGCCTTTCCAGAGGACCCAGAAGGGGCGGGATGGCGGTCACCGAGCAACAGGTCAAAGTATTCATGGCAAAGCGAGCAGAAGGACAGAGTCAGGCGACGGCCGCCGCGCAGGCAGGGTTATCCGAACGCACGGGGCAGCCCGTGCAGCGTGACGTGTGACACTCCGAATCCTTCACGGCCCGTGTATGAGCGTGCTTCGCCTCGCCCATGCGGCTGGTTTTGGAGCGGGTGCTTCACGCCACAGCGGCCGAGGGCTCGGCCAACGAACGCGGTCGCTACTTTTTGAATCGGCTGTGCCTGGCCTCGGCCGGCCGGGAGTTCCAGATCCCGCGGCCGTCGGGAAGCCTGGCGCACAATGGTCTTTTTTGAGGAGCGCGGTTCCTGAGCGGTTCCTGAGCGGTTCCTAGGGCGAATTCCTGGGATCTACGTCGCGATCGCTGCGCTTCTGTAAGTTATTGATCGAATTATGGTGGGCCGTGTAGGACTTGAACCTACAACCAATAGATTAAGAGTCTACTGCTCTACCAATTGAGCTAACGGCCCGCAGGGAGGAGGGGGTGGGGTGACCGATGGGACTCGAACCCACGACAACCGGAGCCACAATCCGGGACTCTACCAACTGAGCTACGGTCACCACCGTATCACTGTAACTGGACCACTTCCTGGGGCGGTGGCGCGCCCGGCAGGACTCGAACCTGCAACCGTCGGCTTAGAAGGCCGATGCTCTATCCGGTTGAGCTACGAGCGCGTGTGGCGTGGAGCAGTGGTCGGGGTAGAGGGATTCGAACCCCCGACATCCTGCTCCCAAAGCAGGCGCGCTACCAGACTGCGCTATACCCCGTGGTGCCATCCCGCGTAAAGCCCAGTACAGCGAGCCGGGAATCATAGCGCCACCTCGTCTTCTCGGTCAAGGACAGGACGGGCCTCTGCCCATGAACCCGATCCTTGAGGGTGGCCGGGCATCATGGGATGATCGACGGCCTGTTCCGGGGGATCTGCCATGAGTGCCAGGATCATCGACGGCCGCGCCATCGCGGCAACGCATCGCGCCCGCATCGGCGCAGAGGTCGAAGCCATGAAGGCTGCTGGGCTGCGCGCGCCGGGACTGGCCGTGGTGCTGGTGGGCGACAACCCGGCCTCGGAAGTCTACGTGCGCAACAAGCGCAAGGCCTGCGCAGAGGTCGGAGTCGAATCGCACTCCTACGACCTTCCGGCGCAGACGCCGCAGACCGACCTGTTGGCGCTGATCGACCGCCTCAACCGGGACCGCGCCATCGACGGCATTCTGGTGCAGCTTCCCCTGCCCCCGCACATCGATCCGGAGACCGTAATCGAGAGTATCGATCCGGCCAAGGATGTCGACGGGTTCCATCCCTATAACGTCGGTCGGCTCGCCGTCCGGGTGCCGCGCCTTCGCCCCTGCACGCCCTGGGGCGTCATCCAGCTGCTTCTGGCGATCGGGGAACCGTTCAAGGGGCGCACTGCCTGCGTGATCGGCGCCTCCAACATCGTCGGGCGCCCGATGGCCCTGGAGCTGCTGCTGGCTGGAGCGACACCGGTGATCTGCCACCGCTTCACGCGCGACACCCGCGCGCACGTCCGGGACGCCGATATCGTGATCGCCGCTGCGGGCAAGCCGGGGTTGGTCCGGGGCGATTGGATCACGCCGGGCGCGACCGTGATCGACATCGGGATCAACCGCCTCGAGGACGGGACCCTGGCCGGAGACGTGGAGTTCGCTGCCGCTGCGGAGCGCGCCGCCTGGATCACTCCGGTACCGGGCGGCGTGGGCCCGATGACCGTCGCCATGCTGCTCGAAAACACCCTCAAGGCACGCCAGTTCGGCGAAAACGAACCGTCGCACGGAAGGACAGCGCCGTGAACTGGCCTGGCACCGGCGCAGGCGGTACCATCCACAAGCCACGTCACATAGGGAATGTCGAATGCATCGTTTTCTCATGCCCCTGGTGCTGTTAACCGCAACCACTATCTCAGGAGTTCTCATGGCTGATGAGCAGACCAAGGTCGCTATCGAGACCAATCACGGCCGCATCGTGCTGCAACTAGACGCCACGGCTGCCCCGCAGACCGTCGCCAATTTCCTCCGCTACGTGGACGAAGGTTTCTACGACAATACGATCTTTCACCGGGTCATCCCCGGGTTCATGGTCCAGGGCGGCGGCTTCGATCCGGACATGCGCCAGAAGCCGGTCCACGAGCCGATTCCCAACGAAGCCGACAACAGCCTGAAGAACAAGGCCGGCACCATCGCGATGGCCCGCACCAATGACCCGCATTCGGCGACCGCCCAATTCTTCATCAACGTCTCGGACAACAGCTTCCTGGACCACAGCTCCAAGACCCCGCAGGGCTGGGGCTATGCGGTCTTCGGCAGCGTGGCCGAGGGCATGAGTGTGGTCAAGGAGATCGAGGGCGTGAAAACGGGCCGTGTGGGCATGCACCAGGATGTGCCAATGGAGCCGGTGATCATGAAAACCGTCAAGCGCGTCGAGTAGGTCCGCGCAATCGACACGAACGAAGGGATGCGTACGACGCCGAGGGTCCTGGTCGTCTCCGATCTGCACCTGGATCGGGAACCGGGGCTGACGCTCGCCCGGTTTCTGGAGTTCCTCGAGGGCCCGGCGCGCGAGGCCTCGGCGCTGTACATCCTCGGCGATCTTTTCGAGTACTGGATCGGCGACGATGCGCGCTTCCCCGGGGCCGAGACACTCGCCGCCGCGCTGGCCCGGCTCCCGGTGCCCGTCACCTTCCAACACGGGAACCGGGATTTCCTGCTCGGACCCGATTATGCCCGGCGTGCGGGTATGACATTGGCCCCGGAGCTCCTGCGAATCGAAGTCGACGGCGGACCCGCGCTGCTGATGCATGGCGACAGCCTGTGCACAGCGGACGTCGACTACCAGCAGTTCCGCACGATGGTTCGGGCGCCTGCCTGGCAGCAGGCCTTCCTGACGCGGCCGCTGCCCGAGCGCATCGCCGCGGCGGAACGTCTGCGCGCGGGCAGTCGTGATGCCGGGAAGATGAAGGCCAGCGAAATCATGGATGCCCATCCCGACGCCATCGTGGACGTCCTGCGCACGCATGGGCTGTCGCTGCTGGTACACGGCCACACGCACCGACCGGCGATCCACCACCTGCAGGTCGATGGCCGTCCCTGCCTGCGCTGTGTACTGCCTTCCTGGGACGAACTGCCGGGCTATCTCTTGCTGGACGACCAGGGACCGCGGCTGCTGACCCTGGACGGCCGGCCCTACCCCGTCGGCTTTAGCCTGGCCCCGCCTGATCCTCCAGCGCCTGCATCTCGCGCAGGCTGAACCCGGCGGCCAGACGCGCGTCCAGCGCGAATGGCGGGCGCACCCGGCCGGGCATGTGCTGCGCCAGCAGGTCGAGGAAGGTCTGCTCCGGATCCAGCCCGCGCTGCATCGCGAGATGGCGGAACCAGTGCGAACCGATCGCGACATGGCTGATCTCTTCGCGTTGGATCACCTCCAACACCGCGACGCTGTCCGCATCACCCGCCGCCTGTAGCCGCTGGATCATGCCCGGGGTCACGTCGAGACCGCGAGCCTCGAGCACCCGCGGCACAAGGGCCATGCGCTCCATCGGATCGACATCGGTCTTGACCGCCATTTCCCAAAGGCCGTTATGTGCCGGGAAGTCGCCATAGGCAACGCCGGTCCGTGTCAGCTGCTGTGCCAGCAACTGAAAATGCCGGGCCTCCTCGGCCGCCACCTGCAGCCAGTCGCTGATGTACTCCGCCGGGAGGCCGCGGAACCGGTATACCGCGTCCAGCGCAAGATTGATCGCATTGAACTCGATATGCGTGACCGCGTGGAGCAGTGCCTGTCGCCCACGCAGGGTATGCAGGCCCCGGCGGGGCAGATCCTGCGGGCGCACCAGCTGGGGCCGTTCGGGTCGCCCGGGGATTTCGATCCGGGTCGGCGGCGGGTCATCGGGAACCACCGCCAGTCCACCGGCGCGCCAGGCCTCGAGCAGGCGCTCCACGCACTCGCATTTCCGGGCAGGATCGCGCACCTGCAGCGCGCGCAGGGCCATCGCCTGCACACCGGGTTGTCGGCGTGCGGACGATCCCCCCACGGACGGTTGGGCGGCTGCACCGGCCCCCCGCCTGGGCTGACGCGCCAACGGATTCCCCGAGGTTTCGTTACCCGCTGCCGGTGACACGGCTTCTCCGGCAGCATCCACTGGCATGCGCGCCGTACCGGCCGCCAACGGGCCGAGTTGTACGATCAACAGGTCCATCACGTTGGTCCCGGTTTCCCTGCCGGGTACGACCTGCCCCAGCCCCTCCCAGAAGACCGCGGTGTCGGCTCCGCGCAGCGCCTGCCGCAGCGTCGTACGCATCCCCACCTCGGCCTTGGGGCGACCATCACCGAACCATGCGCCGGCGGCACCGCTATTGCCGTCGACGCCATCCGTTGCCGCCGACAGCACCGCGATGGGCCGTGGGAAGCCTCGGGACAACCAGAGAAGGAGAAGCAATGCCGCCAGATGCTGCGCCCTGCCCCCACGTCCCGATCGGGCCGGGAGAGGGACCGGGGCCTCGCCGCCCCAGACATGCACCCCGGCCGGCGCATGGCGCAGGAAGCGAACCAGCTGGCGGGCCACCGGCAGACCCGAGGACGCGGGAAACAGTCCGTGATCCCACGCATCAAGTCCCTCGGCCCGGGCCGCACGCCTCACCACCGCGCGCGCATCGCCGTTACCTGCGACCAGCCGGTGTATGGGGCGATGCCCTGCTGCGCGCGGCGGCGGCAGCCGGCGCAGCAGGGCCTCCAGTTCGGGCCAGCCGATCTCCGGGACCGTCATTGCCGCATCGATGCTTTCCGGTGACCAGAACGGCCCGGAGCCCACCGACGCCGGCGAGTCGCCCGGCACATCGCTGATGAACAGGATCCGGACATCGGCACTCCGGCACAGGCCGGCCGCACCGCCCGCCTTCAGCCGCGAGAAACGCCCGCGCAGCGCGTTCATGACCCGGATGTCCAGACCGGCTGCGAGCAGGTGCTCGTTCAGTTCGCGCAGATCGGCCAGCTTCACGCCCGGTTGCGGCCACTCCGCGAGACTGGAAGCACCGCCGGAGAGCAGCACCAGCAGCGCATCGTCGGGCGGAACGCGCTGCAGGAACTCGGCCATCGCCGCACCCGCGGCCAGGCTCTCTGCCCCCGGAACCGGGTGGTTGCCGGTCAGGCGCCGGACCGGAAACGGCAACCGGCCAACCTCTGCCTCCGAACCCTTGGGGGCGACCACCAGCGCACGGGTGATCACGGCGCCCCACGCCCCCGCGGCACCCTGGAGCATGGCTTCAGCGGCCTTGCCCAGGGCCAGCAGGTGTACCGGCCGCGCGGGGGACGGCTCGTCGGCCAGGACCGCACGCACCGCCTCCCGGCCGTGCACGGCGTCGAGCGCCGCGTCGTACCAGTCCAGCAACCGACCCACTCCAGTCACGTCAGGCGGCCCAGCCCCCGTGCCAGGTCACCTTGCACGTCGGCAATCGCCTCCAGGCCCACCGCGATCCGGACCAGGCCCTCGGTGATGCCCTGCGCCTCGCGCTGTTCGGGGGCCACCCGGCCGTGGGTGGTCGTCGCCGGATGGGTGATGGTGCTCTTGGCGTCGCCCAGGTTTGCGGTGATCGACAGCATGCGGGTGGCGTCGATGACCGACCAGGCCGCCGCGCGCCCGCCGGCCACCTCGAAGCTGAGCACCCCGCCGTAACCGGTCTGCTGGGCGCCGGCCAGCATGTGTTGCGGATGTTCTTCCAGGCCCGGGTAATGTACGGCGGTCACCTTCGGATGCTCCCGCAACCAGCGGGCCAGAGCCAGCGCATTGACGCTGTGCTCGCGCATGCGCAGGTGCAGCGTCTCCAGGCCCTTCAGGAAAATCCACGCATTGAAGGGCGACAGGGTCGGCCCGGCGCTGCGCAGGAAGCCGTAGACGTCCTTCCCGACACGCTCGGCATCACCGACCACCGCGCCGCCCAGGCAGCGGCCCTGGCCGTCGAGGAACTTGGTCGCGGAATGAATCACCAGATCAGCGCCCAGATCCAGCGGGCGCTGCAGCGCCGGGGTACAGAAGCAGTTGTCCACCGCGAGCAGAACGTCGCGGGCATGGGCAATCCCGGACAGTGCCCGGATGTCGACCAACTCTCCCATGGGGTTCGACGGCGTCTCGCAGAAGTACAGGCGGGTGTTCGGCTGCGTCGCCTCTTCCCAGGCGGACAGGTCCGACAGCGGCACGTAGCTGACGTCCACCCCGAAGCGGGCCATGTAGTTGTTCAGCAGGACGGTGGTGGTGCCGAACACCGAGCGCGAGCAGACCACGTGATCACCGCTGCGCAGCAGCCCCATCATGGTGGCCAGGATCGCGGCCATGCCGGACGCCGTGGCGACGCAGGCGGCCCCGCCCTCCATCGCCGCCAGGCGCTGTTCGAAGGCGCGCACCGTGGGGTTGGTGAAGCGCGAGTAGATATTACCGGGCGATTCGCCGCCGAAGCGCGCTGCGGCCTCGGCGGCGTTCGCAAAGACGAAACTCGAGGTCGGGAAGATCGCCTCGGAATGTTCGTTCTCGGGCGAGCGCCGATATCCGGCTCGGATGGCGACGGTTTCCGGGGCGTACTGGCTGGGATCGAATTCCTGCATCGGGGTCTTCCGGGAGTCAAGACGGGGGGCGGCCCAGGGCAGAGCCGGGTGGACACCGCCGGAGAGTCCTACACTATACTGCCTCTCTCCTTCCCGCCCCAACGGTTACCGCACCACGCGCCATGGGCTCCAGCCTCCGCTCCGTTTTCAGCCTGCTGCTGGGCATGGGCATCCTGCTGATGGGCTCCGGGCTGATCGGCACCCTGCTGGGTCTGCGCGCGCAATCGGAGGGCTTCTCCGAACTGGCCATCGGCATGGTCATGTCAGCCTTCTTCATCGGCTATATCGTCGGCTCCTGGCTGATTCCCGCCGTAATCGCCCGGGTGGGACACATCCGCACCTTCGCCGTCCTTGCCGCCGTATCGGCGGTCGCGGCGCTGGCGCACGCCCTCTGGGTGGATCCGGTGGTGTGGTGGTTCCTGCGCCTGATCAACGGCATCAGCCTGCTCGGCAGCTACATGGTGATCGAGAGCTGGCTGAACGAGCAGGTCGTGGAGAAGCGTGGCCAGGTCTTCGCGGTGTACATGATGACGGCCCTGCTGGCACTCGGCGCCGGGCAATTCCTGCTCCTGCTCTACGGTCCGGAGGCGATGCAGAGCTTCATGCTGGTGGCGATACTGTTTGCGCTGGGGCTGATCCCGATCGCGCTGACGCCGGTCACGCAGCCGGTGCCGATCCAGACCACACGCCTGCCACTGCGGGATCTCTATCGGCGTGCCCCGGTCGGCACCGTGGGATCCGGCGTCTCCGGCCTCGTGACCGGGGCCTTTTGGGGCCTCGCCGCCGTTTTCGCCCGTGAAATCGGGCTCAGCGATGCCGGCGTTGCGGCGTTTCTGAGCGCCGCGATCTTCGGGGGCGCGATGCTCCAGTATCCGATCGGCCACGCGTCCGATGGCAGGGACCGGCGCAAGGCGCTGATGATCGTATCCGGCCTGGCCGCGCTCGGTTCGGTGGGCATCTACCTGGCGATCGGGCAGGCGCTGATCGTGATCGTCGCGCTCGGCCTGCTGTGGGGCGGATTTGCGTTCTCGCTGTATGCGCTCAGCGTGGCCCAGACCTATGACCGGCTCGAGTCATCCGAGGCGCTGGAGGCGACACGGGGGTTGCTGCTGATGAACGGCATCGGCTCGGCCGTGGGGCCGATGCTGGCCGGGTTCATCCTGTTCGTTGCCGACGCCTCCGTTCTCCCCCTGGCCTTCGCAGGGTTGCTGCTGTGCTACATCTTCTACGTGTCGCTGCAACTGCGCCGGGAGACCCCGGTGCCGCCCCGGGAGATGGCGGACTTCGTGCCGGTGATGCGCACGAGCCCCGTCTCCGCGGACATCGACCCACGCACGGAATCGGACCCCCACGAGACCGTGACACTGCACCCGACCGAAGAACCGGACCCGCATCGTGATCGCGACGCGTCCTGGCCAGAGGATGGACGATGACCAGCCGATTCATCGAACAGCTTCGTCGGTCCCAGGCGCATGCCGCCAGGGGCCTACGCGACATGCAGCAGTTGCGATACCAGCTCAAGTTGGGCGCAGAGGCCCTGCATCTGGGCCTGCATGTCGCCACCGTGGCACCGAACGGAGGGGTGGAGACAACCGTGCCGTACCGGCTACAGCCCGCACACCTGCACCACCCGCCCCCGTTTCTCACTGCCGCTGACAGGGACCTCCTGGATGCGCTGTCCCGGGATGCTCCCGGCTGGACCCAGGCCAGTGCCGGCCGCCTCCGCAACTCGCTGGATCTGGTCTGGCTCCGGCGACTGCTCGACACCGGGCGGGTCTTCGATTCCGAAGGAAACCCGTTGTCATGGGGCGCGCCCGTTGCCGCCGGGTGCGGCTGGCAAATCGACCCCGACGACGGTTGCCAGCGACTCAGCTGGGAACTGCCTGAACATGTTCGTCCCCTGCCCACGGATGCCCCGGCCTACTGGGACCTCGCGACCGGGCGCTGCGGGGAGATCCGCTCGAATCATCCGGTACAGGCCCGTACCTGGTTTGCACGGGCACCGGCGCTGTCGCCCGATGCAGTCGCCGGCTTCCTGAGCCGCGAGGGCGCCCGGCTGGCCTCCTGGGGGCTGCCGCAGCCCAGAGCGCTGACCCAACGGCGGATACAGGCGATGCCGGGTGGCATGCTCCGGCTGTTCAGTCTTCCCGCGGCCGCGCCGGGAGCACGGGACCGCCTGCAGCTCTTGTTCCGCTACGCCCATGGGGGGTATGAGGTCCTGTTCGAAGCCGAAGAAGCCACCGGCGAACGCTCAGTGGTGTTGCCGGAACTCGGGGAGCACCTGACCTTCCGGCGCGACCCCGTTTATGAATGCGCCCTTCGGGAACGGCTGCACGAAACCCTCTCGACCTGCAGTCCCCAGGTATTGGACGACGGCGACATCGCGTTCGCCGAGTCCCGGGCCTGGGTCGATGTAATGACGCGGGTGCTGCCAGGGCTGCGCAGCGAAGGCTGGAGGGTCGAGATCGATCCCGGCTTCCATCAGAACTGGGTGCGTCCAGACTCAATCGGCGTGGAGACCCGCTGGCTGGATCGGGACTGGTTCGAACTGGCCCTTCAGATTGAGATGGACGGGGAGCCGATCGCGCTGCTGCCGTTGCTGGCCCGGCTGCTCGGCGCGTACCCGCTTTCTGAACTACGGCAACTGAATCCGAACCAGGAGATTCCGCTGCCCCTGGACGACGGTCGCCAGGTTCTGCTGCCGGTGGGCCGCGTGCTCAGATGGATTCGGGTCCTCGGGGAACTTGAAGACGGGGACACAACGCGAGCCCATCTGCGGCTGCCGGCGTCGCAGACCACACGGATCGCGCAACTCGATGACGGCGACACAGCGTTCGCCACCGGCAGCACCAGCCTGCTCGAACAGGCCCGTGCCCTGCGCAGCGGCGTGGCCGTCGAGGGCTTCCGCAGTCCGCTGGGTCTGCAGGCGGAGCTGCGGGACTACCAACGGCTTGGCGTCGCCTGGCTACGGCAGCGACAACGCCTGGGCCTGGGGGGAATTCTGGCCGATGACATGGGGCTCGGAAAGACGCTGCAGGTCCTCGCGCACCTGATGCTGGAGCGTGCCGAGGGCCGCCTGCAAAGGCCGGCCCTGGTGGTCGCACCCACCAGCGTGCTCGGCAACTGGCTGGCGGAGGCCCGCCGCTTCTGCCCCGAGCTGCGGGTACTGCTCCTGCACGGGTCAGCCCGGCAACAGCAGTGGGCCGCTGCGGACCGGTTCGAACTGCTGATCACTTCCTACACGGTGCTCGCCAACGATCTCGACCAGTGGCAGGATCGGGAGCTTTCGGCAGTGTTCCTCGACGAGGCGCAGGCCATCCGCAATCCGCGCACCCGCATCCACCGCGCGGTACGCGCCTTGCGCGCGTCGGCCCGTTTCTGTCTCACCGGCACGCCGCTGCAGAACCACCTGGGCGACCTCTGGGCGCTGCTTGATTTCGTCCTCCCGGGCTGCCTCGACAGCGAGACTCAGTTCCGCCGGCGCTATCGTCGCCCGATCGAGGACGAGGGCGATACACTACGCGCGCAGGCGCTGTTCGAACGCATCGCCCCGTTCCTGCTGCGGCGAACGAAGAGAGAGGTCGCGGCAGATCTCCCGGCCAAGACGATGGTGACCCTGCGGCTGCCGCTCGAGGGGGCGCAACGCGAGCTGTACGAGATGGTGCGTCAGCGCAGCCTGGCACAATTGCACGGCGCCCGCGGCGAGCTCGGCCCGGACCGGTTGAACGTGCTCAATGCCCTGCTGCAGCTGCGGCAGGTCTGCTGCGATCCTCGGCTGCTCGATCCCGAGCGGTACCGCGATACAGGTTCGGCCAAGCGCGAACACCTTCTATCGATGGTTCGGGAACTGGTCGAGGAAGGGAGGGTGATCCTGGTATTCTCGCAGTTTCGCCGCATGCTGGAGTGGATCTCCGGGGACCTGATCCAGGCCGGCATCGAGCACCGGATGCTGACCGGACGCACGCACGACCGGCAGACCGTGATCGATTCGTTTCAACAAGGTGCCGGCCAGGTGTTCCTGATCAGCCTGAAGGCGGGCGGTACCGGGCTGAACCTGACGCGGGCCGACACCGTGATCCACTACGACCCCTGGTGGAACGATGCGGCGGAGAGTCAGGCCACCGACCGCGCACACCGCATCGGGCAGACCCAGCCCGTGTTCGTGTACCGGCTGCTGGCCGAGGATACGGTGGAGGAGCGGGTGCATGCACTGCAGGTACACAAGCGCGGACAACTCGAGGCCGTTTACACGGCGACAGAGCAGGAAAGCGAGCGATTCAGGCTCAGGCACTCCGATCTCCTTGGGCTGCTGGAGCCCGACGCGTGAACATGCGCGTGACGTCATGCAAAGCGTACGCCGTCTCCGCACTTGCAGGAGTGGGAACATTCGTGGCGACCTGGGAACCGGCCTTCACCCTGCGCCGTTGCGCGTATCGCCATGATCAGTAGTGACAACGAATTCCAGGCCAGCGAACTGCCGCTGCTTGATCTCGCCACGGTGGAGCGGCAGGTCCAGCAGACCGGTGCCTATTCCGTGCTGGAGTGGCTGCTGGAATCAGCGTTATTGCCCTATCCAGCCTACGAGCGTTGGCGCGAGGGGGACATTCCCTACCTGGAAGCGGCGATCGAAGCCCCGACGGAGGGCTGGCTTCAACGGCTTCGGGAAGGCGAGGCACACGCCCGGTCGCTGCGCCTCGTGCATGAGGCGCAGACCTACTACAACTGGCGCCCAGGTCATGGCGAGCGCGCACTGGCGCTGAGCCTGGATCCGACCCGCCGCACCCTGCTGGCGCAGCGCTGGGCGAGATCTGCCGATCTGGCCCAGCTCGATCTCTTTCTCGACAACGGCGCCAGCGCAGCTGAAAACGACCTCCGCCGAGAACTGGCGGCACGCAACACGGCGGACGCCGAGCAAAGCTACGAGCGCCTGTGCCGAATCGCCCCGAATCACTCCGGGCTCGGGGAGTATGAAGTGCTGGTGCTGTATGCGCGCCACCTCCAGCAGGCGGCGGCGATCCCGCCCGAAGCCTGCACCGAAGAGATGAAGGGTCTGCTGGAGGACATCGCGCCCTTGGCCCACGCATGTCTGCGTGCACAGGCACGGGATTACCTGGCACCCGCCTGGCGGCGTCTCGCCGGGGCCCTGCCCCGGGACCGCTTCGATCCCGTTCATCCGGACTTGCACGCGAGCTATGCCGAGCTGCGCATCCCGGACTGGGACGCGGTCATCGCTTCGGTACAGGCGGTTCCGGCTCACGCGGAACACGCTGCCCTGCTGTCGCGCCTGGCCCTGGCCCTTCAGCACCGGAACCGACCCGAGGCGGCGATGCTGACCTGGGCACGTTGCAGCGAGCTGGCACCGGACCAGTCCCCGGCCGATCTCACCCGGGATGCGTCGCCACGCCTATACCGCCACGCACTCTGCTTCGCGGACCTGGACGCGCCGCTGGACACCGCCGATTTCCCCGCCTGGCTTCTGCTGCAGGAACCAGGCCTGCTGCATCACCTGAAACGACCCACGTCACCCGTTCCGGTTGGCGCTACATTCCTGGCAGTGGCCGAACTCCTGCAAACCCGTGCGCGCGGTACCGACGAGGTCGCCGCCCGGCGGCGCCTGCAGGAGTTGCGGCCACCGCTTCTGCGGGCCTACCTTGACCGCGGGTCGCAATAGTCGTGTACATCGGGGCTCCGCTGTGCTCCGCACTCGAACCTTCCAGGTCCGAACCCTGGCCAGCTTCAATCATCAACGAAAAAGGCCCCGCGAGGGGGCCTCTTTCGTTGATGGCTGGGGGACCAGGATTCGAACCTGGGTTGACGGAGTCAGAGTCCGTAGTCCTACCGCTAGACGATCCCCCAATTCGACAGGTCCGGGACGCGGTCCCGGGCCTGGAACTCAGCGCTTGGAGAACTGCTTCGCGCGTCGGGCCTTGGCGAGACCAACCTTCTTGCGTTCGACTTCGCGCGCATCACGGGTCATGAACCCGGCCTGGCGCATCGGCGGACGCAGGGCCTCGTCGTACTGGACCAGGGCCCGGGCAATTCCGAGACGAATGGCACCGGCCTGCCCGTTGGCACCGCCACCCTTGACGGTCGCGATCACGTCGAAGTGGTTGACCATGTCCGCGGTCTCAAGGGGCTGGCGGACGACCATGCGCGAGGTCTTGCGCCCGAAATAGTCGTTCAGCGACTTGTCGTTGACGACGATGTCGCCCTTGCCCGGACGCAGGAAGACCCGTGCGGAGGCCGTCTTGCGGCGGCCAGTGCCATAGTTCTGGTTTATTGCCATGAATGCGTTGTCCTTGACGTATGCGGTGTAAGCGGCACTAGATCTCGAGGGGCTGCGGCTGCTGTGCGGTGTGACGGTGTTCCGTACCCGCATAGACCTTCAGCTTCTTGAACATGGCGCGGCCCAGCGGATTCTTGGGCAGCATGCCCTTGACCGCATGTTCCAGCACCCGTTCCGGCGAACGCTCGATCAACTGGCTGAAATTCGCCTGCTTCAACCCCCCGGGGAAGCCCGAGTGGCGGTAGTACATCTTGTCGTTCGCCTTGTTGCCGGTCACATGGATCTTTTCCGCGTTGACGACGACGATGTAATCGCCGGTGTCGACGTGCGGGGTGTAGATCGGCTTGTGCTTGCCGCGCAAACGGCGCGCGATCTCGGTGGCGAGCCGCCCGAGGGTCTTGCCGCTGGCGTCGACGAGGTACCAGTCGCGTACGACTTCGGCCGGCTTGGCGCTAATGGTTTTCATGCCTGTGCTCCGGATACGGCGCTATTTCATAAAGCGCGCAATCATAACGAACGCGCGCCCAGGGTTCAAGGAGAACACAAAAGAAAGGCCGACCCCGAGGGGCCGGCCCTGCGTCCGGCGAACCGGATGCGATCCTGGAACCGAGTCCCAGCTTACATGCGATCAGCGGCCTTTTCCTGCACCTGCTCCATCAACGCCGGATCGTTCTGCAGCGCCATGGCGACTTCATTGTACTCCTGGACGCTCATTCCGGACTCCTCCACGGCCTGCATCATCTTCTCCTGGGCCTCCTGCTGCATGGCCTGGGCCTCGGCCTCGTCGGAAGCCGCATGCAGCCGCTCGGTGAAGTCCTCACGAATCTCCTGCACCGCGACGAAGGCATCGACAAAGGTGTCGACGGTCTCATCGGTCAGGGCTGCACCTTGGGGTGTCGCCTGACCCGGTGCCGGCGCCTGACCGGCTCCGCCATCGTAGCTCTGGGCAACGGCAGTACCGCCAGCGGCGAACAGCGCGGCGAGGGCGATGGTCAATGCGGTCTTTCGAATAGTCATAAATGCTCCTTTCGATTGCATATGGTTGGTTAGCAATAAACTAGGAGCAGAAACCGTGCCAGATCCAGAAATAATTTCAAAACACGTTTTTATTCAAAACGTTACGATTTTATCGATGGGTCTCGGCGACGATCGTGGGCCGGCAATACCGTAGCAGCGCGCCACATGTGTCGAATTGACACGGTTCCGATCGTCACACATCACTGCCCAGTTTCCGGTACAGGGTCTTCCGTCCGATGCCGAGAATCCGCGCCGCCCGCTGCTTGTTGCCCCCGGTGAAGACCAGCACCTGCCGGATGTAACGTTCCTCCAGTTCGTCGAGGGTCTCCCACTCGTCCTCGTTCTGGCCCCTGCCGGTCGGGTTGAAGACCGTCTCGAGATCGCCGGTGGGTTCCGACCGAACCCGCTCCGGAAGGTCCTCGACCCCGATCGTATCGCCTCGGGCCAGGGTGGCGGCACGTTCGACCAGGCTGGCGAGTTCGCGCACGTTGCCGGGAAATCGGTAGCCCAACAGTTGCCGTAGCGCATCGGGTTCCAGGCGCCGCACCGGCTGGTCCTGCGCGAGCGCCTGACGGCGCAGGAAGAGGTCCAGCAGTCGCGCAATGTCCTCCCCGCGGTCGCGCAGGGGCGGTACCTCGATGCGGAAGGTCTCCAGCCGGAAGAACAAATCCTCCCGGAGGTCGCCCTCAGTCATCAGGTCGGCGATATCCCGGTGGGTGGCGGCGACGATGCGCACATCGGTGCTCACCTCCTCATTGGCGCCGACCGGTCGCACCTGTCCATCCTGCAGCAGGCGCAACAGCTTGGTCTGCATGGAAGCGGGCATCTCCCCGATCTCGTCCAGGAACAGCGTGCCATTGTCAGCCTCGAGGAACAGGCCCTTGCGTGCCCCGCGCGCGCCACTGAAAGCGCCCGCCGCATGGCCCAGCAGTTCGGATTCCAGCAGGGTTTCCGGAATGCCGGCACAATTGATCGCCACGAAGGGTCCGCCGGCGCGGGGGCTTTCCTCGTGCAACGCGCGTGCGACCAGCTCCTTGCCCGTACCGGATTCCCCGGTGATCAGGACGCTGCCATCGGAACCGGCGATGCGCCGGATCAGGTCGAAGAGGCGCAGCATCGCGGGGCTCTTGCCATACATGCCGTGGAAGCCTTGGTCGCCGAGCACATCCCGGTACTGCTGGACCTCGTTGCGGAGCCGCCGCGTCTCCAGTACACGGTCCGCGGCAATACGCAGGTGCTCGAGATCGATCGGCTTGGTCAGGAAATCGTCGGCTCCCGCTTTCAGCGCAGCGACGGCCTGGTCGATGGTGCCGAAGCCGGTCAACATGATGAACCCCGGTGCAGGCACCAGCGTCCGGGTCCGCTCCAGCACCGCGAATCCGTCGGCCCCCGGCAGGCGCAGGTCGCTGACCACCAGGGCGAAGGTGTGCGCCCCGAGCCGTGCGTTAGCATCCTCCGCCGTGGCCACGGCGGTCACAGCGTATCCTGCCTCGGTCAATTCCTGCTGCAGCAGTTCACGGTGCCCGGCATCATCCTCGACCACGAGTACCGCATCGCGGGCATCGCCCTGGTTGGGGGAAAGGACATCACGCATCGGCCGCAGCCTCCGACAGTGGCAGGGTCACGACAAACCGGGTGCCGGGAGACCAGGCCTGGTCCAGCCGCAGCTCACCGCCATGGTCCTCGATCGCAACGTGTGCCACAGCGAGGCCCAGGCCGGTCCCCTCGCCGGTCGGCTTGGTCGTGAAGAACGGCTCGAACAGCCGATCGACGTGCGCGTCCGCGATCCCCGGTCCGTCGTCCGCAACGGCGATCTCCAGCATCTCTCGGGAATTTTCCGTGATTCTGCGCCAGGCGACCGTAACCCGCTCGCGCGCAGCGTGGATCGCATTTTCCAGCAGGTTGCCCAATGCCTGCTCAAGGCGGGCCGGATCGGCAAGGATGGTCAACGTGCCGGAAGCGTCGGTTGGCGCCGCATGGACCTCGATCTCCGGGCGCTGCGTGCCCATCCGTACCCGCGACACCACATCCGCCATCAGCGCGGGCAGGGAGATGGCGCGCCGGTTCAGGGGATTGCGCCGCGCGAAGTTCAGCAGCTGGCGCACGATGTGTTCGACCCGGCCGAGCTCAGCCAGCAGGCTCTCCATCTCGGTAGCGGTGTGGGAACCCTTCGGCACCCCGCGGCGCGCGCGCTGCGCACGCCCGGCAATGACCCCGAGTGGCGTACCCAGCTCGTGCGCCACCCCGGCTGCAAGCTGCCCGATCGCGGCCAGCTTCTCGGACTGGCGCAGTTTCTCCTCGAGCTCGGCCCGCTGGGCACGCTGCGCCTCCAGCGCCCTCTCCGAATCCTCGCGGCGTTCGAGCATCTCGTTCATCGTGGTGGCCAGCAGTCGCAGCTCCTGCGGCCCCTGTTCCGGTACCCGCAGCCCGCGGGCGCCGGTACCGACACTCTGCATGGCACCAGCGAGCCGGCTGACATGCCGACCCACGGCTCGGTGATACCCGATCAGGACGACGAACAGGAAGATCAGGGACAGCAGGACGATCGCCACGCCGCCCTGCCAGCGCATCTGGGCGATGTAGGCCTGGAACCGGGTCACATCGCGGGTGATCTGCAGCAATCCGACGATCCGTCCGCCGGCGTCTGTCAGCGGCAGGAAGAAAGAGAACACCTCGCGACCCTGGCGCTCCTCGAAGGCCCCCTGACTGCCGGTGGCGGTGATCAGGCGGGCCTCATGGCGACGTTCCAGCGATGGACTGCGCGGCCCGCTGGTGGCGACCAGTTCGCCGTGGTAATCGTAAACATAGACGCCGAAGACCTGTTCCAGCTGAAAGGCGGAATCCAGCGCCTGCTGCACGTCCATCGCATCGCGCCGGACCATCGCCGCCGAGATCGGCAGGCGAATGGACCGCGCCACCAGTTCGATGTCCTCCTGCATGCGCAACTCCATCTGCTGTTCGAACTCGCGCAGAGCCAGCATTGCGAGCGCGACCAACACAGCCAGCAGCGGCAGCAGCACGAAGACCAGGACGGCGTTACGCAGATTATTGAATGACAGAGACATCGATTGGCCAAGGGTCAGACGACCCCAAGGGGTAACAGAATACGCCGCACGTGGCGAATGCCCGGCCGCGATCAAGGTGGGCCAGGCGGAAAACACGCCCACCGGATCACACCAAAAAAAAGGCGCGAACCAAAGTTCGCGCCAATTAAACCACCAAAGGAGGATGGAGGAGTACGCTGACCGTTGCGGGGGGGCAAGCGATCAACGTATGAGCATCTTCGAATATTCCGATTATACTGTCAACCCCGCAGTGCAAAAAAAACACCGGACACCCCGCCGGGACCCTCTGCACCAGTTTGCCCAAGGTGCAACCCCCATGACGGAACCCCGGCCGGTTTGCAACAATGTGATCCCCACCCGCCCATCGGAACACCGCCATGCTCGGATTCGTCACCATCCCCGTTACCGCCTTCGAACAGAATGCGACCCTGATCTGGTGTGAAGAGACGCGTGAAGCCGCCTGGGTGGACCCTGGCGGCTCCCCGGAAAGACTGCTGGAGGCAGTCCGGGAGCGGGGACTGGACCTCCGTCAGATTCTTCTCACCCATGGCCATCTGGACCACGTGGGGGCCGCGCGCGAGCTCGCGGACATGGCAGCCATTCCGATCATCGGCCCGGGCGAGGCCGACCGCTTCTGGCTGGAACAACTGCCGATGCAGGCCAGGATGTTCGGCACCGCAGAGGTCAAGTCCTTCCTTCCCGACCGCTGGCTCAACGAAGGAGACCAGGTGCACGTGGGCCAACAGGTGCTGGATGTCTACCATTGCCCCGGCCACACGCCGGGGCACGTGATCTTCCATCATGCACCAAGCCAACTGGCCCTGGTGGGCGACGTGCTCTTCGCCGGGAGCATCGGGCGCACCGATTTCCCCCAGGGCAACCACCAGGACCTGCTCGATTCCATCGCCGCCAAGCTTTGGCCGTTGGGTCCGGAAACCCGTTTCATCCCCGGTCACGGCCCGATGTCCACGTTCGGAGAGGAGCGCCGCAGCAACGCGTTCGTAGCGGACCGGGTGCTGAGAGGGCGGTAAGCGGTTCGCCTGCAGGGGCGGTCTCCTGCATGGCAGCGAGAGCCGGAAATAACGAAGGGCCGCCCGAGGACGGCCCTTCGTAGGTACCCGGGGATCCCGGACTCAGCGCATTGCCTTCAGCGCCATGATCCGCTCTTCGATCGGCGGGTGCGTCATGAACAGACGCTTGAGACCGGTCGGCAGTCCGCCGCGGATGCCGAAGGCAGCCATCTGATCGGGCATGTCCACCGGCCGCCCCGATGCTCGCGCAAGCGATTCCAGCGCTCCGATCATCTTGTCGCGTCCGGCCAGCTTCGCGCCGGCCTCGTCGGCCCGGAATTCACGCTGGCGCGAGAACCACATCACGATGATCGAGGCCAGGATCGCCAGCAGGATCTCAGCGACGATGGTGGTGATCCAGAAGGCGGGGCCATGGCCCTGTTCGTTCTTGAACACCACGCGGTCGACGAAGTGACCGATCACGCGGGCCAGGAAGATCACGAAGGTGTTCACCACCCCCTGGATCAGCGCGAGGGTGACCATATCCCCGTTGGCGACGTGGCCGACCTCATGACCCAGTACGGCCTCGACCTCGCCCTGACCCATGCTCTGCATCAATCCGGTGCTGACCGCCACGAGCGCGTTGTTGCGACTCATGCCGGTGGCGAAGGCGTTGGGGTCGGGCGAGTCGTAGATCCCGACTTCCGGCATGCCGATGCCGGCTTCCCGGGCCTGACGGCGCACGGTGTCGAACAGCCATTGCTCGGTCGCGTTGCGGGGCTTTTCGATGACGTGCACCTTCATCGTCTTCTTGGCCATCCATTTGGAGATGGCCAGCGAGATGAACGAGCCCCCGAAGCCGAATACAGCCGCAAAGATCAACAGGGCGTTGAGATTCAGACCAACGCCCTCTTCATCGAGGATGCGTTCCACGCCGAGGATACGCAGCGTGATGCTCAACACCACGATGATTGCGAGGTTGGTACCCAAAAACAGCATGATACGTTTCATGACGACTCCGAAGACTCCATTAGTAAAGTTTATTGCCGAGGATAAGATGGGGCAGCGCGCGAAAAATTCAAGCGGCGCGGCACCCGTTCACGCCTGGATCTCCAACCGGTCCACCTTCTGGTAGCCACGCGGCAGTTTGTGGCCGCGTCGGCCCCGCTCCGCCTCGTATTCTGCCCATTCCGCGGGCCCCATGCCCTTGAACCGCTTCCCGGCATGGATGAGGAGCGTACCACCCTGCGGCAGCACCGCCACGGCCGTGACCCGCTCCTGTCCGGCCTTCAGGCGCGCCGAGGGAATCCCGATGATCCTGTTGCCCTTGCCGCGCGCCATTTCCGGCAGGTCCGCTGCCGCGACGACCAGCAGATAACCGTCCGAGGTCACCAGCGCGATGCGGTCGCTGCCAACGGCCGTGATCCGCCGGGGCGGAAGCACGCCAGCGCCCCCGGGCACACTCAGCACGGTCTTGCCCGACTTCTGTCGGCTGAACAGGTCCCCCAGCTGCGCGATAAAGCCGTAGCCGTGATCGGTCGTCAGCAGCCAGCGCTCCTCCGCCGCACCCGCGGCCAGGCCAACGAAGCGCCCGCCATCGGCGGGCGTGAAACGCCCTGACAAAGGCTCACCCTGACCGCGCGCGGACGGCAGGGTATGCGCGGGCAGCGTGTAGGCCCTCCCGGTCGAATCGAGAAACGCCACCAGCTGATTGCTGCGCCCCGCCAGGGCCTCCAGAAAACCGTCGCCCGCCTTGTAATTCAGCGCGGCGGGATCCACCTCGTGACCCTTCGCGGCGCGTACCCAGCCCATCTTCGACAGCACGATGGTCAGCGGCTCGGTCGGCACCAGCGCCGTCTCGTCCAGGGCCTGTGCGGCGGCGCGCTGCACCAGCGGCGAGCGACGGTCGTCGCCGAAGGCCTCAGCGTCCGCCCGGATTTCGTCCGCGACCAGGCGCTTCAGCCGCTTGTCCGATCCCAGGATCTTCTCCAATCGCGCGCGCTCGGCCGCCAGATCGTCCTGCTCGCCGCGGATCTTCATCTCCTCCAGCTTCGCGAGATGGCGCAGCTTCAGCTCCAGGATGGCCTCGGCCTGGATGTCGCTGAGCCCGAAGCGCTCCATCAACACCGGTTTGGGCCTGTCGTTCTCGCGGATGATCCGGATCACCTCGTCGATGTTCAGATACGCGATCAGCAGGCCTTCGAGCACGTGCAGGCGGGCCAGCACCTTGTCGAGGCGCCACTGCAGGCGCCGGCGCACGGTGGTCACCCGGAAACCCAGCCATTCGCCCAGCAGCGTGTGCAGGTCCTTGACCCGGGGCCGGCCGTCCAGCCCGATCAGGTTCATGTTGACCCGGTAGCTCTTCTCCAGGTCGGTGGTGGCGAACAGGTGCGCCATCAGCGACTCGACATCGACACGCTGGCTGCGGGGCGTGATCACCAGGCGGGTCGGGTGCTCGTGGTCGGACTCGTCGCGCAGGTCCTCCACCATCGGCAGCTTCTTCGCGTTGATCTGCGCGGCGATCTGCTCCAGCACCCGGGAACCCGAAGCCTGGTAGGGCAACGCGGTGACCACGATGTCGCCGTTCTCGCGCTCGTAGCGGGCCCGGGCACGCACCGAACCGTGACCGCTCGCATACATCTTCCGCAGTTCCTCGCGCGGCGTGATGATTTCGGCTTCGTTCGGAAAGTCCGGTCCCTGGATATGTTCCAGCAGGTCGTCCAGCGTCGCGCCGGGATGTTCCAGCAGGTGCACACAGGCGGCCGCGACCTCGCGCAGGTTGTGCGGGAGGATGTCGGTGGCCATGCCCACGGCAATACCGGTGGCACCGTTCAGCAGCACGTTCGGAAGCCGAGCGGGAAGCACCTTCGGTTCTTCCAGGGTGCCATCGAAGTTGGCCACCCAGTCCGCGGTGCCCTGATCGAGTTCCGACAGCAGCACCTGGGCATAGCGCGACAGCCGGGACTCCGTATAGCGCATCGCGGCGAAGCTCTTGGGATCGTCCGGCGAACCCCAGTTGCCCTGCCCGTCGACGAACGGATAGCGGTAGGAAAAGGGCTGGGCCATCAGCACCATGGCCTCATAGCAGGCGCTGTCCCCGTGCGGGTGGAACTTGCCCAGCACGTCGCCCACGGTGCGCGCGGACTTCTTGTACTTGGCAGCCGCGGAAAGACCGAGCTCGCTCATCGCGTAGATGATCCGCCGCTGCACCGGCTTCAGGCCGTCGCCGATGTGTGGCAGGGCCCGGTCCAGGATCACGTACATGGAATAGTCCAGGTACGCCTTCTCGGTAAAGTCCTTCAACGGCAGGCGCTCGGCGTCCGCGAAGTCGAGGGTCAGGTTCTCGGCCATGGTGTGGTTTCATTCCTGTTGGAAGGTCCGGCGCCGCCCCACAGACAGGCCGGGTTTGCCCGCTATGGAGCGCCGCCGTACTGTAGCCAGTCTTGACAGCGCATGCCATCGCATGGCCTGACCCCGGAGGCGGAACGTGGACGTGGAGACCGGCTGGATCGCCAGCGGCATCGCCGCAGCCGTGTTCCTGCTGGCCGTAGCCAGCGCGGTGCACGCGCTGCTGCAGCGCCGTGAAACCGGGACGGTCATCGCCTGGGTCGGACTGATCATCCTCCTGCCGCTGGCCGGCTCGATTCTCTACTGGCTGATCGGCGTGAACCGCATCCGCCGGCGCGCCCGAGCCCTGCGTGACGGCCGCAGCCCCTCGCCAGCCCCGCGGCCCAGCCTTGCTGTGGACCCCGGACTGAAAGCACGCTGGCGGGGGCTGCTGGGCTCGGGGGATACGCTGAGTCCGTTCACCCTCAGCGCCGGGAACCGCGTGACACCGCTGTTCGATGGCGACCAGGCCTACGCCGCGATGCTGCAGGCAATCGATCGCGCGCAGCGCAGTATCGCCCTGGCCACCTACATCTTCGATACCGGCCGCGTGGGACAGCACTTCGCCGAACGCCTGCACGCGGCTCATGAACGCGGGGTGGAAGTGCGGGTGCTCATCGACGGGATCGGTGTCCGTTACAGCCGCCGCAGCATGATCGCTCACCTGCGCCGTCTCGGCGTTCGCAGCGCCGCGTTTCTTCCCGCCCATCTACCCCGGAGTCTGGCCGCCTTCAATCTGCGCAACCACCGGAAACTGCTGATCGTCGACGGAACCTCCGGTTTCACCGGCGGCATGAACATCCGTCAGGGACACTCCAGCACCGATCCCGGCAGGCATCCGATCCGCGACCTGCATTTCCAGATCGATGGGCCGGTGGCCGAACAACTTCTGCGAGTCTTCAGCGAGGACTGGAGATTCGCCACCGGCGAGACGTTATCGGGGCCGGCCTGGGTCGCCCGTGCCGGGCCGGAGGCTGGAACGACCTTTTGCCGCGGCTTTCCCGACGGCCCCGATGAAGATTTCGAGGTGCTGCAGTTCACCCTGCTGGCCGCGCTGGCCGAGGCCCGCGAACAGGTCACCGTGATCACGCCCTACTTCCTTCCCGAGGTGGGACTGCTCAGCGCGCTGAAGACGGCAGCCCTGCGCGGTGTCCGGGTGGACCTGCTGCTGCCCGAATGCAGCAACCTGCGCCTCGTGGATTGGGCCAGCAATCCACTGCACGCGGAACTGGTGGAGCGCGGCTGCCGCATCTGGCTGACGCCGCCGCCGTTCAACCACGGCAAGCTGATGCTGGTCGATGCCTGCTGGGTGCTGTTCGGGTCCGCCAACTGGGATCCGCGCAGCCTGCGCCTGAATTTCGAATTCAACCTGGAGTGCTACGACGCGGAGCTTGGCCGGAATCTCAGCGAATGGACGGTCGATCTGCGCCGGACCTCCCGGCTGCTGTCGCTGCACGAGATCCGCCAGCGACCCATCCCGCTGCGCCTGCGCGACGGGGCCGCGCGACTGCTGACCCCATATCTGTAGCCGCCCGCGCGCCATCCCCAACCCGCCCATGGCCCCCGTGATGGCAAACGCGATAGGCTAGCCTCATGAATGGAAAGCGTGCACAACCACGGGAACGGCGCTGCCCTGCGCCAGGCGGCCGTTCGTCATGATCTTCGACCTGTTTCAACGCGAACCCCTGCTGGACGAAACCACGCGCGACTGGATCCATGAGGTCTTTGCCTGGACCATGCGTCACCAGGGACGCGAGACCTTCTTCGGCGGCACCCGACTCGTCCTGCCCACCCCGGAATTTTTCCCCGGACGAGCGGACAGTGTGCATGGCATGGCGCAGCTGGTCTTCGATTCGGTCCGAGGCCACGCCGGCCTCGATCACTGGCCCTGCCGACTGCAGGAACCGGGGGCATGGGTTCCCCAAGCCTACCCTTCCCAGGCGCTGGCGGTACCCATACGGGCGCCCCACGGCTCCGCCATGCCGGTGGCACAGGGGTCTGCGGCGTTATTCAGTTATACCCCCGAACTCGTGGCCAACCCGGAGGCCCTGATTGCCAACTTCGCACGGGAGTTCGCCCATCACCTCGCCGCCGCGGCACCGGAAACCCCACCCGCCGGGGAGGAGAACTGGGGCCACGTGACCGAACTGGTCGGCGTCTTCATGGGCTTCGGGATCATGTTCGCCAACACGGCCTTCAACGTCCGCGTGAACTCCTGCGGTTCCTGCCAGGGCCCGGCGGCCGAACGCCCCGGCTTCCTGTCGCGGGCCGACCTCAGTTACGCGCTGGCCTTGTTCTGCCGATTGAAGGACATTCCCCCAAGCCAGGCTCGACCACATCTGAAGAGCGGTCTGCGCCCGTTTTTCCGCCGGGCGTTGCGCGACATCGACCGCAACCCGGGGCTTCTGGCGACCGTGCGCGGGGAGGTGCCCCCACTGGCCGATCCGGCGCTGCCAGGAGGCTATTCCAAGCCCTTCTGATGGCTCGACGGCTCGGGAAAGTTGGCGTCGTAGACAAGCCATGCGGCATAGATCTCGTCCAGCCAGAAGCTCTGAAACCAGGCAATGACCGCGTCGATCTCGGCATCGGAGAGCACTTCGGCGAATCCAGGCATATCGCCGTGTTCCGGGTCCGAACCCTCCCGAATCTGTTGGCGCAACTGCCACAGGGGATGGTGCCAGGCGTGTGCCGTGCCGTTCAGGGGCGGGGGCGGCCAGCGGCCGTCAGGCAGGCGGCGGAACCATTCCTCGGCGCCCTCTGCCCGGGCACCGTGACAGACTGCGCAATGCGTGGCGAACACAGGGCCGCCCAGCATCACCTGTTCCACGCTGTACCAGCGGGCCGTATCGGAGTCGCGGTGCTCGGCCTCCCGCGGAGGGTCGCCACACGCGGCGAGGAAAAGGACACCGCACGCGGCAAGGGGCAACGACAGGCGTTCGTTCATCGGTCAGGCCTCAGAAATATTTCGGGGTACGCCCTTTTTGGGTATCTCGGGCGCATTCTTCTTGGCCAGTTGGGGCGTTAGGACGAGTCCCCCGATATCCGCATCAACACAGCCTCGATCGCGGCGGCGTGGAAGGCAAGAAAGCACGACGCCCCCGTCGGAATACTTGGACCCCGGAGCCCTCCGTTGACTACACTTCCGGGGAATGTCCTCGCGGCACATGGCGTGCTGCATCGGCGAAGACCCTGCCCCAAGGGAACGACAATAACGTAGAAGGCCCTAAACGCCGCGCGCGCAATGGGCCACAGACCACACCAAGGAGATCAAGACCCATGAACAAGCCATCTGTGCACGCAACAACCAGGGGTCGCGGGATCAACCCCGCCATCCGGGCCCTGGCGGTTGGAGCCGTACTGTTCGCCCTTGCGATACCGGGCCATACGCAGGATGAAAATGCCCAGGCCAGACAGGCCGAGACGCAGGCAGAACTGCAGGCCGTCCAGGAACGGTACGAGGAAGCACGGGACGAACTCGAACAACTGCGTGCCTCCCACGAAATCCTCGAGGCGGAACTCTCGACCGCGCGCTCCGAGCAATCGGATCTTGGCGAACAGCTGGCCCTCAGGGACGCCGAGATCAGCGAGCTCGAAAGCCAGATCGAGACCGCCCAG
>NZ_REBW01000161.1 GCF_007692535.1 Thioalkalivibrio sp. | reverse complement strand
TCGAGCGGTGCCGGAGCCCCGCCAGGCGGTGCGGCATCTCTGTCACCGGGAGGCAACATCGATGTCCCTTCTGGTGGTCCGCGCCGAGGGCCGGACACCCCCTACGCGGGTTAGCGTGAAAGTCACAGCCCAGTAGGTCGGGTTAGCGCAGCGTAACCCGACGAGGTCCCGGGGACGACGCTATTTTGCGCCCATGGGTGGGGTGCGAGGCCCGTCGGGTTACGCCCTTTGGGCTAACCCGACCTACCGTTTGCGGCTTTTCTAAGGAGAGGGAGTGAACATGGTCGATCCGACGCCTGCCCGCATCGGCATCGTCACCGTATCCGACCGCGCGAGCCGGGGCGAGTACGCGGACGAGGGCGGGCCCGCGATACAGGCCTGGCTGGAATCGGCGCTGACGTCGGTCTGGGAACCCGTGCTGCGGGTGATCCCCGACGATCGCGCCGGCATCGAGGCGAGCCTCGCCGCCCTGTGCGATGACGCGGGCTGTTGCCTGGTCGTGACCACGGGGGGGACCGGGCCCGCGCCGCGCGACGTCACCCCCGAGGCCACCGAGGCCGTCTGCACGAAGATGCTGCCGGGCTTCGGGGAACAGATGCGGGCGGTGTCCCTGCGGCACGTACCGACCGCCATCCTGTCGCGGCAGACCGCGGGTGTCCGCGGCGCCACCCTGATCGTGAACCTGCCCGGCAAGCCCTCGGCGATCGCCGAGTGTCTGGACGCGGTGTTCCCGGCGATCCCGTACTGCGTGGACCTGATTGGCGGACCCTACCTGGACACCGACCCGGTCCGCGTCAGGTCGTTCCGGCCGGCGCACGCGCGCCGACCCGGCTGAAGCCGCCAGCCGGCCCGGGGAAGACCGCTCAGAAGGCCATCGCGTTGTTGGTGATGCGGTCGATGAGGTCCTCGACGTCCTGCAGGGCCTTGCGGGAAGCCTCGTCACCGACGATGGGAACGCGCTGATAGCCGATGTAGATCGTGTCGGGTTCGGCGGCCAGTTCGTAGATCGCGATCACGTACGGGCAGAATACGATGCTGTGGGGATCCGCCTCCATCATCCGGCGGGAATACACCGCGCTGCAGAATTCCAGCGATTCGCCGTGCAGGTAGAGGGTCTCGCCGCCGAGGTCCGCGCCGGTGCGCTCCAGCATCGTGGCAATGTTGCCGACCGCGTTGATCACCAGCCCTTCGTCGCCGATCGCCGACTCGAGCATCTCGCGGTAGAACGCATATTCGCCTTCGGTCGCGTAGATGCGTCGGTCGTCGGTCTCGAGCACCAGTTCCTGTGCGTGTGTGGCGGGCAGGATCAGCAGCAGGGCGAGGGTGGACAGGAGAGAAAGTCGGATCATGGACATGTCGGATTCCTTGCGGTGATGGGTCTAGTCAAAGAAGTGCCCGGCCCTGCGCAGGCGCGGCTCCCAGTAGGTGGAGGCCAGCGGCTCGATCCGGACCTGGCTGCGCGCGTTCGGGGCGTGGATGAACCGGCCATCTCCAATGAAGACTCCCACGTGGTCGATTCGATTCCCGCGGGCGGCGAAGAACAGTACGTCACCGGGTTGGATCCGGTCCGGGGGAACGCGACGGGCCGCTCGGGCCTGCTCGGCGGTTGTCCGCGGCACGTGGCTCAGGCCGGCCTGCAGGTAGACCCGCTGCACCAGAGCCGAACAGTCCAGTCCCGCGGCGCCAGTGCCCCCGTAGCGGTAGGGCGCATCGAGGTGTCCCAGTGCGGCGAGCACAATCTCGGAACGGATCAGGCCGATGTCGGAGGGAGCCGGCAGCGGCCCGGCCTGGGTGAGGTCCCTTTTGCCGGGGGCGGGCGGCGTGCCGGCACAGGCCGTCACCAGCGAGACCAGCAGCAGCGGCAGCAGCACGTGTCGGCAGGTGGCCATGTCCAGGATCAGAACGCTTCCTGTTCGCGATAGTTCTGGGGGATCCGGAAGAATTCGGGACTCAGGGTATCCGTCGATATCCCGGCCAGCCGGGTGCTGACCCCATCACGCAGGTCGCGGACCTCCAGCGGAACTCCGTCGAGGGGAGGCATGACGCTGGAGCTCATGGCCTGGGCCATCGGGCCGCCTGCGTCCAGCGCCCGGCGGGACAGGTCGAATAGGCGCCCCATCAAGGCATTCAGGGTGTCGAAGTCGCGCAGCGACAGTCCGAGCTCGCCGGGCCCGGCGACACAGGCGACGTTCTGCACCCTGCCGCCGACGATGATCTCCTTCTCCTCGCAGCGCAGCCCGCCGATTTCCTGTTCCCGGCCGGTTGCACGCGTCTCCACTTCGACGGGCCCGGTTTCGACCCCAAGACCCAACTGGGCCTCCATCTCGGCGCGTGCCTCGGCCGGAAGTTGCTGGATCTGGGCGCGCAGGTCGGCAATCATCTGCTCCATCGCCTGCATCTGGGCGTCGATCACCTGTTCGTCGAAGCGCATGTAGCTGCGGTTGGTCTGGTCGACGATGTAGAGCGAGCGGTCGCCCGCGTTGAAGAGCATGAAGCCCGTGCCGCCGCCGCCGCCGTTGACCATGTCCATGCGCGCGTAGGGGCCCTTGACCAGGATCTCGGATTGTTCGCCTTCGCTGTCGACGAAGCGCAGCAGGGCGTCCGCCTGTGCGGCCGTGGGCAGCAGCAGGGCCAGGGTGAAGAGCAAGGTCAGGCGTGCAGGCATCGGACGATACTCCTGGTGGTCGGCGCGCCCGCCATGACGCGGGACGCTGGGCCGTGCTCCCGGCCGCCCGGACCGATTGCGGTCCTTCGCGTCAGGTCCGGCTCTGGGCTGCTGGAACGCCGACCCCTGAGCTTAGGTCCCGGCGCCACGCTTGTCATCCCAGTGGACCATGCGGGAAACGGTACCCGGTCGCTGCGCCAGACACGCTGGCGCTGCGTTGGACAAGTTTGAAATGGAGTGGCTATTCCTGCCCTTGCCCGTGTTGCTCCGGAGTGTCTGGCTGTGTTCCATCGTTACCGAACTTTCCGCATGGCCCTCTAGCCCCCGGTGTTGCCTCGAACCATATGTTCGAGTGTCGCCCAGTCCAGGGGGTTCCCGGGGCCCGTGTTCAGCGCCGCTTCGTCAGCGCCCGGTGGCTCGACCTGCGACAACTGTTCCTCCATCACGGTCCGGCCTGCGTCGGAGGCGTCGGTTCCCTTCTGGCCGCGCTCTGCCAGGCGCTCGCGCAGAGTGTCCGTGTCCGCGGCGCAGGCTACGATCGCGAACCCGGCGTCGAGGCGCCCTGCGAGAAGCTGGAAGGGTCTGCGCTGGTCCCGCGTCAGGAAGGTTGCGTCCACGATCACCGTATGGCCCTGCTGCAGGAGGGTTTCGGCCTGCAGGAGCAGTCGCCGGTAGACCGCCTGGATGCCCTCCGGAGAATAGAGCGAGGCCTGCTGTTCGGCGCTGGGACGGGCGTCGGGGGCCAGTCCGATCATGCGTTTGCGTTCGATGTCGCTGCGCAGGCGAATCGCGCCGAGCCGCTGGAGGATCTCCGTGCTGACGAAGGTCTTGCCGGTGCCGGAGACGCCGTGCATCAGGATCAGGCCAGGGCGACCCGGGTCGCGCAGGCGCGCCGCCAGCGCCAGGTAACGTTCCACCTCTGCATCGCAGTGCCGACGTTCCGCCGCATCCAGCCCCGACTCTGCGGCGTGGATGGCGTTGACCTTGGCACGCACCAGCGCCCGGTACACCTGGTAGAACGGCAGCAGGGTCAGCGCACCGAGGTCTTCGCGGTGCTCGAGGTAGACGTTGAGCACCCGATGCGCATGGCCCGGGGCGCCCCGGGCGTGCAGGTCCATGGTCAGGAAGGCGATCTCCGAGGCCACGTCGATCCAGCGCAGCGACGGGTTGAACTCGATCCCGTCGAAGATGGCGAGGCGTTCCCGCCCCTGCTCGTCGTCGATGTAGACCATGTTGCCCAGGTGCATGTCGCCGTGGCAGGCCCGCACGAATTCCTCCCGGTGCCGTTCGGCGATGACGGGGTTGAAATGCTCCGCGGTCTTCCGGGTCCAGGATTCCAGTTCCTGCAGACGCTCGCGGCGTTCGGCCACCCGTTCGGCCGAGGGCGCGAGGGCCTCGAAGTTGGCCAGCATCGGAGCCAGGACCTGCTCAGGGGTGCCGTGTTCCGAGGCCTTTCCGGCGCGTTCCGTGCTCTCGTGGAAGCGGGCCACGGTGCGGCCCAGTTCGTCCATGGCCGTCACCGGCAGCCGATCCGCCTCCAGCAGACGGTCGAGCTGCCGGTCGCGGTCGAAGCGACGCATGTGCACCGCGTACTCCAGCACGGGGCTGCCGTCGTCACTGTCGACGTCATCGTCGATGCGTGGGTCTTCCAGCGAGCCCCGCACCGTGGCGAGATTCAGGTAGATGCCGGGAGCCAGGGCCCGGTTGATCTCGAGCTCGGCCGCACAGAACTCCTTGCGCGAATCCAGGGTGGAAAAATCGAGAAAGCCGAGGTCCAGCGGCTTTTTGAATTTGTAGGCGTGTTCTCCGGCCAGCAGCACCGTCGAGATATGGGTGTCGATGTGTTCCACCGAGGATGCCGGATGGGGGAAACGGCCGGATTCGGAGAGGTTCCGAAGGAGTTTCTGCTGTCGTTCGAGCGGGTCCATGGGGACCTCTGGTTGGGATGCGGGGCCTGCGGGTCGAGGCTGGTTTACCTGTCAGATAGCGACGCCTCAGGTTACCATTGGCGTTTCCCCGAAATCGAACACCATGATGCTCAGACGCCGTCCCAGGTCCCGTTCGCGGATTCGCAGCACGCTTGCCGCCGGGTTCTGGTTCTCCCTCGGCCTGTTGCTCGTCGCCGGCGCGATCGGCGCCTGGTACGTGCAGCAGATGGACCGCGAAATACAGGCCCGCTTCGAGGGTAAGCGCTGGTCGCTGCCGGCGCGTGTGTTCGCACGCCCGCTGGAGCTGTACGTCGGCCGTTCCCTGACCGCGGATCTGTTGCGGCTGGAACTCGAGGCGCTGAACTACGAGGAGGGGGATTCCCGGCCCGGCCAGTTCTCGATTCAGGGCAATGAGGTCTCCCTACGGACCCGGCCGTTCGTCTTCAGCGACGGGGCCGAGCCCGCCCGCGCGGTGCGCATGCGTCTGGGAGGCGGCATGGTCACCGATCTCAGGGACCAGCACGGCAGCGTGGATCTGATGCGGGTCGAGCCGATGCTGATCGGCAGCATCTATCCGACCCACGGCGAGGACCGCATCCTGGTGATGCTGGAAGACGTGCCGCCGGGACTCGTCGCGGCACTGCTGGCAACCGAGGACCGGCGTTTCCTCGCGCACCGGGGCGTGGATCCGATCGGCATCGCCCGGGCCGCCTGGGCCAACCTCCGCGCCGGGCGCACGGTGCAGGGCGGCAGCACCCTGACCCAGCAGCTGGTGAAGAACTTCTACCTGACCCACGAACAGAGCCTCAAGCGCAAGCTCAATGAGGCGGTGATGGCGATCCTGCTGGAGTACCGTTATGCCAAGGAGGAGATTCTCGAGGCCTACCTGAACGAAGTGTTTCTGGGCCAGGCGGGGGACCGCGCGATCCACGGCTTCGGTCTCGCCGCCGAGTTCTATTTTCAGCGTCCGCTGCGCGAGCTCGACCTGGACCAGCTGGCGTTGCTGGTGGGGTTGGCCCGCGGCGCCAGCTACTACGATCCACGCCGGTTCCCGGAGCGCGCGCTGGCGCGCCGCAACGGCGTGCTCGACCGGATGCTGCGGGAGGGGCTGGCCTCGCTCGACCAGGTCGAGGAGGCGAAGGCGCGGCCCCTGGGCGTCTCCCCGCGGGCGCCGCGCAGCGAGGGCCACTTCCCGGCCTTTCTCGACCTGGTGCGCCGGCAGCTGCGCACCGAGTACCGCGAGGAGGATCTGCGCAACGAAGGGCTGCGCATCTTCACCACTCTCGACCCGGGCATCCAGTTCACGCTGGAGCGCCACATCGAGGAAGGCGTGGCCGAACTCATTGCAGGGCGCGGCATCCGCGATCCGCTGCAGGCGGCTGCGGTGATCACCGATCCGCTCGCGGGAGAGGTTCTTGCACTGGTCGGCGACAGCAACCCGCGCTTTCCCGGCTTCAACCGTGCCGTGGAGGCGAGGCGTCCGGTCGGTTCGCTGATCAAGCCCTTCGTCTACCTCGCGGCCCTGTCGGATCCCGAGCGCTATACGCTGGCGACGCTGCTGGACGACAGTCCGCTGACGCTGCAACTGCCCCACGGTCAGCCCTGGTCGCCGCAGAACTTCGACCGCGAATTTCACGGCCAGGTCACGGCCTGGGAGGCGCTGGTCCGCTCCTACAACGTGGCCACCGTGCGGCTGTCCCAGCAGATCGGCATCTCCCAGGTCATCCGGCTGATGCAGACGCTCGGGCTGGAACGGACGCCGGCGCCGCTGCCGTCGCTGGCGCTGGGGGCGCTGGACATGTCGCCGCTGGAGATCGCCACGCTCTACCAGGCGCTGGCCAATGGCGGCTACGCGACCCGCAGCCGGGCCATTCGGGACGTTCTCGATGCCGACCATCAGGAACTGTCGCACTTCAGCCTGGAACTCCGCGGCGCGGTCCCGGACGGGGCGGTGCGCCTGGTCAACCAGGCCCTGCACGACGTGACCACCCAGGGTACCGGCCGCGCCATCGGCAGTCGTCTGCCCGGGCGTGTGCTGGCCGGCAAGACCGGGACCTCCAACGATCTGCGCGACAGCTGGTTTGCCGGCTTCGATGACCGGCACCTGCTGGTGATCTGGCTGGGGCTCGACGACAATCGGCCCATCGGCCTGACGGGCGGAACTGGCGCCGTGCCCATCTGGGTCCGTACCATGGCCGCGCTGCCGGGCGGTTCGCTGAACCTGGGGCATCATCCGGAGATCCAGTCGCAATGGGTGGATCGGCATTCCGGCCTGCGCACCGAGACGGAGGCCTGCGCGGATCGTATCGAACTCCCGTTCTGGCGTGACTCGGTTCCCAGGACGCGTGCCGCCTGCGACATCGGGGCGGCATTCGGGGACGAAGGGTCCGGCTGGCTGGAGAGGTGGTTCCGATGAGAGTGATACGACGATGGGGCTTGGCCGGGGACAGCCTGGCCGGGCGGCTTCCGGCGTTGCTGCTGGTGACGCTGATGCTCGGCGCCTGTGCGGTGCCTGCGTCCCGGCCCGGCATGCCGCCGGACGCGGGCGCTGGAGCCGTGGTGGTCGACCCGCTGCCCGGGGCGGAGGAGGTTCTCCCTCCTGCAGCGGTGTCCGAGCCGGCTCCCGACGCGGTGTCGATCGCCCCGGCGGCGCTCGCCCTGGCCGCGCAGTCCGACGAGGCGCGGGCGGAGGGCAACCTGCGCCTCGCGGGCCTGCAGCTGGAACGGGCCCTGCGCATCGCCCCGCGTGACGCGGGTCTGTGGAATCGGCTGGCCCAGGTCCGGCTCGAGCAGCAGGAGTTCCAGCAGGCCGAGCGGATGGCGGATCGCTCGCTGCAACTCGGTTCCGCGGATCGTGCGCTGAGCCTGTCGAACTGGCGCATCATTGCCCGGGCACGCGAGGCAGTGGGCGACACCGAGGGTGCCCGCAGTGCCCTGGAGGAAGTGCGGCGTCTGGAGCGGGCGCTTGGCTGATGCCGTCGCGGAGGCTGCGGAGCGCGCACGCGCAGCGCTGCGCCCGGGCGGGATCCTGGCGCGGGCGGTTCCCGGGTTCCAGCCTCGTGCCCAGCAGCAGGTCATGGCGGGGGCGGTGGCCGAGGTGATCGAGGACGTGCCCTCGGCGCTCCTGATCGAGGCCGCGACTGGCGTCGGCAAGACCTATGCGTACCTGGTGCCGGCGCTGCTGTCGGAGCGCCGGGTACTGATCTCCACCGGCACCAAGACGCTGCAGGATCAGCTGTTCGCGAAGGATCTGCCCATGGTCTGCGAGGCGCTGGGTCGCCGCCCGAGGATCGCCCTGTTGAAGGGGCGATCCAATTACCTGTGCCACTACCGGCTGGAAGCCGCCGCCGGCGACGCCATCGGCAGGGGCCGGCAGCTCGCGACGATCGAGTCCCTGCGACGGCTCGCCAGAACCTCGGCGACGGGCGACCTGACCCAGGCCGGCATCCTCGCCGAGGACGCACCGTTGTGGCCGCAGGTCACGTCGACCGTGGACAACTGCCTGGGCGGCGAATGCCCGCGTTTCAACGACTGCTTCGTGGTTCGCGCGCGGCGGCGCGCGCAGGACGCCGAGGTGATCGTGGTGAATCATCACCTGCTGCTGGCGGACATGGCGCTGAAGGACGAGGGCTTCGGGGACCTGCTGCCCGAGGTCGACGCGGTGATCGTCGACGAGGCACACCAGTTGCCGGAGATTGCCGGGGCGTTTTTCGGGCTTGCGGTCGGGACCCGGGCGGTGCGTGAACTGGGCCGCGACGTGCTGCGCGAGATGGAGCGCGACGCCCCGGAGATGGTGGATCTGCGCGACCGGGTTGCGGCGCTGCAGGCGGCGGTCGCGGCGCTGTTGCACTGCTCCGAGGCCTGGCCCGCCCGGGCCAGCTGGGCCGAAGTCGGCGATGCCCCCGGCGTTCTCCCGGCACTGTCCGGGTTGGATCTGGCGCTGGCCGAGATGGAGGACGCGCTGACGGGGGCGGCCGACCGGAGCCCGGGTCTGGATCAGGCGCGGGGCCGTTGCACGACCCTGCGCGGGCGCCTGCGGGGTTGGCTCGAGGAGAGCCCCGAGACCGTGCCCTGGGTCGAGCGCTTCAAGCAGAGCCTGATGCTGCACCGGACTCCGCTGGACGCCGCGCGGCCTCTGGCGGAGCGCCGTGCCGCGCGCCCGGCGAGCTGGATCTTCACCTCCGCGACGCTGGCCGTCGGGGAGGACTTCAGCCATGCCGCGCGGCGCCTCGGCCTGCCCGACGACGTCCGTGCCGAGCGCCTGGACAGCCCCTTCGACTTCTCCCGGCAGGCCTGCCTCGCCCTGCCCGAACACCCGCTGCCGAACCCGAACACGCCCGGGTATACCCGGGCCTGTATCGATTGGGCCTGGCCCCTGCTCAGCGGCAATCCCGGGGGCGGCTTCTTTCTCTTCACCAGCCACCGGGCGCTGCGGGAGGCGGCGGCGCTGCTGCGTGACCGCCTGCCTCCCGAGCGACCCCTGCTGGTGCAGGGGGAGCAGCCGCGCGCCGAACTCCTGGCCCGTTTCCGTGACTCCGGCGACGCCTGGCTGCTGGGTGCGCACAGCTTCTGGGAGGGGGTGGACATCCGCGGTGATACCCTGTCGATCGTGATCATCGACCGTCTGCCGTTTGCGGCCCCGAACGATCCCGTGCTGCAGGCGCGTGCCGCCTCGATCGAGGCCGGGGGCGGCAGCCCGTTCATGGAGTTCCAGTTGCCGCAGGCGGTCCTGGCGCTGAAGCAGGGTGTCGGGCGGTTGATTCGCGACGCCAACGACGCCGGTATTCTCGCCCTCTGCGATCCGCGGCTGACCCAGAAGCCCTATGGGCGGCAGTTCCTGCGCAGCCTGCCGCGCTTCCACGAGACCCGCGATCCCGTCCATGCCCTGGAGTTCCTGCACAACGCCCGGCAGGGGCGGGGAGACGCCGTATGCGTCTGATCGCGCTGGAGACCGCGACCGAGGCCTGCTCGGCGGCACTGTGGGTCGATGGCGAGCTGCGCTGGCTGCTCGAGCCGGGCGCGGCGCGGCGCCACGGCGAACTGATCCTGGACCAGGTGGACCGACTGCTGGCCGAAGCCGGGCTGGTGCCGGGGCAGCTCGATGCCGTCGGGATCGGCCGCGGACCGGGGGCCTTCACCGGGGTCAGGCTCGGTCTCGGGGTCGCGCAGGGGCTGGCGTTCGCCGTGGGTTGTCCCGTGGTTCCGGTGTCGACCCTGGCGGCACTGGCGCAGCAGGGGGCCGACCGGGGCGCAGGCCAGGTGCTGGCGTTGCTCGACGCGCGCATGGGCGAGGTGTACTGGTCCCTGCTGGCGGTTGACGCGCAGGGCCGCGTGGGCGTCCCGGAGGAACATCTGAGCGCTCCGGGGAAGGTGGCCGCAGTCTGGACCGGGGCACCGCGCCTGGCCCTGGGCAGCGGCCTCGGCGCCTATCCCGAACTCATCGATCGACTCGGACTCGGGGCTGCGGAAGTCGATCCGGCCGCGCTGCCCTGTGCCCGGGAGGTGGCTCTCCTCGCGGTGGCGGCGTACGCGCGGGGGGAGTCCGTCAGCCCCGAACTGGCGCAGCCCGTGTACCTGCGGGACCGCGTCGCCGAGCCACGGGCGAATCTGGCTCCGAAGGGTCATGGAGCGGGATCATGAGTGCCGATCCGGGGACGGCGCCGCTGTTTCCCTGGTCGATCCCGTTGCGGGGGCATATCAAGGTGCTCCCGGAGGACTTCGTCGTCGACGAAATCGCCGCGACCGAGCCGGACGGGGCGGGCGAGCATGTCTGGCTGCACATCCGCAAGATCGGGCACAATAGCGAGGCGGTCGCGGAGTGGCTTGCGCGCGTCGCCGGTGTACCCAGGGTGAACGTCGGCTATGCGGGCCGCAAGGACCGGCACGCGGTGACGACGCAGTGGTTCAGCGTGCAACTGCCGGGCCGGGAGGAGCCGGACTGGTCGCGGCAGGTCCTCGACGGCGTGGAGATCCTCGCCAGCAGGCGCCATTCGCGCAAACTGAAGACCGGGCATCTGGGCGGGAACCGCTTCCGGGTCCGCCTGCGCGAGGTGGCGGGTGATCATGCGGCCGCCGACGCGTTGCTGGAGGGCATGCGCGAGCGCGGGCTGCCGGACTATTTCGGCGAGCAGCGCTTCGGCCACGGCAACGTGGAGCGTGCGCAGGCCTGGTTTGCCGGCCGGCTTCGGCCGCGCGGTCGCAACCAGCGGAGCCTGTATCTCTCGGCCGCCCGGGCCGTGATCTTCAACGCCGTTCTGCGGCGGCGCGTGCAGGACGGGTCCTGGGACCGTCTGCTGCCGGGCGACCTGGCGAACCTCGACGGGTCCGGCAGCGTCTTCCCGGTTGCGGACGTTGACGAGGAACTGCGGGCGCGCTGCGAACGGCTGGACCTGCATCCCACCGGACCCCTTTGGGGCCGGGGCGGGCCGGGCAGCGCGGGTGCGGTCCTGGATCTCGAGAACGCCGTCGCGCACGACTGGTGCGAGCTGGCACAGGGCCTCGAGCGCGAGGGTCTGGCCCCTGCACGCCGACCGCTGCGGCTGCGCCCGCGCCGGCTCGACTGGCACTGGGAATCCGGCGACAGCCTGGTGCTGGAGATGGAGTTGGGCCCGGGGGAATACGCGACCGGGGTTGCCGGCGCCATCGCGGCGTTGACCGACGGCGGCTGAAGGCGGGCCCGGCCGTCACTCGCTGCCGGGATTCAGACCTTGGTGTCTGCGTTCCCGCGAACCTCGGCCAGCGCCTTTTCCGCCCGCTCGGCGCGTGCCTCGGCCTCGACGCGATCGGTGATGTCCTTCTGGATGCCGATGTAATAGGTCAGCTGGTCATCATCGTTGAAGACGGGTGTGATCGAGAGCTCGTTCCAGAACAGCGATCCGTCCTTGCGGTAATTGCGCAGCACGACACGGCAGGGCCTGTCCTCGTCCAGCGCGGAACGGATCTCGCGAACCGCATCCTGATCGGTGTCGCTGCCCTGCAGGAAGCGGCAGTCACGGTACAGGATCTCGTCAGCCGTATAACCGGTCAGTTCCTCGAAGGCCCGGTTCACGTAGATCAGGATATTGTCCTGGCCTTCCTGCTCGGCGATCACGATCCCGTCGTTGGACGCGTCGACGGCCAGGGCGAGCAACTCTGCATCGATCGATCGGGTCATGGTTCGGTCTTTATCCGGAAGCGGGGGCAACGAGAGCCGGGCACGCCGTGAGGACGGGAACCCCAGCCTCGCAGGAAATGTAGCACAGGGCAGCGGTTCGCCGCGGCCGGGCATGAAAACCTTCCGGAAATGAAGTGGGGCTGCGCCGGTGCGCAGCCCCTGGGTCGGACCGAGCGGTCGCCGGGTTCCGGCGCGGTCCTACATGCGCTGGATGATGGTGAAGGCGCCGCGCACGTCGCCCTCGGAATAGCCGGTCGCCTGATCCTCGGGATACAGGCGTTCCAGTGCATGCTTGATGTCGCCACCCAGCTCGGACCCGTGACAGCTCAGGCAAAGTCCAGCCGTCGGGATCGCGCGCATGAACCGGAATGCGGTGTCATCGCCGTCCTGGACAACCTCGTGGCGGGACAGTTCGGCGGCGGGCACACCGGCGGCGCGCTGTGCGTCGAAGTCCTCGAGTACCGCGCGTTCCCACTCGTCGGGGGCGTTGTCGGGATTGCGCAGCTTCAGGCTGGTGCGTCCCACGCTCCATCCGGTATCGTCGGAGATGTCGCTGGCGATCTCGGGTGCCCGCTGCTGGCACACCTCGATGGCCTGCATCGGACCCCCTTCCTGCATGGCGGCCTGCAGTTCCCCCTGCAGGCTGGAGGCAAATTGCTGAATGGCAGCCTGGCTGGCGGCAACCCGCTCTTCCAGTTCGTCGGCCTGGGCCGGTGCGGCGACGGCCAGCGCAAGCGCCAGGGGAAGCAGCTTCCATTTGTTCATCATGTCGGCCCTCATGGTGTCGGTACAACGTTTTGCATAACTGCTGTACAGATATTGCATCGAAAAAGTGCTGATGGCAAGACATTTCGGCGGTCATGGCCCGACGCGTCGGCCAACGTTCCGTGTGCGCTTACCCTACGGAGATCATGCCCCCGACGCAACGGCGTCTGCCGGCTCGCCGTCAACTCTCATGGCCCTGCGCCACCCATGACGAGGAAAAGCCGGAGACTGTAGGTCGGGTTAGCGTAGCGTAACCCGACGTGCCGGGGCGCCTGGGACGACGCTGCTTTGCGGCCATGGGTGGGTGCGAAACCCGTCGGGTTACGCCCGTTGGGCTAACCCGACCTACAGCTGTGGGCAGTTGGGTTATCCCGGCACCAAATAGCGGGAGCGCCGGGGCGGAGCTCACGACCTGGCGGCGGCGCGCCGGAGGAGCACGTAAACGGCGCCGGTCCCGCCATCCGCGGGCCGGGCCGAGCAGAATGCGAGGACGTCGTCGCGTTGCCGCAGCCAGTGATCGAGCAGACCCTTCAACACAGGCCCCTGCTGCCTCGACCGGAGGCCCTTGCCGTGCACGACACGCACGCAGAGGTGTCCCTCGCAGCGTGCCTCGGTGAGAAAGGTCGCCACGGCCCTGCGTGCCTCGCCGGAGAACAGGCCGTGCAGGTCGAGTTCCTCCTGCACCCGGTAATGGCCGCGTTTCAGATTCCGGAACACGCGCCGGCTGACGCCGGGGCGAACGAACCGCAATTCGTCCCCGGGCTGCAGGTCCGTCGCATTCACCGGATCGCTGAGCAGGTCGCGCAGCACGGCCACGTCGTCCTCCCGCCGCTTCTGGGCGCGTGCGATCGGGGCCGGCGCGCGCACGTCGGCCTGATCATGTTCCAGGCGCCGGACTTCGCCGATGGCGCGAAGAAAGTGTCCGACGTCGTTCGGGTCTTCGTCTGTATTCATCCTGGTATCCCATGCAGGGGCGCGCGCATCCTGCGCAGCGTGGGTTTCACCACCCGCCCCGGTGGCGTACAAGCCGGTGGCTGTGTCAGGCTCGTACGGTTCGGGCTTTGGGGGCAAGCGCGGCGCGGGCCTGCGCCGATGATGCCGGATTCGGTGCGTGTCTCCCGGTTTCCAGTATATTAGGCGCCTTCATCCCCGGTTTGTTCGCTCATGCGCATCTTGGTCAGCAATGACGACGGTATCCACGCGCCCGGCATTCAGTGCCTGGCGAGACATCTGCGCACGGTCGCGGATGTGCGCGTCGTTGCGCCCGATCGGGACCGCAGCGGCGCCAGCAACAGCCTGACGCTGGTGCACCCCCTGCGCGCGCAGGAGCTGGAGAACGGGGACATGGGGGTTGACGGGACACCCACCGACTGCGTGCACCTCGCGATCACGGGCCTGCTGGACCGCGAACCCGACCTGGTGATCTCGGGTATCAACTCGGGAGCGAACATGGGCGACGACGTGCTGTATTCGGGTACCGTGGCGGCGGCGATGGAAGGCCGGTTTCTCGGCTTGCCTGCGATCGCGGTGTCGCTCGTCGGGCCGCGCATGCAGCACTATGACGCGGCCGCCCGGGTGGTGCTGAATCTGCTCGACAGGCTGCACCGGGTCCCGCTTCCCGCGGCGACGATCCTGAACGTCAACGTACCGGACCTGCCGTTCGAGGAGATCCGTGGCGTCCAGGCGACGCGCCTGGGACATCGCCACAAGTCGGAGCCGGTCGTGAAGTCCAGCGATCCGCGCGGGCGGCCCATCTATTGGGTGGGCCCGGCAGGACCTGAGCAGGACGCCGGTCCGGGCACCGATTTCTTTGCGGTGCGCGAGGGTTACGTGTCGGTGACCCCGATCCAGGTGGACCTCACCCAGTTCGAGGCGATCGATACGGTGGGACGCTGGCTGGAAGGAGAAGCGGATGGCGTTTGATATCTCGGGCGCCGGCCTGACCTCCCAGCGCGCGCGCGACCGGCTGGTCAAGCAATTGTCGGAGCTCGGAATCCGCAATGCCGCGGTACTGGAGGCCATCCGCCAGGTGCCGCGTCACCTGTTCGTGGAAGAGGCGCTGGTGCATCGGGCGTACGAGAACATCGCGCTGCCCATCGGCTACAAGCAGACCGTGTCACAGCCCTACATCGTTGCCCGCATGACCGAGACCCTCCTCGATGGCGCTCCGGTCCGCACCGTTCTGGAGATTGGCACCGGTTCGGGCTACCAGGCCGCGGTGCTGGCCCATCTGGTCGAACGCGTGTACTCGGTGGAGCGTATCCATGCGCTGAGCCGCAGTGCGCGTGAGCTGCTCAGCCGGCTCCGGATCAACAACATCGGTGTCCGCCATGCGGACGGCGCCGAGGGTTGGCCCGCGAAGGCGCCGTTCGATGGCATTCTGCTGACCGCGGCGCCCCGCGAGGTTCCGCATGAGCTGCTGGTTCAGCTCGCGCCGGGGGGGCGGCTGGTCGCGCCGGTCGAGGGTGTCGACGGACGCCAGCAACTGGTCCGTTACACGCATACCAAGGAGGCCTTCGTGCGCGACCAGCTGGATGCCGTGTGTTTCGTGCCGATGCTCTCCGGGTCCGAGCAGTGAAGGTCTTCGAGCCTCTCTATGACCGGGTGATGGGCTGGTCGCGGCACCGCCACGCGCCGCGTTACCTGGCGGCGCTGTCCTTCGCCGAGTCCTCCTTCTTTCCCATTCCCCCGGATGTGATGCTTGCGCCGATGGCTGCGGCACGCCCACGCGAGGGCCTGCGTCTGGCCGCGCTGACCACCGTCTTTTCGGTGCTGGGAGGATTGCTCGGATACGTGATCGGCATGCTTGCCTACGAGCTGGTCTCGCCGTGGATCATCGAGGCGGGTCACGGGGAGAGTATGGATCTGGCCCAGGAATGGTTCGCAGTCTGGGGGGTTTGGGTGGTGCTGATTGCCGGCTTCTCGCCGATCCCCTACAAGCTGTTCACCATTACCGCCGGCGCCCTGGCGATGCCGCTGCTGCCCTTCGTGATTGCCTCCCTGCTCGGCCGCGGCGCGCGCTTCTTCGCTGTGGGTCTTCTGATGGCGTGGCTGGGTCCGCAGGCGGACCGTCATCTGCGTCCCTACATGGAACGCCTCGGATGGCTGTCGGTCTTTCTGTTGGTGGCGATCATGGCCTTCATGACTCTCGCGGATTGATGCGTTCCCGGCCCCTCCTTCTCTGGCTCACCCTGGCGTTCCTGATCGCCGGACTGGCCGGGTGTGCCGCACGGCCGCCGGCGACGTCTGGTGCGGTCAGCGTTTCCGGGACTTACGTCGTCCAGCGGGACGAGACGCTCTACCGCATCGCGACCCGGCACGGACTGGACTGGCGTGACGTCGCGCGCCGCAACGGCATCGGGCCGCCCTACCTGATCTATCCCGGCCAGCGCCTTCGCCTGACGGGCTCCGCGCCCCTGGCCAGCCGGCCCGCGCCGGCACCGTCTCCCAGCGCCAGCGCGCCCGCGCGCTCTCCGGCACCCGCCCCGGCCGCGCCGCCGCGGCCCGCGGAACCGTCCATCGCGCGCACCGGAGAGGCGGCGCCCACGGTCGCCCAGCCACCGACACCTCCGGCCCCGGGAGGCGGTACAGCCGCTGCGCGCGGGGCCTTGCAATGGCAGTGGCCGGCCGACGGCCCCGTGCTGCGTCCCTTCTCCAACAGTGCGACCACGCGCCGGGGAATCGGCATCGGCGGCAATCCTGGCGATGACGTGCGTGCGGCCACGGACGGGGAGGTGGTCTATGCGGGAAGTGGACTGGTCGGTTACGGGAGGCTTATCATCCTGAAGCACGACGCCCGCTTCATCAGCGCCTACGGGCACAATGAAGAATTGCTGGTGCGCGAGGGCCAGAACGTGCGCGCCGGCCAGAAGATCGCCCTGCTGGGCGATTCCGGGGCCGACCGCCCCATGCTGCACTTTGAGATTCGGGTCGATGGTGCGCCTGTCGACCCGACGCGTTATCTTCCCCGGCGGTAGATGCTGGCACTCAGACGGAGAAGTTCTGCACTATGTCCTCACAGAACCGATTTCTGAAGCGGGTCCCCGGCGACCCGACCGATCCTGAACCAGCCACCTCTCCGGAAGACGACGTCAAAGACCCCGAGGTCGACGAAGGCGTCGAGACCGTGGATGACGCGGACCCGATCGAGGAAGATCCCATCCGGGTGGCGGCTACAGGGCGCCTGCAGCAGGACGCCGGGCCAGCGGAACTGGACGCCATTCAGCTCTACCTCCGCGACATTGAATTCCGCCCGCTGCTGACCCCTGAGGAGGAGGTCTACTTCGCCCGCCTGGCGCGGGCGGGGGATCCCAGGGGCCGCCAGCGGATGATCGAATGCAACCTGCGCCTGGTGGTGAAGATCGCCCGCCGCTACATGAACCGGGGCCTGGCGCTCCTGGACCTCATCGAGGAGGGCAACCTCGGCCTGATGCACGCGGTGGAGAAGTTCGACCCCGAGCGCGGCTTCCGTTTCTCCACGTACGCGACCTGGTGGATCCGCCAGACGATCGAACGCGCGCTGATGAACCAGGCGCGGACGATCCGCATACCAGTGCATGTGAGCAAGGAACTGCGCGCCCACAGCAAGGTGGCGCGTGGGATGATGCAGGAGCTGGGCCGGGAGCCCACCGAGGAGGAACTGGCGAACCGGCTGGGCAAGCCGGTGGCCGAGATCCAGAAGCTCCGGGCGATGTCCGAACCCTCGACCTCGATCGACATCGCGGTGGGGCCGGACGGCGACCGGTCGTTGACCGAGATCCTGCCGGACGAGAATTCAGCCGGACCCTCGGCACTCCTGGAGGACGAAGACATCCGCAATCTCGTCGCCGCCTGGCTGGAGGAACTCGACCAGAAGCAGCGCGAGGTCCTGGTGCGCCGTTTCGGACTGCACGGTTTCGAGCGCTGTACGCTGGAGCAGGTCGGGGTCGAGATCGGGGTGACCCGGGAGCGGGTGCGGCAGATCCAGATGGAGGCCCTGAAGCGCCTGCGCCGCCTGCTTCGGGCGCGTGGGTTGTCGGAGGACGTGCTGCTGCCGCGCCCCTGAGTTTCTTCGGCCCCGAACTTTCCTGCTCGACACGGGCAGAAGATACCGGGACGAGCGTCCTCAGCGGTCGATGATCAGCGCCGCGGCGACCATCCGGCCCTCTGCCATGATCAGGTTGTAGGTGCGGCACGCGGCCGCCGTGTCCATGATCTCGAGCCCCCACGGCTGCGACCGCAATTCCCGCCACAGCGCGCGCTCGGGAAAGGTCTGGCGCTGTCCCGTTCCCAGCAACAGGATCTCCGGCGGGTTCGCGCGCACCCATGCGAGCGCCTCGAGGCTCAGGGCGCCGACTTCGGCCACCGGCCACGACGGCAGCAGCCGGTCCGGGCGCAGGATCAGGCTGTGGGCGTAGCGGACACCGTTTACCGCGACATGATCCGGCGCATAACCGGTGATCATGTTCTGTTCGTCGTCGGTGATCTGCGTGAACTGCATGAAGCCAAACCTACCGGCATCGGCCCCATGCGGCAAGCGCCCCCTGGCACCGCGGGTGTGGGCATCGGGGTCATTGCGTTGACACTGCGACGGGCGGGTTATACTTTCACCCGTTTTGTGTTGAACCGGCCGGATGCACACGGCCACACCATCCCAATCCACGAGCCAGGAACCCATCCGTGATGGACGTCTTTCCCCGCATCGAGCGCCTGCCGCCCTATGTCTTCAATATCGTCAACCAATTGAAGGCAGAGGCCCGAGCCCGGGGCGAGGACATCATCGATTTCGGCATGGGCAATCCCGACCAGCCGACCCCGCAGCACATCGTGGACAAGCTGGTGGAAGTCGCGCAGCGTGGCGATACGCACCGCTACTCGGTGTCGAAGGGGATTCCGCGCCTGCGCCGCGCGATCACGCGCTGGTACAAGGCGCGGTTTGACGTCGATCTCGACCCGGAGACCGAGGCGATCTCGACCATTGGCTCCAAGGAGGGTCTTGCGCACCTGGCGCTGGCGATCCTCGGCCCTGGTGACGCGGTGCTGGTGCCGAACCCGGCCTATCCGATCCATCCCTACGGTTGCGTGATCGCGGGGGCGGACGTGCGCCACGTGCCGCTGACGCCCGATGTCGACTTCTTCGCCGAACTCAACCGCGCCATCCAGGATTCCTGGCCGCGCCCGAAGATGCTGATCCTCAATTTCCCCGCGAATCCCACGACCCAGTGCGTCGATCTCGAGTTCTTCGAGCGCGTGGTGGAAATCTGCCGGGAGCATCACATCTGGGTGGTGCACGACATCGCGTATGCGGAGATCGTGTTCGACGGCTACAAGGCGCCGTCCGTCCTGCAGGTCCCGGGCGCCAAGGAGATCGCGGTCGAGTTCTACACGCTCTCCAAGTCCTACAACATGCCCGGCTGGCGCGTAGGCTTCATGTGTGGAAACCCGACCCTGGTCGCGGCGCTGGCGCGGATGAAATCCTACCTCGACTACGGCACCTTCACCCCGATCCAGGTCGCCGCGATCGCAGCGCTGGAAGGGCCGCAGGACTGCGTGCAGGAGATCTGCGAACTCTACCGGTGCCGTCGCGACGTGCTCTGCGACGGCCTGAACGCGATGGGCTGGAGGGTCGAAAAGCCGAGGGCGACGATGTTCGTCTGGGCGCCGATCCCGGAACCCTACCGCGATATGGGTTCTCTGGAGTTCTCCAAGAAGTTGTTGCGCGACGCGAAGGTGGCGGTCTCGCCGGGAATCGGTTTCGGCAGTTACGGCGATACCCACGTGCGCTTCAGCCTGATCGAGAACGAGCAGCGCACCCGTCAGGCCCTGCGCGGCATCAAGGCGATGTTCCGGGCGGACTCCATTCTTGCGAGCGCGAGGGCGGGAGAATCCGATCCCGCGCGGACGGCCCCCTGACCCACTGAACCCACGACCAACCTCGGCTGTAATCGGCTGTAATAAGGAAGCCCTCGAATGAAGCCCGTAAGAATCGGATTGCTCGGCCTGGGAACCGTCGGCTGCGGGACCGTGCAGGTGCTCGCCCGCAATGGCGACGAGATCGCTCGGCGCGCGGGACGCGGTATTGTCGTGGTCGCCGCGGCGGTGCGGGATCTGGCGCGCGAACGCGAATGTGACCTCGATGGCGTGCGCCTGACCGACGACCCGGCCTCCGTCGTGGACGACCCGGACGTCGAGGTGGTGGTCGAGTTGATGGGCGGTACCGAGCCGGCACGGACGCTGGTGTTGCAGGCGATCGCAGCGGGCAAGCACGTGGTCACCGCCAACAAGGCCCTGATCGCGCTGCACGGCAACGAGATCTTCGCTCGGGCGCAGGAGAAGGGCGTGGTCGTTGCCTTCGAGGCCGCGGTGGCCGGGGGCATCCCGATCATCAAGGCGCTGCGCGAGGGCCTGGCGGGCAACCGCATCGACTGGGTCGCGGGCATCATCAACGGCACGGGAAATTTCATCCTGACCGAGATGCGCGATCATGGGCGGGATTTCGGCGACGTCCTCGCCGAGGCCCAGCGCCGTGGCTATGCCGAGGCCGACCCGACCTTCGACGTGGAGGGCATCGACGCGGCCCACAAGCTGTGCATCCTCGCGGCCATTGCCTTCGGCATCCCGCTGCAGTTCGAGCGTATCCATGTCGAGGGCATCAGCGGGATCACCCGGGAGGATGTGACGTTTGCCGGCGAACTGGGCTATCGCATCAAGCACCTGGGGATCGCCCGCCGGGCCGAGGGCGGCTTCGAACTGCGCGTGCACCCGACCCTGATCCCGGAGCGGCGTCTGATCGCGAACGTCGACGGCGTGATGAACGCGGTGCTGGTGATGGGCGATGCCGTCGGGCCGACGCTGTATTACGGCGCCGGCGCCGGGGCCGAGGCCACGGCCTCCGCCGTGGTGGCCGACCTGGTCGACGTGGTGCGCGCACTGACCGCGGACCCTGAGAACCGGGTGCCGCACCTGGCCTTCCAGCCCGGTGCGTTATCCGATCTGCCGATCCTGCCCATGGCCGAGGTGCGGACCTCCTTCTACCTGCGCCTGCGTGCCCATGACCGGCCGGGTGTGCTGGCCGACATCACGCGCGTGCTCGGCGCCCACAGCATCAGCATCGAGGCGATCCTGCAGCGTGAACCGGATCCGGAGCGTGGCGAGGCCACGATCATCATCCTGACCCACCAGGTCCGCGAAGGCGACATGCAGCGCGCCATCGACGAGATCGAAGCGCTTTCACACCTGAGTTCGCCAGTGACCCGGATCCGCATGGAATCCCTGGCCCGCTGACTCCACACCGCCCATCCCAACGGAATATTCATCATGGCTTTCGGACATCGCTATACCGGCCTGATCGACCGCTACCGGGACCGTCTCCCGGTGCACGACGACACGCGGATCATCTCGCTGGGTGAGGGCAATACGCCCCTGATCCGGCTGAACAACATCCCCCGGGAGCTCTCGCGGGACGTCGAACTCTACGTCAAGTTCGAAGGCCTGAACCCCACCGGCTCGTTCAAGGACCGGGGCATGACCATGGCCGTGACCAAGGCCGTCGAAGAAGGCTCCAAGGCGATCATCTGTGCCTCGACGGGCAATACCTCGGCCGCGGCCGCCGCCTACGCGGCCCGCGCTGGCATCACCGCCTTCGTGGTCATTCCGGACGGCAAGATCGCGATGGGCAAGCTGGCGCAGGCGATGATGCACGGCTCGGTGGTGATCCAGATCGAGGGCAACTTCGACGACGGCATGCGCCTGGTCAAGGAGGTCGCCAGCGCGGCCCCGGTGACGCTGGTCAACTCGGTCAACCCGTTCCGGCTCCAGGGCCAGAAGACGGCGGCCTTCGAGATCGTCGAGGAACTGGGGCGGGCACCCGATTTTCACTGCCTGCCGGTGGGCAACGCAGGCAACATCACCGCGCACTGGATCGGCTACTCCGAGCTGGCCGCGCATTCGGGGGATCATGTCACGGCCGCCTGTACCTTCTGCAGCGGCCATTGCCGCTACGCCGGCGGAGGCGTCGCCGGGCAGCGGCCGAAGATGCTCGGCTACCAGGCCAGCGGCAGCGCGCCGTTCATGCGCGGCGCGATGGTCGACAATCCCGACACCGTCGCCACCGCGATCCGGATCGGCCATCCGCAGTCCTGGGATGTCGCGTGGAAGGTGCGCGAGGAGTCCGGCGGCTGGTTCGACGAGTGCACCGACGACGAGATCCTGGCCGCACAGAAGTTGCTGACGGAGAAGGAGGGGATCTTCTGCGAGCCGGCTTCGGCGGCGTCAGTGGCCGGGGCGCTGCGCGACATCCGGGCGGGCAAGATTCCGGACGGGTCCAGCGTCGTTTGCACGTTGACCGGACACGGGTTGAAGGATCCCGACACCGCCATCGCGCAGGCCAGCCGGACGCCGATCAAGGTGCCGGCGGAAATCGACGCCGTCACCCGGGCCATCCACGAAAACATGGACTGAATCGGCTGTGCCCAGGTCCCCGCTCCCGGGGTGGAGCGAGGCCCGCCAGCCTTCCGGCGGGACGCCGTGAATACGTCCCTGTAGGCTTGACGGCAGCATCCCTGCTGCCGACACCCGCCGGAAGGCCGGCGGGCCTCGCTCTTTCGAGGTTCCTGGTGGGCCCCTGGGGCGCCGGCCTGGCCAACGCGCGGCTCAGCGAACGCCGTTCAGGAGCCTGTGGCCTGCATGATCGGCCGCGAACTGGCTGGCGACGCGTGCGCTGCGTGATCCTCTCAGCGTCGCGAAGCGCACCGCTTCGATGGCCAGTTCCTTTCGCTCGTCGTCTGCAATGGTGGCGTTCAGGCGGGCCAGGTGGTGCCACACGATGTCCAGGTACTGATCCTGCGACAGCGGGTGGAACGCGAGCCACAGGCCAAAGCGTTCCGACAGCGAAATGCGTTCCTCGCTCGCCTCCTGCGGGTGCAGTTCCTGGTCCGGGCCTGCGTCGTTCTCGTGCCGCGGTTCCGGTATCAGGTGGCGCCGGTTCGAGGTCGCATAGAGGAGGACGTTCTCGGGCAGCCCGCCCAGACGCCCGTCCAGCAGAGCCTTGAGCGCCCGGTACCCGGCATCGTCGGCGTCGAAGGCGAGGTCGTCAGCGAAGATCACGAAACGTTCCGGTCTGGCGGCGAGGGGTTCGACCAGTTCGGGTAGCCGATTCAGGCCGCGATTGTCGACCTCGACCAGGCGCAGGCCCGCGTCTCCAAAGTGTTGCAACAGGGCGCGGACCAGCGAGGACTTGCCGGTGCCCCGGGCGCCCCAAAGGAGCATGTGGTTGGCGGGAAGTCCGTTGACGAACTGTCGCGTGTTGCGTTCCGCCAGGTTCTTCTGGCGCTCGAGATGCAGCAGGTCGTCGAGCGAAGGCAGCTGCATGCGCTGGATGGGACGAAAGCCGCGATCGGCATCGAAGGCCCAGGCCCGGTAGCGACCCGAGGGGGCGGTGCCAAACTGCGGGAAGGCGCGCTCCAGGGCGGCGGCGATGCGCTTGATGGGGTGCTTCATGTCGAGCTCAGGCGCAGGCGGTGCAGTTTGCGCCACAGCGTGGTGCGGTCCATTCCCAGGCTGCGGGCGGCCTGCGAGCGGTTGCCGTTGTGCGCCGCCAGCGCCGCGCGCAGCGTCTCGCGTTCCTGCTCTTCCTCCGGGGAGAAGGGAGCAGGGGCGTCGCCGTGGGCGAGGTCGGGGTCGAGGAACGTGTTGGACATGGCTCCCTCCTGGTGACTGGACAGGGCTGCGCCGATCTCTGTCTCGCCCAGGCGGCTGCCGGGAGAGGCTCCCAGGCGCAGCGTTTCGAGCCGGTTGCGCAGTTCCCGGAAATTGCCGGGCCAGGGGTGCTCGCGCAGACGGCGGCGCCCGGCCTCGGTGATTGCGATGCGGTTGTGTCCGGACCACTGCTCCACGATGGTGTCGAGGTCACCCGGGCGTTCGCGCAGCGGCGGGAGCAGGATGCAGACGCCCGCGAGGCGGTGATAGAGATCGGCGCGGAACCGGCCGCCGGCAACGCGCTGGCGCAGGTCCAGACTGCATGTCGAGATGATGTGCGCGTCCAGGCGGCGGACACGGTTTTCCCCCATCCGTTCGAAACGACCCTCGCTGAGCGCGCGCTGCAGGGCTCCCTGCAGGCGCGGCGACATCGCGCTCACCTCGTCCAGCAGCAGAGTCCCCCCTGCGGCCGCCTCCAGGCGCCCCGCGCGTTCGGCACTGGCGCCTGGGAATGCCCCGCGGGCATGTCCGAAGAGTTCGGACTCCATGGTGAGTTCAGGGAGTGCGGCGCAGTGCACATCGATAAACGGACCGGTGCCGCGCCCGCCGGAGGCATGCAGCGTTTGCGCCAACAGGCTCTTCCCGGTTCCGGTCTCGCCGAGCAGCAGCAGGCGCGTCCCTGCCGAGGTCGCGCGAAGGGCGTGATCCAGCCGCGCCTGGCAATGGGCGTCGGCTGATTGTAGCGGCGACCCCGGCGTGAAGCCCCCGGGATCGGCTGCGATGTCGGTGGCAGCGAGGTCAGGGAGGATGGTCACGAGCCGGAGCTGCCGGTCGTCCGCGGGCAGTGGCAACGCGCTGCTGGTGATCCGCACCGGTAGCGGCGGATCACGGAAATCCAGCTCTGCCCTGAAATCCAGTGCCCGCCAGCGCGGGCGGCCGACGACATCCTGTTCACCGGCGGCAATGGCGGCCCGGACCAGCAGGCGTTGCAGGTTGACCGGACCCAGGCGGAGGGCGGACTCGAAACGGGTGCCGTGGGGCTGGCCGAGCAGTTCAACTAGGGCCGTGTTGTGTGTGACAATACGGCCCTGATCGTCGATGACCATGACCCCGTCACGATTGGGTTGTATGAGGCTGCGGACGAGTTCGGCGAGCGTTTTGGCGTTCATGGCGGGAATCCGGCGGGCTTCTGCAACAGGATGCCAGAAGTGTTGCAACGGGTCCATGGAAGCTGTGAACCCTCTATTTTAAGGCGTTTTTAGTGGATTTTCCTGCCCGTTGAGGGGAACCATTGTTGCAACGAATCACACTAAATTGCGAACGTTTTCGCAGATCATCGAGGTCGATCGTCAATAATGAGAATCGAACGCATCGGGGGTGTTTTTTGGCATCCTGCAGGGGCCGCGCTTCCCGCGGCGCGAGCACACGGAGGTCGTGTGTTGTGGTAAAAAGGGAAGGTTGTTCGGGTCGGATGCCTGCACCGGGGTGCTGTTCGGTCTGCGTACGGATGGGCCAGCACCTACACTTAGAACCAACGACATGAAGAAGACGATGACTCCAACCAGAGTGTTCCTGGCTGCCCTGGCCGCAGCAGTCCTTTTATTCGCGGGCACGTCGGGGGCCCAGGTCAGCAGGGTGATCGCGGTCGAGGCCGCGACCGCGGGGGACCAGACCATCAGCGGGACGGTGGTGCCGTTCCGCGAGGTGACGCTGACGGCGCAGATCGGGGGGCGCGTTACCCTGGTCGCCGGCGCCGAGGGCGACTTCTTCGATCGGGACGAGGTGCTGGTCGCGATCAGCGACGAACGGCTGGCCGCTCAGCGCCAGGCGGCCATCGCGGACCTGCGTTCCTCCGAGGCGGCCCTGCGCGAGGCCCAGATGCAGTACGGGCGTGAAGTCGCGGCGCCGCGCAGCCGCGACATCGGCCAGATGCCCGGGATGGGCATTCCTTCCATGTTCGACCAGTTGATCACCCGTCCGGCCGGTGCCGTGGCCGGCCTCGGAGATCCCGCGGTCGAGCGTCATGCGGACCTCTTCTCCCGCCAGGTCGGCATCGACCAGGCGAGCTCGCGCTGGCACCAGGCGCGCTCGCGGCTCGAGGAGATCGATTCGGCGATCCGCGATACGCGCTCAGTGGCGCCGTTCTCGGGGCTGATCATGCGCAAGCATGTGGAGGAGGGCGATACCGTGCAGCCGGGGCATCCCCTGGTCACCTTCGGTCATGTCGAATTCCTCCGGGTGGAGGCGGATATCCCGGCGCGTCTGGTGGGCAGACTGGCCGTCGGCGACATGGTGCGGGTGACCCTCGATGTCGGCAAGACGGAAGTCGATGCCCGCGTGGCCCAGGTCTTCCCGATCGCCGATCCGCAGCGGCACACCGTAACGGTCAAGTTCGATCTGCCGCGCGGCGTTCCCGGCGGACCTGGCATGTATGCGGACGTACACATTCCCGGTACCCAGGCCAGCCCGGGCGTGGTGCGTATCCCGCTCTCGGCGATCGTGCCGGGCGGTGCCCTGCCGCGCGTTGCGGTCGTGGAGGCCGACGGAACCACGCGCGTGCGGATGATTCGGCTTGGCTCGGTGCAGGGGGAGATGGTGACGGTGCTGTCGGGGCTCGAGGCGGGGGAACGCATCCTCGATTCCCCGGACGCCAACATCCGTTCCGGCGAGCGCGTCAACGGGACCCAGGCCCCGCGGCCCGGTCCCCGTTTCCGTTAGAGCCTTAAGGCAAGTTCCCCATCGAGGTCCTGGCGGCGGTTCTGCCCGTGCCCGGGCGCATGGAAATCAAGAAACAAGAGACTGAAAACAGCCATGTCCGAGCATAAAAATCAGCATGCCGCCGGCGGCGAGGAACCTGGCAAGGACCTCGGACTGGCCGGCCGGATGGCGCAGACGTTCATCCACTCGCCGCTGTCTCCGCTGCTTCTGCTGGCCACGCTGGCGATCGGCATCCTGGGCCTCCTCATTACGCCCCGCCAGGAGGATCCGCAGATCTCGGTGCCGATGGTGGACATCTTCGTCCAGTTCCCCGGCGTGCCGTCGGACCAGGTGGTGAGTCTCGTTGCGCGTCCGCTCGAGCGCCTGATGAGCGAGATCTCGGGCGTGGACAACGTCTACTCGATGTCCCACCGCGGCGAGGCGATGGTGACCGTTCAGTTCGACGTGGGCGAGGAGATGGAAGCCTCGATCCTGAAGGTGCACGACCGGCTGATGTCCAACCGCGACCTGATGCCACCCGGTGTCTCCGAGCCGATGGTGAAGCCGAAGGGGGTGGACGACGTTCCGGTGGTGACGCTGACGCTGTGGTCGCATGAACTCGACGACGCCATGCTCCGACAGATCGCGCTGGACAGCCTGCAGTACCTGAACGAGGTGCCGAACACCAGCCAGAGTTTCGTGGTGAGCGGCCGCGAAGAAATGGTGCGGATCCAGCCGATGCCGGAGCGCCTCGCCGGTCACAACGTGACCATGGACCAGATTGCCCAGGCCTTGCAGGCCGCGAATTCGGAGCGAACCGCAGGCTCGATCGAAGTGGGTTCGGACAGCATACCGGTCTACACCGGGTCCTTCCTGCGTGACGCCGAGGACATCGGGCGCCTCCTGATCACCGTCGACGCGGGGCGCCCGGTCTATGTCCGGGACGTTGCCGAGGTGCTCTACGGTCCCGGTCCAGTGGACCGCTTCGTGCGCTACTACACCGGCGTCGCCGGGGAACAGGCCGACGTCGCTCCCGTTGGTGCGGCCGCCGTGACCATTGCCATCGCAAAGAAGGAAGGCAGCAACGGCGTTGCCGTGGCCAATGGCATCCTGGAACGGCTCGAGTTGCTGAAGGGGCAGGTGATTCCGGACAACGTCGAGGTCTCGGTCACCCGCAACTACGGTGAGACCGCCAACGCCAAGGTGAACGAGTTGATGTTCAAGCTCTTCATCGCCACTGCAGCGGTCACCGTGCTCGTCTTCATCTTCCTTGGCCTGCGCGCGGCGCTGGTCGTGCTGGTCGTGATCCCGGTGGTGCTGCTGTTCACCATCTTCAGTGCCTGGCTGATGGGTTACACCATCGACCGCGTCAGTCTCTTCGCCCTCATCTTCGCGATCGGCATCCTGGTCGACGACGCGATCGTGGTGGTGGAGAACATCTACCGGCGCTGGCTGATGAAGCGGGGCGTGGACACCGAGACGACGGTCGATGCCGTCGCCGAGGTCGGCAACCCGACCATCCTCGCGACCTTCACCGTCATCGCGGCACTGCTTCCGATGGGCTTCGTCACCGGCATGATGGGGCCGTACATGCAGCCGATCCCGGCCCTGGGTTCGGTCGCGATGCTGTTCTCCCTGGTGGCCGCCTTCCTCTTCACGCCCTGGCTGGCATGGCGGCTTCGTCCTTCGATGGAATACC
>NZ_REBW01000154.1 GCF_007692535.1 Thioalkalivibrio sp. | reverse complement strand
AGCTGGGTCATCCCCGGCACCGAATAGCGGGAGCAAGCTCCCGCACTCCATAAGCCGGGGGCGGAGGACCTGGCCTGGCCGTGACTTCACGCTAAGGGTATGGCGCAGGAGACGGACGGCGGGACAGGCAGTAAACTCATGCACCCGTTGCAGCAGACCCCTCCAGACATGTGGCTTCCCATCCTCGCCGTCGTCGCCGGCCTGATCGTCCTGACCTGGAGCGCCGACCGCTTCGTGGTGGGAGCCTCGGGCCTGGCCCGTGGCCTCGGCGTCTCTCCGCTGCTGATCGGGCTGACCATCGTAGCCTTCGGCACCTCGGCACCCGAGGTCTTCGTGGCCATACTCGCGTCCCTGCAGGGCAATCCCGGGCTTGCCATCGGGAACGCGATCGGCTCGAACATTGCGAATATCGGGCTCGTGCTCGGGGCGAGCGCGCTGATCGCTCCCCTGCTGGTCCGCTCTGCCATCCTGCGCCGGGAGTTCCCGGTGCTGCTGTTGGTGACGCTGCTGGGATTTTTCCTGATCCTGGACGGCTCGCTGGGACGGATCGATGGACTGATCCTGGTCGCGGGGCTGGTGTTGCTGATGACCTGGCTGGTATTCAGCGCGCTGCGCGGCCGGATGGAGCCCGACGCCCTCGGCGTCGATCTGGCGGAGGCGGCGCCGGCACCCATGCCGCTGCCACGGGCGCTGGGCCTGCTGACCCTGGGACTGGTCCTGCTCCTGCTCAGCAGCCAGGCTCTGGTCTGGGGTGCCGTCGAGATCGCAGGCGCCCTGGGCGTAAGCGACCTGATCATCGGCCTGACCATCGTCGCAATCGGCACCAGTCTGCCGGAGCTGGCGACGTCGGTCGTCGCCGCCTGGAAGGGGGAGAACGAACTGGCCATCGGCAACATCATTGGTTCCAACCTCTTCAATCTGCTCGCCGTCCTGGCCGTGCCCGGGCTGCTGGCGCCAGGGTTGCTGGAAAACAGCGTGCTGATACGGGATTATCCCGTGATGATCGGGCTGACCTTCCTGCTGTTCCTGCTCGCCCTGGGGCACCGCAAGGGACCGGGCACCGTGCGGCGCCGGGAGGGAGTCCTGCTGCTGGGCCTGTTCGTCGCCTACCTGACGCTTCTCGGATGGACCGCAACCGCATGATGCTGGACCCTGAAAATACCCGTAGCCTGGCCCTGGCCGTCCTCGCCATCGAGGCCGAGGCTGTGAGCGCCCTTGCCGCGCGCATCGACTCCCGTTTTCTCGCGGCCTGCGAGCACATCCTCGCCTGCCGTGGCCGTGTCGTCGTCACCGGCATGGGCAAGTCCGGGCACATCGGGGGCAAGCTCGCGGCCACCCTTGCGTCCACCGGCACCCCCGCCTTCTTCGTACATCCGGGCGAGGCGAGCCACGGGGACCTCGGCATGATTACCCGAGAGGACGCGGTCATCTTCTTGTCCAATTCGGGTGAGACCGACGAACTCCTCACCATCCTGCCGATCATCCGCCGCCTCGGCGTACCGCTGATCGCGATGACCGGAAACCCGGAATCGCGCCTCGCGCGTGAGGCCACGGTCCATCTCGATGTCAGCGTGGACCGCGAAGCCTGCCCACTGGGCCTGGCACCGACATCCAGCACCACGGCCGCCCTGGCGATGGGCGACGCGCTCGCGGTGGCGGTACTGGATGCCCGCGGCTTCACTGCCGACGACTTCGCCCGTTCCCACCCCGGCGGCCGCCTCGGGCGCCGCCTGCTGATTCATGTCGGCGACATCATGCGCACCGGCGAGGCGATCCCCTGCATCCAGGCCGGCACCCCGCTCCGGGACGCACTGGTGGAGATCTCGCGCAAGGGACTGGGCATGGTGGTCATCTGTAACGATGTCCGCGAGATCGAAGGCGTGTTCACCGACGGTGACCTGCGCCGCACCCTGGATCGTGGCCTCGACGTGCATCGCCTCAACATCGGCGACGTAATGACCGCCAACGGCTTCGCCGCGCGTCCCGAGTGGCTTGCGGTCCAGGCATTGCAGACCATGGAGAGTCATCGCATCAACGCCCTGCCCGTCGTCGACGACAACCTGCGGCTCGTCGGCGCGCTGAACATGCACGACCTGCTCCGCGCGGGGGTCGCGTGATGCCCCTGGCGCCCGCTGACCTGCTGGAGCGGCAGCGGCAGATCCGCCTGCTGATCCTCGATGTCGATGGCGTGCTCACCGACGGCAGCCTGTTCCTCGGCGATGGCGGCGAACAGTACAAGGCCTTCAACAGCCGCGACGGCCACGGTATCCGGATGGCACAGGAAGGCGGTCTGGAGGTTGCAATCCTGACCGGACGCAACTCCGAGGTCGTCACGCACCGCATGCGTGACCTCGGCGTACGGCATATTCTGCAAGGGCGCCGGGACAAGCGGACGGCGCTGATCGAGCTGCTGACGCAGAGCGGTTTTGCACCTGAGCACAGCGCATTCGTCGGCGACGACATTGTCGACATCCCGGCCATGCGCCAGGTCGCGCTCGGCATCGCCGTTGGCGACGCCCACCCGCTGGTGCTGGAACATGCCGACTGGCACACCCTGGCGCCGGGCGGACGCGGTGCGGTACGTGAAGTCTGCGAGACGCTGCTGGCTGCCCAGGATCGGCTGGAGGGTATTCTCCGTGCCTATCTGGAACCCTGACTCCGGGACCCGCGCGGGCCGGGGCCGTGTTCGAGGATGGGCCGGCGCGACCTGTCTCGCGGCGGCCGTCGGCCTGGCCCCGATCGCGACTCCGGGTCTGGCGAGCGAGCCCCAGCTCGACATCTTCGGCTTCACGCTGCGAATCACCGATGCCGACGGCGAGATCACGCACGTGCTGGAAGGCGAGCGCATGCAGCAATTTGATGACATCGGGGAGCAGCACGCCGAGAAACCGCGGCTGGAACTCATGACCGACGGCCACCTCGACTGGATCTGGACCGCCCCTGCCGCAGTCCACTACCCTGCGGAGCAGCGCCTGGAGCTCATCGGCGCCACGGAGGGTCTGCGGCTCCCAAGCCCTCTGCATCCGCAGACCGACATCGAGACCGCGGACGTCACCGTCCTGACCGAAAGCCGCGAGATCCTGACCGATGCACGTGCGACGATGGTTCGCCCAGGGCTCTTCGTGACCGGTATCGGCATGTATGCGGACGTCGATGCGGACATCATCGAACTCCAGAGCGACGTCAATACCGTCTATGCTCCTGCGGACAGCGAGGGAACACCACCATGACCGATCGCATCCTGCCAAGGCTTCCGGCTCTGGCCGCAGGCGCACTCTGTGGCCTCCTGCTCGCCGTCTTGCCCGCGGCTCCGTCGGCGCAGGGCGCCGCCGATCTCGCAGTGCACATCAGCGCCGACAGCGCCCGGATGGATGAACGCCGGGGCATCGGGACCTACAGCGGCAACGTCGTGGTCACCCGGGGGGACCTCACGTTGCGCGCCGACCGGATCGTCATTCACGCCCCCGAGCGACGCCCCGTCCGGATGGAGGCGGAGGGGAACCCGGTGCGCGCCGAATCGCCGGATCTCGACAACCAGCCGCGCGTCGCAACGGCGCAGCGCATGGAGTACACCTTCGACGACGAGGTGCTCCTGCTGCTCAGGGACGCACGGGTGCAGACCGTCACGGAGGATGCGCGCGGCGACCGCATCACCTACGACCTGGTGCAGGACATCATCAGCATCGAGGGCACTCCGACCGAACGCGTCCACATCACCATTCAGCCCCGGCCGGAATGAACGCGAGCGTCAACACCCCGATCTCCGATCCGATGGTCGGGGAGCACGCCGCCGGCCCGGGACGCCTGACGGGAACCGGCCTGACCAAGCGCTACGGCAAGCGCACCGTGCTCCACGACGTGGATGTAACACTCTCCCGCGGCGAGGTGGCGGGCCTGCTGGGACCGAACGGTGCAGGCAAGACCACCTGCTTCTACATCCTGGTCGGCCTGATCCAGGCCGACGCCGGCAGCATCAGCCTGGCTGGACGCGACGTGACCCGCGCTCCGGTGCACCTTCGCGCGCGCCTCGGACTCGGCTACCTGCCCCAGGAGGCGTCCATTTTCCGGCGCCTGACCGTGTGGCAGAACCTCCAGGCCGTGCTCGAGCTGCGGCGCGATCTGGATTCCGGCGGACGCCGCGAAACGGGTGATGCCCTGATCGAGGAATTCCAGCTGGAGACCGTGCGCAACAGTCCCGGTATCGCGCTGTCGGGCGGCGAGCGGCGCCGCGCCGAGATTGCCCGGGCGTTGGCCGGAAACCCACAATTCATCTGTCTTGACGAGCCCTTTGCGGGAGTGGACCCGATCTCCGTGGTGGAGATCCAGGATGTCATCGCCCACCTCAAGCAGCGGGGTATCGGCGTACTGATCTCGGACCACAATGTCCGCGAAACACTGGCGATCTGCGATCGCGCCTACATCCTCAGCGAGGGCCGGCTGCTCAGCGAGGGTACGCCGGCAGAACTCCTCGCCGACCAGCGCGTGCGAACCGCCTATCTGGGCGAACACTTCCGGCTCTAGCGGATGCCAGTCACAGGCAGCGCTGCACCAAAAGGCTGCACAACCATGGGCTCTGGCAGTACCATGAAGACATGACAACCCCTGTCGCACCGACAACGACCGCATGCTGAAGTCCTCCCTGAACCTACAGCTGGGTCAGAACCTGACCATGACCCCGCAGCTGCAACAGGCCATCCGGCTCCTGCAGCTGTCGACCCTGGAACTGCAGCTGGAGGTGCAACAGGCGCTGGACAGCAACCCGATGCTGGAACTCGCCGAAGAGAACCCTGCCGACGAGGCCTCCAGCCCGGAAACCAAGGACGACGCCGAACCGGAAGCGCCCACCGTCGAGGGCTCCACGGACGAAGGCAGCTGGGAGGAGCTCTCCTATACCGGGGGAACCGGAGCACAGGGGGCGATGGATGATCGCGACCCCTTCGAAAACCAGGCCGGGAGCGAGGGCGGCCTGCATGAGCACCTGCTGTGGCAGTTGCACCTCAGCCCGCTGAACGAACGCGACCAGCGCATCGGCGCGGCGCTGATCGACAGCATCAACACGGACGGATACCTCGAAACCGACCTCGAAAGCCTACAGCAGACGCTGGGCGGCGAGGAGGCCCTCGGGGTCGACGAGATCGAGGCGGTTTTGCACTGGATCCAGCAATGCGATCCGGTAGGTGTCGGGGCGCGCGACCTGCGCGAGTGCCTGCTGATCCAGCTGCGCGCCATGAGCGACGAAACCCCGGCACATGCGGCGGCGCTGCAGGTTGTCGACACGGGCATGCCGAACCTCGCGCGGCACGATTTCCGCGCCCTGCAGCGGGACCTGGGCCTCGACGAGACCACGCTGGCAAGGGCGGTCGAGCTCATCCGGACCCTGAACCCCCGCCCCGGCAGCCATATCAGCGACCAGCCCCCTGAATACGTGACCCCCGATGTCTACGTGCGCCGCGACAACGGTGGCTGGCGCGTGGACCTGAACCCGGACATCGCGCCGCGCATCCGCATCAACAGCCTGTACGCGGGCATGGTGCGCCGGGTCAGCGATGCCCGCGACAGCGCCTTCATGCGCAACCAGCTGCAGGAGGCCCGCTGGTTTCTCAAGAGCCTGCACAGCCGCAACGATACCCTGCTGCGCGTGGCACGTGCGATCGTCGAACGCCAGTCCGCATTCCTGGAACAGGGCGACGTGGCGATGCAGCCACTCATCCTGCGCGACATCGCCGAGGCCCTGGGGATGCACGAGTCGACGATCTCCCGCGTGACCACCCAGAAATACATGCATACCCCGCGCGGCGTGTTCGAGTTCAAGTACTTCTTTTCCAGCCACGTGGGCACCAGCGACGGCGGCGAATGTTCCGCCACCGCGATCCGTGCGATGATCCGCCAACTGATCAGCGAGGAGCCGCCGAACCGGCCCATGAGCGATTCCCGACTCGCCCAGGTCCTCTCGGACCGGGGTATCAACGTGGCCCGACGTACCGTGGCCAAATACCGTGAGGCGATGAACCTGCCACCTTCCAGCGAACGGCGACAGCTCCTCTAGCCCCCCGGTCCACCAATGCAAGGAGTGTGAGTATGCAAATCAATCTGACCGGTCATCACGTTGACATCAGCGATGCGCTGCGTGACTACGTTCAGGACAAGTTCGAGCGCCTCGAGCGGCACTTCGACCAGGTGATCGATATCCATGTCGTGCTCACGGTGGAGAAGAATCACAACAAGGCCGAGGCCAATCTGCAGGTCAGCGGCAACCAGATCCATGCCGACGCGATGCATGACGACATGTATGCCGCCATCGACGCGCTGATCGACAAGACCGACCGGCAACTGATCAAGCACAAGGAAAAGATGAAGGACCACCATCGTGCCGAGGGCGCGCAACGCAACCGCCAGCAGACCGCCTGAGCGATGCAGATCGCCGATCTTCTCAGTCCGGGACGGGTTCGCCTGGATACCGGGATCGCGAGCAAGAAGCGTGCGCTGGAAGTCCTCAGCGATGCGCTGGCCAGCGATGAAACGGATGGCGACAGTCTTACGGCCAACCTGGTCTTTGACGCGCTCTCGGCCCGGGAGAAGCTTGGCTCCACCGGTCTCGGCCATGGGGTGGCCATTCCCCATGGCCGCATGGCCGAAATCGACCATCCGAGGGTCGCGATGCTGCGCCTGCACGAAGGCGTCGATTTCGACGCGATCGACCACGAGCCGGTCGATATCCTGATCGCGCTGATCGTGCCCGAGGAATCGACCAGCGAACATCTCGACCTGCTCGCGCAGCTGGCGCGGAGCCTGTCACGACCCGACAACATTGCCGCGATCCGCCGCGCGCCCGACGCCACGGCCCTGTACCAGGCCGCGACCACCGCCTTCCGCGATGCCTGATAGCGTCACACTAGCCGACCTGGTCGCGGTCCTGGGACCGCGCATCGGGTTGGCGTACGCGCATGGCGAGGCCGAGGCCTCCCATCGTTTCCTGCACGAGCCCGGCGACAGCGACCTGCCGATGGCCGGGCACCTGAACCTGATCCGCCCGAACCGCATCCAGGTGATCGGCGACTTCGAGGCACGCTACATCGAGACGCTCGGACCCACCGAACACGAGCGACTGATCCTCGACCTCGCCGCCGCGGACACCGCGGCGGTGATCTTTGCCGAGGAGACCTGCCCGTTCGAACAGATGCCCACGCGTTGCGAACATCCGCTGCCGGTCATCCTCTGCACCAGGGCGGGCAGCCACGAACTCATCGCCCTGCTGCGCTATTTCCTGCAACAGCGCCTCGCCCGGTCCGTGGTGCGCCATGGCGTGTTCATGGAGATCCTGGGTGCCGGGGTGCTGATCAGCGGCGAATCCAGCGTCGGCAAGAGCGAGGTCGCGCTGGAACTCATCAGCCGCGGCCATCGCCTGATCGCCGACGACGCCCCGGAATTCGCCCGGATCGCCCCCGACATCATCCGCGGAACCTGTCCGCCCATGCTTCGCGATCTGCTCGAGGTCCGTGGACTGGGCGTGCTGAACATCCGGTCGATGTACGGCGACTCGGCGATCAAGCACGGCAAATATCTACGACTGATCATCGACCTGCGCGACCGGGGAGTGACCGCGCCGGTACCCGAAGACCGTATGAACGGCAGCCGGGGAGAAGTCGAGGTGCTCGGCCTGCGCATCCCTCTGGTCAGTCTGCCGGTCGCGCCCGGTCGCAACATCGCGGTGATGATCGAGGCCGCGGTCCGGGCACACCTGCTTCACCTGCAGGGCTATGCGGCCGGAGACGACCTCAGGGCACGACTGCGCCTGCAGTTGCAGGACGCGGAACCGGTGTCTTCCGCGGAAGGGCGGGAGACCTGAAGATGCGCCTCCTGCTGGTCAGCGGCCTGTCGGGCTCGGGCAAGACCGTCGCCCTGCGCACCCTGGAAGACGAGGGCTTCTTCTGTGTCGACAATCTGCCGCTGGGTCTGCTCGATCGCCTGATCGAGGAGTTGCGCACCGGTAACCATCGCAATGACGGCAGGGTTGCCGTCGGCGTCGATGTGCGCAGCGGCCAGGATGCACTGGAGGGATTCGCGAAGACCCTCGCGAGCCTGCGCAGCCAACCCGTACAGGTCGAAGTCGTCTTCCTGCAATCCTCGAACGAGGCCCTGCTACGCCGTTACCACCACACCCGGCGCCGGCATCCGCTCGCTCGCAAGGGACTGCCACTGGTCGAAGCGATTGCGCTGGAGCGGGAATGGCTGGGGTCGATCGCCGTGCATGCGGACCTGACCATCGACAGCAGCGACCTGTCCATGCATGACCTGGCCCGCACGGTGCGGACGCGCCTCGCGACAGAGGGCGCGGAAAACCTCTCGCTGCTGTTTCAGTCCTTCGGCTTCAAGTATGGTGCACCGGTGGACGCCGACTTCGTCTTCGATGTGCGCTGCCTCCCCAACCCCCATTACGAACCGGGTCTCCGGGATCTCACGGGCCTGGACGGTCCTGTCGTCGACTTCCTCGAAGCCGATGCAGATGTGTCGGAGATGTTCGACAGCATCCAGGCGCATCTGGGACGATGGCTACCGAGCTTCGCCAGAGACCATCGCAGCTACCTGACCGTGGCGATCGGCTGCACCGGCGGTCGCCATCGGTCGGCCTACCTGGTCGATCGGCTGGCCAAGGCCTGGCAAGGGGCCGAAAACTTCACCGTCAGCACCCGGCACCGGGAGCTCGACGATCATCCCATGGACACGGAGTAAGACAATGTCCGTTGGTCTGATGTTGATCACGCACCAGAACCTTGGTGAAACCCTTCTGCAGACTGCCCGCAGCATGCTCGGAGAACTTCCGGACGCCTGCGAGGCACTGGCCATGTCGCAAAGCGATGACCCGGATGCGGTGGAGGCTGCGGCGAGACGCCGTCTGCAGGCGCTGGACACGGGTGGCGGGGTGCTGATCCTCACCGACATGTTTGGCTCGACACCGGCCAACGTGGCCAGCCGGCTCGCACGCGGACAGCAGCGCCGGGTCATCGCCGGGGTGAACCTGCCCATGCTCGTGCGCGTCCTGAACTACCGGGATCTGCCACTGACCGAACTCGTGAACAAGGCCATCAGCGGGGGCCACGACGGTATCCTCCTCTGCGACCAGGAATGCTCCGATGCCGCAGCGCGTAGTTCCCATCGTTAACCGCCTGGGCATGCATGCGCGTGCCGCCGCGAAGTTCGTCGGTCTTGCCAGCCAGTACAAGGCCGATATCTTCGTGTCCCGGAAGGGACGCGAGGTGAATGGCAAGAGCATCATGGGGGTGATGATGCTGGCCGCGGCCAAGGGCACCGAGGTGGAGATCCGCGCCGAAGGGGCCCCGGATGCGGAGGATGCCCTGGATGCACTCAGCGCCCTGGTCGCCAACCGCTTCGGCGAAGAGACCTGAGACCGGGGGCTCCGCCTGGTTTGAGGGCGATGGTGCTCTACCACGAAGGCCGCAGGGATCCAGCGTCACCGGCATTGCGCCCTCACTGAAGTACGGCCAGCCCCTGCAGCAGCGCGAACCACAATGGCAGTGTCACCAGGGACAACGCCGTCGTCAGGGTGACGGCTGCGGCATACAGGCCCGTGTCGAGGCCAAACCGGTCGCAGAAGACGATCCCGAGCACCATCGCGGGCATGGCTGCTTCCAGCACCGTACCCACCGCGGGGATGCCCTGCATCCCGAGGCCGACGGCCAGCCCGAGCGCAACCACGGGCGCTGCCAGCAACTGGACCCCTGCCACCACCGCGAGCGCCGGGGCGTCACTGGCACGGAAACGATCGAAGACCAGCGCGAGCCCCAGGGAAAAGAGCATCAGCGGCGTGACCGCGTGCCCCAGGAAGCCCAACCACTCGTCCAGCCAAGCGGGCATGGGGACCCCGGACAGGTTCAGCGTAACCGCGAGCGCTGCCGCCCATACCGAGGGCACCGCGAACAGGCCGCGCAGCGGACCCACGTAGGATTCGGCATGGCTGCCGTAGTGACGCGCGATCAATACGCCGACCGTCAGCAACAGGGGAAGCGCGCCGAAGAGGTCATACTGAATGGCCACCGCCCGGCCCGGCTCCCCAAACAGGGTATCCAGAATGGGCAAACCGAGGTAGACCGCGTTGGGCCACGCGGCGGCGAGCATCATTGCACCCACCGCCGCTCGGCTCGGCAGACAGAAGCGGCAGGCAGCGGCCGTGAGACCGAGCGCCGCCACGACCGTCAGGCCGGCCACAGCAGCGATCTGCAGTGAGACGAGCCCAAGCGGGGCGCCCCACAACACCTTCAGCACGAGGGCGGGCAAGAGCAGGTAATAGACCAGCGTGGTCAATACCCGCCGGGTCTCGTCAGCCCCAAGACCCCCGGGCCGCAGATGGCTCCAGGCGACGCCGCAGGCGATCAGCGCACCCATTTGTGTCATGACCCCGAGCATGGATGCGCCGGCTACGGTTTGAGGTCATCGCGCGATCAGGCGCCTCCCCCGGCACTCTCCTGCTGCTTGCGGATATCCTCGTGTACCTGCGCCATATCCAGGGCCTTGACCTTGGCGATCACGTCCTGGAGCTGGCCGGCGCTAAGCATCCCCGGCTGCGAGAAGATGATCACCTGCTCACGGAAGATCATCAGCGTGGGGATGGACCGGATCTGAAACGCGGCGGCAAGCGCCTGCTGATCCTCGGTGTTGACCTTGGCGAACGTCACGTCGTCGTGCTGTTCCGATTCGGCCTCGAAGGTCGGCGCGAAGGCACGGCACGGCGCGCACCATGGCGCCCAGAAATCGACGATGACGATGTCGTTTCCGGTCACGGTGGATTCGAAGGTTTCCTGGGTCAATTCCTGAACAGCCATGAACAACTCCTGTTGAATAATGTGCCGACGATACCAGCACATACCGCCGCTGTCAGGGATTCTGCGCGGCCAGCATGGCTGAGCGCAGGCGCTGCAACCGCTGCAGAGGGTCATCCTCCTCCAGCAGTGCCTGCTTGATCTCCAGATCCAGCGGGAGCAGTTCGGCCAGGCGTCCCGCAACCCAGGCCGAGTCGCCGATCCTGCGCTCCAGATGCGACCAGGGTGTGCCGAGCTGATCCAGGAGTCGCTCCAGCAGACCCGCGAGCGACGCATATTCCAGCGGCAGATCCAGCGCCGGCCACTCGTCCACCGGCTCCACCTCCCCGACCAGCAGCCCGTCGGGGCGGCGCTCATCCGCGAGGATGCGCACGCGCTCGCGACCACAGGCGAGAATGCCAAGCAGGCCATCCGGCCGCTGTTCCCAGTCGATCACCTCCGCCCGCGTCCCCACTGCAGAGAACTGCGCGTGGGCCGAGCTCTCGGAGCCGTTGCGGATCGATACCACAACGAAGCCGCTGCCACCGCCGCGGAGACATTCGCGGATCATGTCGATGTAACGCGTCTCGAAGATGCGCAGGGGCAGCAACCCATCGGGGAACAGCACGGTATTCAGCGGAAACAACGGCACGCGTGTCATCAGTCCTCTCCTACCGTGGGCGTAAGCGGTTCGCCCCAGCGCGGCATCAGGTCGTGGGCGATTTCGAGGTGGTCGAGAACCCGGGCGACCATGAAATCGATCAGATCATCGAGCGTGCGCGGCCGATGATAGAAGGCGGGGTTGGCTGGCATGATGACGACGCCCATGCGCGCCAGCCGCAGCATGTTTTCCAGGTGCACCTCGGAGAACGGGGTCTCGCGCACCACCAGCAACAGCTTGCGTCGCTCCTTCAGGACCACGTCGGCGGCCCGCTCGATCAGACTGCGGGAGGCACCGGTCGCCACCGCCGACAGTGTGGCCGTGGAGCAGGGGCACACCACCATCGCCCGGGGCACCGCGGAGCCGCTCGCCACGGGTGCGGTCCACTGCTCCGGACCATAGCAGCGGATCTGTCCCGGTTCGGCGTGGAAACGTTCGCTGAAGAAACGCCCGATCTCGGCCGGGCGGCCGGGCACCGACAGGTCGGTCTCCAGCCCAAGCACCACCTGGGCGGGCCGGGAGAGCATCAGGTGGACCGGCACCTTGGCCGCCACCAGGCATTCGAGCAGACGAATGCCGTACTGCACGCCGGATGCGCCGGTCAAGGCCAGTGCCAGATCAGGTGCCGCCATACCACTTCTCCCGAAGGCGCGTCAGCAGGGTCTCGTGAATGCCGCCGAAGCCCCCGTTGCTCATGATAACCACCCAGTCGCCAGGATGTGCGCTTGCGGTCACCGACGCCACCAGTTCACCGACCCCGGAAGATGTGTGCAGGCGTGCTCCGAGCTGCACCCCCAGGCCTTCCGGAGACCAGCCGAGTCCCTCGGGCAGGAACAGGAAGACCTCGTCCGCGAGTTCGAGCGAGCCGCCCAGGGTCTCCGAATGAACGCCCAGGCGCATGGTATTCGAACGGGGTTCCAGTGCGACCAGGAGGCGTCGCTCGCGCGGCATCGCCGCGCGCAGGCCGGCCAGCGTCAGCCGGATGGCGGTCGGATGGTGGGCGAAATCGTCGATCACCCGGATCCCGTTGACCTCGCCACGCAGCTCCTGCCGTCGCTTCACCCCGGTGAAACCCGACAGCGACTCGATGCCCTGCGCAAGCGGTACGCCGGCATGGCGCGCGGCGCCCAGGGCAGCCAGGGCGTTGGCAAGATTGTGCTCGCCGGTCAGACTCCACGCGATCTCGCCCACCGGCCGACCGGCTGCAAGCACCTCGAAACGCGAGGCCTCCGCGTTCAAGGCCCTGGCACTGAGATCCGCCGGCACCGTCGCACCAAACCGGACCACCGGGGTCCAGCAGCCCTGCCCGAGCACCCGCTCCAGCGCCCCGCTCTCGGCATTGACCAGGATCTCGCCCTGGCTGGGAACGGTCCGGACGAGATGGTGAAATTGCCGCTCGATCGCTGCCAGATCCGGGTAAATGTCGGCATGATCGTACTCCAGATTATTCAGCACGAGGGTTCGCGGCCGGTAATGCACGAACTTGGCTCGCTTGTCGAAGAAGGCACAATCGTATTCGTCGGCCTCGATCACGAAGAACGGCCCGCGCCCGAGCCGGGCGCTCACACCGAAGTCGCGCGGGACGCCGCCGATCAGGAACCCGGGCTCCATGCCGGCGGCTTCCAGCAGGAAGACCAGCATGCTCGCGGTGGTCGTCTTGCCGTGGGTGCCGGCGACCGCCAGCACCCAGCGGCCGTGCAGCACGTTTTCGGCCAACCATTGCGGACCGGAGGTATACGCGAGGCCCCGGTCGAGCATCGCCTCCACCACCGGCAGGCCCCGACGCATCACGTTGCCGACGACGATCAGCGCGTCTTCGGGCAGATCCTCGGGCCGGTAACCCTCGAGATAGGGGATTCCCGCCTGCCGCAGCTGGCCGTCCATCGGTGGGTAGAGGTTCTCGTCGACGCCCGATACCGGCACCCCCGACGCCGCGGCCAGCTGGGCCAGCCCACCCATGAAGGTGCCGCCGATCCCGAGTACGTGGATCGGGCGCGTCATGCGTTCGCAAGTCCGAGTGCGAACTGCGTTATTACGCTGGACAGGATCAGGAACCCCAACGCGATGGCCACGCCGGTCATCCTGCCAGCGAGACCGAGGGCCTGTTGCAGGATGTGCCCGAAGACCAGCAGCAGCCACACCAGCAGTCCGAGATAGGCGATCAGGGCCGGCGGGGAGACCTGCTCCTCGGCAAAATCGGGGGGGAACGCCCAGAGCAGCGCGGCCATGACCAGGCCGAGCAGGGCGCTGGTCCCGACCAGGGCGATGTAGGTCTGCAGCCAACGCCCGGTCATCCCGCGCAATCCCAGCAGCGTCATCACGAAGAGGTAGAGCACGGCAAGGTCGAGCACGCTCAGATAAAGGCTGGTCGCAACGCCGTGCATCGGGGCGGCCACCAGGATCCCGGTGAACACGGATGCGCCCATCCAGAAGACCAGCGTCCCCTGGTCCGCCGGCAGATTCTGGGGACCTCCCCGCAGCCGCAGGATGTCCAGCATGGGAACCAACGTATGCAGGCTCACGATCAGGGTCCCTCCCGTTCCAAGGCCTCGAGGGCCTCGAGTTCCTCGAGGTCGTCCAGCCAGGCCTCATCATCCGCGGGCTCGCCGTCACGCACCAGAAACTCCCTGCGCTGCAGCCACAGATCCCGCATGGCGACGTAGCGATCCTCGGACAATGTCGCCAGGACCGCCTCGGTAGAGAGGAGACCCGCGCGGCTATCGACGACATCCAGAACGAGCAACGGCACCCAGTAATCGCGCAGCTCCCGCCCGCCGCTGGAAAACGAGTAGTTACGGGGGTGGGTATAGAAATCGACGGCGAGGGCAGGCGCGTCACGCGCGGTGCTTGGCCCCCAGAACGGGATCTGCAGATACGGACCCGCGGGCACGCCCCACCTACCCAGGGTCTGGCCGAAGTCCTCGTTGTTCTTCGCCAGGCCCATCGGACTCGCGACATCGATCAGACCGAATATACCGAAGGTCGAGTTGAAGAGGATCCGCGATGTGTCCGAGGCCGCATCATGGAATTTGCCCTGCAGCACGTTGTTGAATGCCACCCGGAAGTCGTCGAGATTCGAGAAAAAGTTGCCCACCCCCGTACGCAGCGGCTGCGGAAGTTCCGAATAGGCCTCGGCCGTCGGCTTCAGGATGGCCCGGTCCAGCCCGTCGTTAAAGGCGAAGACCGCACGGTTGTAGCGCTCGAAGGGGTCGGATGGATGCCGGTCCTCGGTAGGGACGCTGGCGCAGCCCGCCAGCCCCGCAAGGAGCAGGGCCGCGAGGGAGCGTGACAGGAAATCGCGCAGTGGCATCGTCATGCAGATCTCGGTTCCGGGCGTTGACGGTCATTCATTCGACGGCTCGGCGACGTGGCGGGACGATCCCCCAGGGTACACGGGCGAACGTCGGTACACCGGAAGGACGGCTTGTCGCAGCTGCCTCGGGTGCGACGGGCCGGATCAGACCTGCGACCGGTTGCGGCTGGCCGCGATCCGCAGCCTCAGGGCATTGAGCTTGATGAAGCCCGCGGCATCCTTCTGGTCGAAGGCACCGGCATCCTCCTCGAAGGTGGCGATCGCGTCGTCGAACAGGCTGTCGGACTCCGACCGCCGCCCGGCCACGATGACATTACCCTTGTACAGACGCAGGCGCACCGAACCGTTGACCACCGACTGGGTCTGGTCGATGGCCGCCTGCAACATGCGCCGCTCCGGGCTCCACCAGTAGCCGTTGTAGATCAGGCTGGCATAGCGCGGCATCAGTTCGTCCTTCAGGTGGGCAACCTCGCGGTCCAGCGTCAGCGACTCCAGCGCCCGACGTGCCCTCAGCAGAATCGTGCCGCCTGGGGTTTCGTAGCAGCCCCGCGACTTCATGCCGACATAGCGGTTCTCGACCAGGTCCAGGCGCCCGATGCCGTTCTCCCCGCCGATGCGGTTCAGCTCGGCCAGCAGTTGCCCCGGGCTCAGCGCAATGCCGTTCAGACTGACCGGGTCGCCGCGTTCAAACCCGATCTCCACGACGGTTGATTCGTCGGGCGCCTGCTCGGGGGAAACTGTCCAGCGCCACATGTCCTCCTCGGCTTCGGTCCAGGGGTCTTCCAGCGGCCCACCCTCGTACGAGATGTGCAGCAGGTTGGCGTCCATGGAATACGGCGACTTCTTGCCCTGCTTGGCGAAATCCACTGGGATGCCATGCTGTTCCGCGTAGGCCATCAGGCGCTCGCGCGACGTCAGGTCCCACTCCCGCCAGGGGGCGATGACCTGGATCCCGGGCTTCAGCGCGTAGGCACCCAACTCGAAGCGCACCTGGTCGTTGCCCTTGCCGGTCGCCCCGTGCGCAATGGCGTCGGCCCCGGTGTCGTTCGCGATCTCCACCAGTCGGCGCGCGATCAGCGGCCGGGCAATCGAGGTGCCGAGCAGGTATTCACCCTCGTACAGGGTGTTGGCGCGGAACATCGGGAACACGTAATCGCGCACGAATTCCTCGCGCAGGTCCTCGATGTAGATCTGCTTCACCCCCATCGCCTCGGCCTTGGCCCGGGCGGGCTCGACCTCCTCGCCCTGGCCCAGGTCGGCGGTGAAGGTGATCACCTCGCAGCCGTACTTGTCCTGCAGCCACTTCAGGATCACGGACGTATCCAACCCGCCGGAGTAGGCCAGGACAACGCGGGAAATGTTGGTACTCATTCTTTCAATCCTTTTCCGATACTCGTCGATTGTTCATTGTACTGTGGACCGTGGCGATGAGTCTGAGGCTCGTGGCGAACCACGCCGCCGGGTGGTGGCCCCCCGTAGGAGGCGAGCCCTCTCGCCGATCCGACGCCGGAAAACCCATCGGCCAGGGGCTGGCCTCCTACATCCCTGCCATGAAACGTCACGAATCTGACCACCGACGGAGCCCCTACGCTGCCGCTCCAAGAGGCTGAAAGCCGGAACTGGGGTGGACGTGGTCAGGGCCGTCGGCGGCCATGGATGGCCGCCGTCGAGCGCCCAGGGACGGCTCGAGCGTGCCCTGACCACGTCCACCCCAGTCCCGGCCATGCACGGCATCAAACCACGCACGCCCCCCCGCCCCCCCAGGTCACCGCTTCCGAGGCGGCAGGATGTCGGTGATCGAGCCGTGCGCGACCTCGGCGGCGAAGGCCACGGTCTCGGACAGTGTCGGGTGCGGGTGCACGGTCAGGCCGATGTCCTCCATGTCGGCGCCCATCTCCAGCGCGAGCATGGCCTCCGAGATCAGGTCGCCGGCCAGCGGCCCGACGATCCCCGCGCCGATCACCCGACCGTCGCCGTCGAACAGCAGCTTGGTCATGCCGTCGTCGGCGCCGAGCGCCAGCGCCCGGCCCGAAGCGGCCCAGGGGAACACGCCCTTGGTATATTCGATGCCGTCGCGCTTGGCCTGCTCCTCGGTCACGCCCATCCAGGCCACCTCGGGATGGGTGTAGGCCACCGAGGGGATGGCGCGGGCATCGAAGTGGACCTTCTGGCCGGCGATGACCTCGGCGGCGACCTTGCCCTCGTGGGAGGCCTTGTGCGCCAGCATCGGCTGACCGACGACGTCGCCGATCGCGAAGATGTGCTCGACATTGGTGCGCATCTGGCTGTCGACCTCGATGAACCCGCGGTCGGTGACCCGAACGCCGGCGGCTTCTGCCGCGAGGTCCCCGCCGTTCGGGCTGCGCCCCACTGCCACCAGCACGCGGTCGAACACGTCGGTCTCCGGCAGTTCCTTGGCCTCGCCCTCGAAACGGACCTCGATGCCCTTCTTGCCGGCCTTGGCCTCTGCGACCTTGCTCTTCAGGAAGATATTCTCGTAGCGCTTGCGGATGCGTTTCTCCAGCGGACGCACGAGGTCGCGGTCGGCGCCTGGCATCAGCGTGTCGGAGAGTTCGATCACGGTGACCTTCGAGCCCAGTGCGTCGTAGACACAGGCCATCTCCAGCCCGATGATGCCGCCGCCGACCACCAGCAGGCGCTTCGGGATGTCCTCGAGCTCGAGCGCTCCGGTGGAATCCATCACCCGCGGGTCGTCCCAAGGGAACCCCGGCAGGCGTACCACCTTGGAGCCCGCGGCGATGATCGCGTGCTCGAAACCGATGACCTGGCGACCGTCCGGCCCCTCGACCGCGAGTTCGTGCGCACCGGCGAAACTGCCGACGCCCTGTACCACCCGCACCTTGCGCTGCTTGGCCAGGTGCTGCAGGCCTTTCGTCAGCTTGCCGACCGTGCCGGACTTGTACTTCCTCAGCCCTTCAAGTTCGATCTTCGGTTTGCCGAAGTCGATGCCGAATTCGGCGAAGCGTTCGGCCTCCTCGATCACCTCCGCGGCATGCAGCAGGGCCTTGGAGGGGATACAGCCGACGTTCAGGCAGACTCCGCCAATCTCGGCGTAGCGCTCGACCATGATCACGTCGAGGCCCAGATCGGCCGCCCGGAAGGCCGCCGTGTAGCCTCCGGGGCCGGAGCCCAGCACCAGCACCTGGCACTGCAGGTCCGTGTCGCCGGAAAATTTCCTGGCCTCGGGCGTCGTTTCGGCTTTCGCCGTCTTGCCCTCGTGTTCCTTTGGCGCGGGAGTGGCCGCCTCGTCCTCGTCGTCCTCCTTGGCTGCAGACTCCCCGGAGGCTTCGAGATCGAGGATCGGATCACCTTCCGAGATGCTGTCGCCGACCTTCACGTGCAGCTTTTTCACCGTACCCGCCTCGGGCGCCGGAATGTCCATGCTGGCCTTTTCGGATTCCAGCGTGATCATCGGATCCTCGGGGGAGATTGCATCACCGGGATGCACCAGCACCTCGATGATCTCCACGTCCTTGAAATCACCGATATCCGGGACCTTGATGGTGGTGATGTTACTCATCGGACGACTCCAGGTTGGAATTCGCAACGCGAACCGTCATGGACAGGACAGGGTTCGGAAACCCGCTCCGCAACTTCCCGCATGGAACTAGAGAAGCATGCGCCGCATGTCGGACAAAAGCCCCGACAGCCCCGAGGTGAAGCGGGCACCCAGGGCACCGTCGATCACGCGGTGGTCGTAGGACAGCGCGATCGGCAGGATCAGACGCGGCTCGAAGGACTCTCCGGTCCACACCGGGCGGATCGAGGAGCGTGCCACACCGAGGATCGCCACCTCCGGTGCGTTCACGATCGGCGTGAACTGGGTACCCCCGATCCCGCCGAGGCTGGAGATGGTCAGACAGCCACCCTGCATGTCCTTGGTCTTGAGCTTGCGCTCGCGGGCACGCTTCGACAGTTCCATCAGTTCCGAGGCCAGGTCGACCAGGCTCTTGCGGTCGACGTCGCGCACTACCGGCACCACCAGCCCGTCGGGCGTATCGACCGCCACGCCGAGGTTGTAATACTTCTTGACGATCAGGTTTTCCCCGGTCGCATCCAGCGAGGCATTGAAGCGTGGATACTGCTTCATGACGGAAACCACCGCTTTCATCAGGAACGGCAGGAAGGTGACCTTCACGCCCTTCTTCTCGTACTCGTCCTTGAGCGACTTGCGGAAATCTTCCAGTTCGGTGATGTCGGCCTCGTCGAATTGGGTCACGTGCGGCACGGTCACCCAGTTGCGGTGCAGGTTCTTGCCGGTCAGCTTGTTGATCTTGGTCAGCGCCTGGGTCTCGATCGGACCGAACTCGCTGTAGTCGATCTCGGGCATCGGTTCGACACCCAGCGTGGAGCCTCCGCCCTGGCTGAGCGCCCGCTTGACGAAGCCCTGCACGTCCTCGCGCAGGATGCGCTTCTTGCGGCCGCTGCCTTCGACCTTCGCGAGGTCCACGCCCAGCTCGCGCGCGAAGCGGCGAATGGCGGGAGAAGCATGCGCCTTGCGGAAGGCCTTCTCGTCGGAGATATGCGCTGTCGGCGAAGGGCGCGGGCCCTCCCTGGCGGGCGCGGGCTGTGAGGGCTTCTCGGCTCCGCCCTTGGGCTCGGGCTTCGACTCCGATTCGGGCTTGTCCGGCGCCGGTTGCTTTTCCGCCGCCTTGCCACCGCCGTCCGCGGCCGGTTCCGATTCCGGCTCCTTCCCGCCCCCCGAGGCCGGTTCCAGATCCAGGATCGCGTCGCCTTCGGACACGCGATCGCCCACCTTCACCTTGAGTTTTCGGACTACACCGCCCTGCGGCGCTGGAATCTCGATCGAGGCCTTGTCCGACTCCAGGGTGATCAGTGGATCCTCGGGGGCCACCTCGTCACCGACACCGACCAGCACCTCGATGATTTCCACGTCCTTGAAATCGCCGATGTCGGGGACATCCACGGTAATGATCTCGCTCATGTCAGCTCCTGGCTGGGGGAACGGCGGCGACCGTCTCAGGCCTGAAGGGGGTTGGGACGGTCGACGTCGATCCCGTACCTGGCGATGGCGTCGGTCACGACCGATGCCTCCAAGTCACCGGCCTCCACGAGGGACCGGAGCGCGGCGACCACGATGAAGTGACGGTCGACCTCGAAGTGCCGGCGTAGCGCTGCCCGGGTGTCCGAACGGCCGAAGCCATCGGTTCCGAGCACGCGATAAGGGCCCGGCACCCACGCTCGGATCTGATCCGCGTGGGCCTTGACGTAGTCGGTTGCTGCGATCACCGGCGCCGAGGAACCGGACAGGCACTGCGTGACCCAGGGTACGGGCGCCTTGGCCTTTGGCTTCAGCAACGCCTCCCGGTCGCAGTCGCGGCCGTCACGCGCGAGTTCGTTGAAGCTCGTCGCACTCCAGATCTCGGAAGAGACGCTGAAGTCCTTGTCGAGGAGTTCCGCGGCGGCGATCACCTCGCGCAGGATGGCGCCTGACCCGACCAGCCGCACCTGTTTCTTGCGCCGTCCCGCGGACGCGAACTTGTAGAGGCCGCGCACGATGCCCTTCTCCGCACCCTTCGGCATCTCCGGCTGCGCGTAGTTTTCGTTCATCGTCGTGATGTAATAGAAGACCTTCTGCTGATCCACATACATGCGCTGCAGCCCGCTGTGCACGATCACCGCGAGTTCGTAGGCGAAAGTGGGGTCGTAGGAGATGCAGTTGGGCACGTTCGCAGCCATCATCAGGCTGTGCCCGTCCTGGTGCTGCAGGCCCTCGCCCGCGAGGGTGGTTCGGCCGGCGGTGCCGCCGATCAGGAACCCGCGGGCCTGCATGTCGCCGGCGGCCCAGATCAGGTCGCCGACGCGCTGGAAGCCGAACATCGAGTAATAGATGTAGAAGGGCACCGTGGCGACCCCGTGGGTCGAGTACGAGGTCGCGGCGGCGATCCAGGACGACATCGCTCCGGCCTCGTTGATGCCCTCCTCCAGGATCTGGCCCTTCTTGTCCTCCTTGTAATACATCACCTGGTCGCGGTCCTGCGGCTGGTACAGCTGCCCCACCGAGGAATAGATGCCGAGCTGGCGGAACAGCCCCTCCATTCCGAAGGTCCGTGCCTCGTCCGGAACGATCGGCACCACGTAACGCCCGATCTTCTTGTCGCGCGCCAGCAGGGTCAGCAGGCGCACGAAGGCCATCGTGGTCGACATCTCGCGCTCGCCGCTGGACTCCAGCAGCGACCCGAAGGCGTCCAGGTCCGGCACCTCCAGCGGTGCGGCCAGCGGCCGGCGTGCCGGCAGAAAGCCGCCCAGCGACTGGCGGCGCTCGAGCATGTATTTCATCTCCGGGGTGTCGGACTTGGGCCGGATGTACTCGGCCGCCTCGATCTGGGCATCGGACAGCGGGATATCGAAGCGGTTGCGGAAGGCCTTCATGTCCTCCACATCGAGCTTCTTCTGGCTGTGGGTGCGGTTCTGTGCCTCGCCCGCGGTGCCCATGCCGTAGCCCTTCACGGTGTGGGCCAGGATCACGGTGGGCTGGTCGGCGTGCTCTGCCGCGGCCTTGTAGGCGGCGTAGACCTTCACCGGGTCGTGGCCACCACGGTTCAGGCGCCAGATGTCCTCGTCGGACATATTGGCGACCATCGCCTGCAGCTCCGGGTACTTGCCGAAGAAGTGCTCGCGCACGTAGGCGCCGTCGCGGGACTTGTAGTTCTGGTAGTCGCCGTCCACGGCCTCCATCATGCGCCGCTGCAACAGCCCGTCCTTGTCCCGCGCGAGCAGCGGATCCCAGTAGCGGCCCCACAGGACCTTGATCACATTCCAGCCGGCGCCGCGGAAGATGGCCTCGAGCTCCTGTATGATCTTGCCGTTGCCGCGCACCGGGCCGTCGAGGCGCTGCAGGTTGCAGTTGACCACCCAGATCAGGTTGTCGAGCTTCTCGCGCGAGGCCAGCGTGATCGCGCCGAGCGATTCCGGCTCGTCCACCTCGCCGTCACCGACGAAGCTCCAGACCTTGCGGTCGTCGGTCTTCGCCAGTCCGCGATCCTGCAGGTATTTCATGAACCGCGCCTGGAAGATGCTCATGATCGGGCCAAGCCCCATGGACACCGTGGGGAACTGCCAGTAGTCCGGCATCAACCAGGGATGCGGGTAGGAAGACAGTCCCTTGCCGTCAACCTCGCGGCGGAAGTGGTCCAGCTGCTCTTCGGTCAGCCGCCCTTCCAGGAAGGAACGCGCATACATGCCGGGGGCGGAGTGCCCCTGCACGAAAACGAGGTCGCCGCCGTGCTCATGCGAGGGCGCCCGCCAGAAATGGTTGAAACCCACGTCGTAGAGCGTGGCCGCCGAGGCAAAGGTGGCGATGTGGCCGCCGAGCTCCGCTGACACCCGGTTGGCCTTGACCACCATCGCCATCGCGTTCCAGCGGATGTAGGAGCGGATGCGGTGCTCCATCGCGCTATCCCCGGGGAAGACGGGTTCCTGGCGCGGCGGAATGGTGTTCACGTAGGCGGTGTTCGCCGAGTACGGCAGATAGGCGCCGCTGCGACGGGCCTTGTCGATCAAGGATTCGAGGATCTGGTGGGCGCGCTCCGCGCCGTCCGCCTCGAGCACCGCTTCAAGGGCGTCGATCCACTCCTGGGTTTCCTGCGGATCGATGTCGTGCGAGTCAGCGTTTGCGTTCATGCGAGATCCCTTTTGAGAAGCCGTCCGCGATGCCCGGGGGTGGCTGCATGCCCGGGGGCAGGCGCCCTTTCTGCTACCATGTCGCATCGTGTGGAAAGGGCGCAGATACGTTCGCAAGTATCCCGACTGAACCTTGTAAAGGTCAAGTCGATCCGGGTTCGTGCTGCCATGTTCCGCGAAAGCTGGCGCAAAATCGGCGAAAATCCTTTATCTTGGGCATATGGCCGAGTCGAACCCCGGCGCCGCGCCGGGACGGGGTCGGATCCGCTGCTTCCGCACCCGCGCAGAATCCACCCGCCAGGCCCAGAAAGCCCGAATCCATTCGCCAAACCGCACGGAAACGATGACTGACGTTCAGAACCTGCCCCCCGAAAGCCGCCCCATGGCCAACCGCTTCCGCGGTTTCCTGCCCGTGGTGGTGGATGTGGAGACGGGGGGCTTCGACTGCCGGCGGCACGCACTGCTGCAGGTCGCCGCCGTATTCCTGCGACGCGGCCCGGACGACCACCTTTACCGCGAGCGGACACTGAGTCTGCACGTACGCCCGTTCGAAGGTGGACTGCTCGATCCCAAGTCCCTCGAGGTGAACGGCATCGACCCGTTCCACCCTCTGCGGATCGCGCATCCGGAAGACCAGGCCCTCGGGAAGCTTTTCAGCGAGGTGCGGCGCGAGGTCAAGCTCAACCAGTGCAAGCGGGCCATCCTCGTCGGCCATAACGCCCATTTCGACCTGGGCTTCGTGCACGCGGCCGCGGAACGTTGTGGGATCAAGCGCAACCCGTTCCACCCTTTCAGCAGCCTCGACACAGTGTCACTGTCGGCGCTGGCCTATGGGCAGACGGTGCTGGCTCGGGCAGCCGAGGCCACGGGGTTGATCTGGGACAGTGAATCCGCGCACAGCGCGGCATACGACGCCGAGATGACGGCTGACATCTTCTGCTCGATCGCCAACCGGTGGATCGATGCGGCAGGCATTCCGCAGAGCGCGGCGCTGACCCCCGAGGATGCGGGGTAAGGGCGGGGCGCGGCCCTTCACCGGAGACCGCGCCCGACAGGCTCCTAGGCGCGCTTGGTGTGCGCCTCGTCAACCAACTTCTTCAGTTCACCGTTCTCGAACATCTCGAGGGTGATGTCGCAACCACCGACCAGTTCACCGTCCACGTAGATCTGCGGGAAGGTCGGCCAGTCCGCGTAGCGCGGCAGATTCTGGAACACCTCCTGGTCGGCCAGCACATTCACGAAGGCAAATTCGCGCTCGCAGCGCTTCAGGGCCTCGGCGGCGCGACTGGAGAAACCGCACATCGGGAACTGCGGCGTACCCTTCATGAAGATCACCACGGGGTTTTCTTCAACCTGCTGACGAATCCTATCCATGACATCCATGGGAGCCTCCTGACGACTCGATGGTTACTTGCGGCAACGCGTTCTGGACGACGCTGCCGGACGTATATCCGGCATCCAACACCTGGGTGACCCGGGCGGTCCCTCTGGAATGCGGGTCAGCGCTCCAGAGGACGGGCGGCAAGCATCAGACGTTGAACCGAAAATGTACAACGTCCCCTTCCTTCATGACGTATTCCTTGCCCTCCAGGCGCCATTTCCCGGCATCCTTCGCACCCTGCTCCCCGCCGTGAGCCACGAAATCGTCGAACGCGATCACCTCGGCGCGGATGAAGCCCTTCTCGAAATCCGTGTGAATCACACCGGCGGCCCGGGGTGCCGTCGCTCCGCGGCGCACCGTCCAGGCGCGGACCTCTTTCGGCCCGGCGGTGAAGAAGGTCTGCAGATTCAGCAGCTTGTAGGTACCCCGCACCACCCGGTCCAGCCCGGGCTCCGAAACGCCCAGTTCCGCGAGGAATTCCGCCCGCTCCGCGTCCTCGAGCTGGGCGATCTCCGCCTCCAGTGCCGCACAGACGGGAACCACCTCCGCGCCTTCCTGGATCGCATGCGCCTCGACCTGGGCCAGCAGCGGATTGTCGGTGAAGCCGCCCTCGGCCACATTGGCGATGTACATCAGCGGCTTCGCGGTCAGCAGGTGCAGATCCTGCAGCAGCGCCAGCGACTCCTCGGCGAGTGCCTGCGCGCGCACCGGTGTCCCCTTGTCCAGCCCGGCCGCCACGCGCTCGGCAATCTCCAGACGGGCGATGGCCTCCTTGTCCTGCGACTTCGCGGCCCGGGTCAGCCGGGTAATGGCCCTGGACACGGTATCCAGGTCGGCCAGCGCCAACTCGGTGCTGATGGTCTCGATGTCGGACAGCGGATCGACCCGGCCCGAGACATGCACCACATCGTCGTCGTGGAAGCAGCGAACCACCTGGGCGATGGCATCGGTCTCCCGGATGTGCGCGAGAAACTTGTTGCCCAGACCCTCGCCCTCCGCGGCCCCGGCAACGAGCCCGGCGATATCGACGAATTCCACCGTTGTCGGCAGCACACGCTGCGGCTTCACGATTTCCGCGAGTGCGCCGAGGCGCGGATCCGGGACCTCGACCACGCCGACGTTGGGATCGATGGTGCAGAACGGATAGTTCTCCGCCGCGATCTCGGCCCGGGTCAGGGCATTGAAGAGTGTGGACTTGCCCACATTGGGCAGTCCGACGATCCCGCATTTGAGGCTCATGATTCCTTCTCTTTATCTGGCGCCGCACGCGCATGCAACCTGCGCACGGCCTTGTCCCAGTCCCCGGCCACGAGGTCGTTCACCGACTCCAGCGCCGCGTTGATCGCCTCGCGCATCGCGGTCTCCTCGGCACGCGACGGACGTTCCAGCACATAACCGACCACCTCCTCCCGGATTCCCGGATGGCCGATGCCGATGCGCAGACGCGCATAGTCCGGACCCAGGTGCCGATGAAGATCGCGCAGACCATTGTGACCACCGTGGCCACCTCCCATCTTCAGACGCGCGGTGCCGACCGGCAGGTCGAGTTCGTCGTGCACCACCAGGATCTGTGCCGGGGGGATCTTGTGGAAGCCCGCGAGCTTCTGGACGGCGTTGCCGCTCCTGTTCATGAAGGTCAACGGCTTCAGCAGGTCACAGGCGGTCCCGCCCACGCTGACCCGGGCCACCTCGCCCTCGAAGCGCGACTCGGCGCGAAAGGACCCGCCGAGACCGTCCACGAGCCGGTCCACAAACCAGAAACCCGCGTTATGTCGGGTGTCGGCATAACGCGGGCCCGGGTTTCCCAGCCCGACGATCAGGCGTATCGGCATCGTCTCGGTGCGGTTGGCGGCCATCGCCCGGGATCAGACTCCCTCGCCGCCGCCCAGGCCTTCGACGCCTTCTTCGTCTTCTTCGTCCACCGCCTTCTCGCCGCGCGGCATCAGCACGCCGACCACCGCCGAGTCGTGACCCTCATGCGTGAGCGCGACCACGGTCACACCCGCAGGCAGCACGAGTTCCGACAGGTGTATCGAATCGCCGACTTCCAGGTCTGCCACATCCACCTCGATGGCCTCGGGCAGGTCGCCGGGCAGACACTCGACCTCGACTTCAGTCAACTGGCGATTGATCATGCCGCCGCCGGTCTTCACGCCCTTGCAGATCTCCTCGTTCACAAGATGCAACGGGACATGGACGCGGATGGCTTCGTCGGCGCTGACCCGCAGCAGATCGACGTGCACCAGCGTCGGCTTGAACGGATGCCGCTGCACGTCGCGCAGGATGGCCCGCTCGGCCTTGCCGTTCAGGTTGACGGTCAGGATGTGGGAATAGAACGCCTCGTTCTTCAGGTTCAACATGATGGCGTTATGGTCGAGGGTGATCACGGCAGGGTCCTGATGACCTCCATAGAGAATCCCCGGCAGCTTCCCGGCGCGGCGCAGGCGGCGGCTCGCACTCGATCCCTGCTCCACACGCAGTTCAGCTTCAATGACAAAATCGGTACTCATCGTGACTTTCTCCAAAATGAACACGCCTCATCCGCGACCAGATGAGGCGCAAGACAGGGGCTGTTGGCCCAGGGCGGCGGGGCCGCGTTGCGGCCGCACCAAAACGGGGTCAGTCCACGAACAGGGAACTGACCGATTCTTCCATGTTGATGCGACGAATGGTCTCAGCGAGCATCTCCGCCACCGACAACTGACGGATGCGACTGCAGGACTGCGCATTCGGCTGCAGAAGCAGGGTGTCGGTGACCACCAGCTCATCAAGCATCGAACCCTCTATGTTAGCAACAGCCGGCCCGGAAAGCACGGCGTGGGTCGCATAGGCGTAGACCTTCGCGGCCCCGTGCTCCTTCAGCGCCTGGGCCGCCTGACAGAGGGTACCTGCGGTATCGACCATGTCGTCGATGATCACGCAGCATTGGCCTTCGACATCGCCGATGATGTGCATCACCTGCGCCTCGTTGGCGCGTGGCCGACGCTTGTCGATGATCGCGAGGTCGGCATCGTCCAGGCGTTTCGCGATGGCGCGCGCCCGCACCACGCCCCCGACGTCCGGGGAAACCACCGTGACTTCGCCGGCCTCGCGGCGCCAGATATCGCCCAGAAGGATCGGCGAGGCATAGATGTTGTCGACCGGCACGTTGAAGAAGCCCTGCACCTGGTCGGCATGCACGTCGATGGTGAGCACACGGTCCGCGCCCACGGCCTCGATCATGTTCGCGATGACCTTGGCCGAGATCGGCACGCGGGCCGAGCGCACCCGACGATCCTGGCGCGCGTAGCCGAAATAGGGGATGACCGTGGTGATGCGACCCGCGGAGGCCCGGCGCAGGGCATCCACCATGATCAGCAGTTCCATGATGTTGTCGTTGGTCGGACGTCCGGTCGGCTGGATCACGAAGACATCCCTGCCGCGCACGTTCTCGAGGATCTCGATCTGGACCTCACCGTCACTGAAGCGCCCGACAGTTGCCTTGCCCAGGCGCAGGTCCACGTGTTCGGCGACCTTGCGCGCGAGTTGCGGGTTCGCGTTGCCCGCGAAGATCATCATTCGGCTCTGATCGGCCACGGCTATTCCCGGTCTGGATGCATGGATGGCGATCGGCGCGCCCGGATCGGGCGCAACCGGATCGGCATTGTAGCGCGGGATCGCCAGCGAATCCGCCCCGCTCCGGTGGCGCGGTCGAACCCGGTTCGCACCCTGCCGGCCCCACTTCGTGACGCTCCGTCAATACCCCAGCATCACGACTTCG
>NZ_REBW01000083.1 GCF_007692535.1 Thioalkalivibrio sp. | reverse complement strand
CGAGGCCATGAGAGTTAGGCCCGCCGCGCGGTCGCCCGGGCGTCAAAACTTCGTTGTTGCGACTGCGTACGGCCGGCCCGGGTGGCGGAATCCTGCCGCGGCAACGCCGCCACACGACCCGAATCGCATTTCAAGTAATTGAAATCAAACAATCCCTGCACATGGCACGTCTGTTGCTTTGGATTCGGCAGACACGTTTTTCGAGGTGCAATGGGTATGTCCCTCTCGTTCGACAAGGCACTGGGTATCCACGCCGATGCATTGCAGGTGCGCTCACGCCGCCTGGAGCTGCTGGCCTCCAATCTGGCCAATGCGGACACCCCGAATTACAAGGCGCGGGACATCGACTTTCGTGCGGCCCTGGGCCATGCGCAACAGGGGCAGAGCGTGACGATGACCCGCACCCATTCGGCCCACCAGTCCGTGGGCATGCCCGGTCTGGGGATGGAGCCGCAGTACCGCGTGCCCAGCCAGCCTTCGCTGGATGGCAACACGGTGGATGCGCAGATGGAACAGGCGGCCTTTTCCCAGAACGCCGTCCAGTACCAGGCGAGCCTGGATTTTCTCAACGCCCGTTTTCGTGGTCTGCGTACCGCCCTGAAGGGAGAGTAAGAAGCCATGAGCAATCTTTTCAAGCTCTTCGATGTCTCGGGATCCGCGCTCAGCGCCCAGTCGGTCCGCCTCAATGCCGTGGCCAGCAACATGGCCAATGCCCAGGTGGTCAGCGGCAGCCCCGAGCAGGCGTATCGGGCCAAGCACCCGGTCTTCGCCTCGGTACTGCAAGGGGTCGGACCCAATGCCACCGCCACGCCAGTGCAGGTGGTCGGGGTGATGGAAAGCCAGGCGGAAGCACGGGCGGAATACGCGCCGAATCATCCGCTGGCCGACGAGCAGGGCTATGTCTACAAGCCGAACGTCAACGTGGTGGAGGAGATGGCCAACATGATCTCCGCCTCCCGTTCCTACCAGAACAACGTGGAAGTGATGAACACCACGAAGCAACTCCTGCTGCGCACGTTGCAGCTGGGGCAGCAGTAATGGCGAAGAGGAGAGCTTCATGAACGGGATTGACTCGGACCTTCTGGCCAATCTGGGCTTAACGAGCGAGCAGGCCTCACCGGAGAAGAACAAGGACCGGCTGGGGCAGGACGATTTCCTGAAGTTGATGACCACACAACTCCAGAACCAGGATCCGTTCAAGCCCATGGAGAGTGGCGAGTTCCTGGGTCAGTTGGCGCAGTTCGGAACGGTCTCGGGCATCGAGGACCTGCAGAAATCGTTCAAGGGGCTGAGCCAGTCGATCTACTCGGGGCAAGCCCTTCAGGCTGCGGGGCTGGTGGACCGCAAGGTCATGGTTCCGGTGGACATGTCGGTGCTGGATCCGGAGCAGGGCCAACGGGGCGCAGCCGAGCTGTCGTCCTCAACGAATGATCTCGTGATCGGCGTGTACGACCAGTCCGGTTCGCTTGTGCGCCGCATGCCGCTGGGGCCGCGCAGCGCGGGGCTGGCGGAGTTCCGGTGGGACGGCCGTGACGAATCGGGAAACATCGCCTCTCCCGGTATTTATGAGTTCCGGGCCGAGGCCCACGGAGCAGGACGTACCGAGGCCCTGGAGGTGTTCCTGGCTGCCAGAGTGGAGAGCGTCTCTGTGGGGAACCGGGATGGTTCGCTGACGCTTCAGGTGGAGGGGTTGGGTGAGATCGACTTTTCCAAGGTAAGACAGATCGGCTGAAAGGGTCTGCGCGACCCTCGGGCCATGGCGCATTGCAAAGGAGATAGGACATGCCATTTCGTACAGCATTGAGCGGTTTGAACGCCGCATCCGCGGATCTTCGTGTCACCGGCAACAACATCGCGAACTCGGGCACCGTCGGTTTCAAGGAGTCTCGGGCCGAGTTTTCCGACGTCTTCGCCCAATCCTACGGCGGCATCAGTCAGACGGCGGTCGGGTCGGGGGTCCGCCTGTCTGCAGTCACGCAACAGTTCGGTCAGGGCAACATCGACTTCACTGGCAACAATCTCGACCTGGCCCTGAACGGCCAAGGTTTCTTCGTGCTGAACGACGGAGGCACGCAGGTCTACAGCCGCGCCGGCGCGTTCAAGGTCGACCGCGAGGGTTACATGGTCAATTCCGAGGCGAAGCGGCTGCAGGTCTACCCTCCGCAGGACACCACCGGGACCAAGTTCAATACCGGATTGGTGGATGACCTCCGGCTGTCCACCTCGGAGGCTCCGCCGAAAGCCACGGCTGAAGTGAGTGCGCGTCTCAACCTGAACGCCAACGCGGAAGCGATCGATGCGGCCGCGACCCCCTTCGATAAGGACGACCCCGGTACCTTCCACAACTCCACCTCGGTGACCGTGTACGACTCGTTGGGCCAGGCCCACACGGCCACGATGTATTTCGCGAACCGCGGACCTTTGCAATGGGATTCGCACCTGAGCATCGAGGGGCAGGATGTCGGAGTGGCCCAATCCTTGACCTTCAATGCTGACGGATCGTTGGCGGATCCGACCGCAGCGATCAATTACGGCTCGTTCAGCCCGGGGAACGGTGCCGAGGATCTCAATATCGAGTTTGATCTCCGTGAAGCCACTCAATATGGCGCGTCCTTCAACGTAAGCAGCCTGAATCAGGATGGTTTCACCACGGGGCGCCTGAACGGTATCGACATCGATGCCACCGGTGTTGTGTTCGCGCGTTTCACCAACGGCCAGGCCGTGTCGCTCGGCAAGGTGGCGCTGGCCAACTTCGCCAACCCCCAGGGTCTGCAGCAGTTGGGTGACAACGCCTGGGGCGAGGCCTTCGGCGCCGGTGAGGTGATCCTGGGGCAGGCCGACACGGGCAACTTTGGCCTGATCCAGTCGGGAGGGCTCGAGACTTCCAACGTTGATATCGCGCAGCAGCTGGTGAACCTGATCACCGCGCAGCGCAACTTCCAGGCGAACGCCCAGGTGATCTCCACGGCCGACACGATCACCCAGACCATCATCAATATCCGGTAAGCGGGGTAAACGACGATGGATCGCATGCTCTACGTCGCAATGTCCGGGGCCAAGGAAACGGCCCTGGCCCAGGCGCGCAACACCCATAATCTGGCCAACGCCAGCACCACCGGCTTCAAGGCTTCCCTGGATGCCTTCGCCAGCAGGCCGGTGACCGGGTCGGGCCACGACACCCGCACCTACGCGGTGACGGAGGACATGCGGGTGGACCTCAGCCCCGGCCCGCTGCAGGCGACCGGGCGCGATCTGGACGTGGCGTTGCAGGGTGAGGGCTGGATTGCGGTCCTGGCCCCGGATGGAGGCGAGGCCTACACCCGGGCCGGCGACCTGCAGGTCGACTCCGTCGGCCTGCTGACAACGGGCACCGGCCTGCCGGTGCTCGGAGACGGCGGTCCGATCGCGGTGCCGCCGTTCCAGACCCTGGAGATCGGCAGCGACGGCACCATCAGCATCCGGCCGCTGGGCCAGGAGGCCAATACGCTGGCGCAGGTGGACCGTATCAAGCTGGTCAACCCCGATCCCGCCGAGCTGGTGCGGGGCGAGGATGGCCTGATCCGGCACGTACAGCGGCTGGAGCAGCCCCCGGACGCGGGCGTGAACCTGGTGAACGGCATGCTGGAGTCGAGCAACGTGAACACGGTGGAGGCCATGGTCCGGATGATCGACCTGGCCCGGCATTTCGAGATGCAGGTGAAGATGATGAAGACCGCCGAGGACAACGACGCGGCTTCGGCCAGCCTGCTGCGCCTCTCGTAGACGGCGCTGCGATTTTGAAGTTTTGACAAGGGGATGTACCCATGAACAAGGCCCTGTGGATCGCCAAGACCGGACTGGATGCGCAGCAGACGCGCATGTCCGTGGTCTCGAACAATCTGGCCAACGTCAACACGACCGGCTTCAAGAAGAGCCGGGCGGTGTTCGAGGATCTCATCTACCAGACGGTGCGGCAGGCGGGTGCGCAGTCGGCGCAGAACACCGAACTGCCCTCCGGCCTGATGCTGGGCACCGGCGTGCGTACCGTGGCCACCGAGAAGATGTTCACCCAGGGCAATTTGACACAGACCGACAACTCGCTCGACGTGGCCATCCAGGGCCGGGGGTTCTTCGAGATCCTGATGCCGGACGGCAGCCTGGGGTACACCCGCGACGGCAGCTTCCAGCTGAACAGCGAGGGCCAGATGGTGACCTCCAGTGGCTATGAGGTGCAGCCGGGCATCGTGATCCCGGAGGGCACCCTGAGCATCACCGTCGCCGAGGACGGGACCGTCAGTGCCCAGGTGGCCGGCAACGTCGGGCCCGTCGAGGTCGGTGCGCTGCAGCTGGCCGACTTCATCAACCCTGCCGGATTGCAGCCCGTCGGCCAGAACCTGTTCACCGAGACCGCGGCGAGCGGGGCTCCGCAGACCGGTACTCCCGGTCTCGACGGCAGGGGTTCGCTGATCCAGGGCTTCCTCGAGGGCTCCAACGTGAACACCGTCGAGGAGCTGGTCAACATGATCGAGACCCAGCGGGCCTACGAAATGAACTCCAAGGCGATCTCCACCGCCGATCAGATGCTCCAGTACGTGAACAACAACCTCGGCCGATAGGCGAGCACGGAAAGGACGGTGCCACGATGGATATGTTGAGACATGTTGACCCCAGGCTCCTTGCAGCATTGCTGCTGCCGGTCCTGCTTGGGGCCTGTGCGGGTGGCCCGCACGGCGTCGTGCGCGGGGACGATCCGGCGTTCATACCCGTTGCGCCCGCGGCGCCGGTACCGCCGGAGCACAACAATGGCGCCATCTTCCAGGTGAGCCAGAACGGAGGCCTGTTCAGCGACGACAAGGCCCACCGTGTCGGCGACATCCTCACCGTTCGCCTGGCGGAACGCACCCAGGCCCGCAAGTCCGCGAACACGAGCAGCAGCAAGGAAAGCAGTGTGGAAATACCGAGTCCGACCATTTTCGGCGGCGGCGTGACGGTCAACGGTCGGCCCGTCCTCAACAACGCGATCGATGGCACGCGAAGCTTTGGCGGACGGGGTGACAGCGCCCAGAGCAACCAGCTGGACGGCAACATCACCGTGACGGTGGCTGAGGTGCTTTCCAACGGCAACCTGGTGATTCAGGGAGAGAAGTGGATCCGCATCAACCAGGGCGAGGAGTACATCCGTCTGCAGGGCGTGGTACGGCCGGTGGACATCCGCGCCGACAACACCGTGCTGTCGACACAGATCGCCAATGCCCAGGTTGCCTATGGCGGCAGCGGGACACTGGCGGACAGCAACAGCCCCGGGTGGCTGACACGTTTCTTCAACAGCCCCATCTGGCCCTTCTGAGGAGCACGGCGGCATGTTCAGACATTCATTGACGCAATGGGCTTCGCGATCCCTGCCGTGGCTGCTTGCCGTGGCCCTGGTGCTGCCCCTTTCCAGCGTTCCGGTTTCGTCCCACGGCTCCGAGCGGGTCAAGGACCTCGCCTCGGTCGGCGGCGTACGCAACAACCAGCTGGTCGGCTACGGCCTCGTGGTGGGCCTCGACGGCACCGGTGACCGCACCACCCAGGCGCCGTTCACGGTGCAGAGCCTGAAGAACATGCTGGGCCGGCTCGGCGTGACCGTGCCTCCGGACGTGAATCCCCAGCTGCGCAACGTGGCGGCGGTGATGATCCACACGGATCTCCCGCCCTTCGCGAAGCCGGGACAGACCATCGACATCACGGTGTCCTCCATCGGCAACGCCAGCAGTCTGCGTGGCGGCTCCCTGCTGATGACCCCGCTGAAGGGTGCGGACGGGCAGACCTACGCCATGGCCCAGGGCAATCTCGTCGTCGGCGGGCTGGGTGCCGAGGGCCGTGACGGCTCGCGGATCAGCGTGAACGTGCCCAGCGCCGGCCGCATTCCCAACGGCGCGACCGTCGAGCGCGAAGTGCCGAGCGCCTTTGCGCAGGGCGACAGCGTGAAGCTGCACCTGCATCGCTTCGATTTCACCACCGCCAACCGCCTTTCCGACGCGATCAACGACACCCTCGGCAACGGCACCGCCAGTGCCGAGGACGGCTCCACCGTTCGCATCCGCGCTCCGGTCGATCCCGGCCAGCGCGTGGCCTTCGTTTCCATCCTGGAGAACATCCGGGTCCAGCCGGGGGCGCCGCCTGCCAAGGTGATCGTGAACTCCCGGACCGGCACGGTCGTGATCGGCAGCAACGTCACGGTCACGGCGGCGGCGGTGAGCCACGGCAGCCTGACGGTGACCATCACCGAATCCTTCGACGTATCGCAACCGGCCCCCCTGGCCCGCGGCGAGACCGTGGTCACGCCGCGCACCGAGATCGAGATTGCCGAGGAGCTGAATCCCATGTTCCTGTTCGGCCCCGGCGTCACCCTGGACGAGATCGTGCGCGCGGTGAACCGCGTCGGCGCGGCGCCGGGCGACCTGGTGGCCATTCTCGAGGCCCTGCGCGAGGCGGGCGCGCTGCGCGCCCAGCTGATCGTGATCTAGCCGGAGCCGGGAGCCGCCGATGAACGCCGACGTGTCAGGAGTCTACAACTACGCCGACTTCCAGGGCTTCTCCGACCTGCGCCGCCTGGCGCGGGAGGAGTCCCCGGAAGCCGCGGACACGGCGGCCCGGCAGTTCGAGGCCCTGTTCATCCAGATGATGCTGAAGAGCATGCGCGACGCGATGCCCGTCGACAGCGGCATGGACGGCGACCAGACGAAGTTCTACCGGGAGATGTTCGACCAGCAGATCGCCCTGGAGATGTCACGCGGCGAGGGCATCGGCCTGCGCGAATCGATGCTGCGGGAACTGGCGCCGGGGATGGTCCAGCCGGCCGGCGCCGCCGAACTGCGGATGCCCGAGCACCGGTTGCCGGTGCGCGCTTCCCGCCCGGCCTCCGTCGCCAGCGGGCAGGCGCCTGCCCCCGCGGCCGGCACCGGATCTTCAGCGGCCGCAACATGGCGGCCCGAGTCACCCCAGGCCTTCATCCAGGAACTCTGGCCGCATGCGGAGAAGGCCGGAGCGAGGCTGGGGGTCGCACCGGAGGTGCTGCTCGCCCAGTCCGCGCTGGAAACCGGTTGGGGCCGGCACGTGATCCCGCGGCCCGACGGCTCGAGCAGCTACAACCTCTTCGGCATCAAGGCCGACGCCGGCTGGGGCGGGTCCCGGGTGCAGGTGAACACGCTCGAATACGTGAACGGAATACCGGAGCAACAGCGCGCGGCGTTCCGCGCCTACGACAGTCCGGCCGAGAGCTTCGCCGACTACGTCGACTTCCTGCAGCGCAACCCCCGCTACCGGGAGGCGCTGGCGCAGGCCCCGGATACCGAGGGCTTCCTGCGCGGCCTGCAGGAGGCGGGCTATGCGACCGACCCGGTCTACGCGGACAAGATCCTCGACATCCTGAGCCGGGGCACG
>NZ_REBW01000240.1 GCF_007692535.1 Thioalkalivibrio sp. | reverse complement strand
ACGGGGAGAGTGGCTGCGCGCACCTCCGAGGGGGATTCAATGAACCGAGCCGACCGGCTGTTCCACCTGCACGGGCTGCTCCGGGCCGCGCGTCACCCGGTGCATTTCGACACCCTGCGTGAAAGGCTGGAGGTGTCCGCCGCGACGCTCAAGCGCGACATCCGCTACCTGCGCGACCATATGGAGGCGCCGATCCTGTACGACCGGCACTACAACGGCTACCGCTACGATCCGGGTGCCCCGGAATTCGAACTGCCGGGGATCTGGTTCAACGAGACCGAACTGCACGCGTTGCTGGCGATGGACCAGCTGCTCGGCGCAGTGCAGCCGGGATTGATCGGGACATCGATCGGTCCACTGAAGACCAAGGTCCGCAAGCTGCTGGGCGAGGGCGGACAGCGCGCCGACCTGGTCGCAAGCAGGGTCTCCCTGCAACCGATGGCGCTGCGCCGAAGCAACGATGCCATATTCGGCCAGGTCTCGGGTGCCACGTTCAATGAAACAGCCCTCTCGGTCACCTACCATGGGCGGGAACGGGACACGCCTGGCGCGCGGACCATCCACCCCTACCGCCTCGTCCACTACCGGGACAACTGGTACGTCATCGCCTACTGCGACAAGGCGCAGGATCTGCGCACCTTCGCCCTGGACCGGATCCGGCAGGCGCATCCGGTGAGCCTGAACTTTCGGGCCTGCGATGACAGGACCCTGACCCGTCACATGAATGCGAGCTTTGGCATCTTCACCGGGGCGGCCAGGGAGTGGGCGGTGCTGCGATTCACCGCCGAGCGGGCCCGATGGGTGGCCGACGAGTCCTGGCACCCGGACCAGATCAGCCGCTGGGACGCCGGCGCCTTCGAGTTGCAGGTCCCGTACTCCGACCCGCGCGAACTGGTGATGGACATCCTCAAATACGGCCCGGATGTCGAGGTCATCGCTCCCGAGGCCTTGCGGGAGATGGTCGGGGAGCGCCTGCACGCAGCGGCCCGGCGCTATTCCGAAGGCAGCGCTCACTGACTCCGCGTCAACGGAGACGCGCTCGGTAGCATCGATGCACACGAGGTTGCGGAGCGCGCTGAAAATCCTCAGCGCCCTGATTCTGGCCGGTGCAATTCGCTGCGCCCGTTGAGACCCTATGCACCATCAGGCCCCGCAGGGTACCGCGAGGCCCAGCCGAACCGGGGCGGCCACTTGCGTTGCGGCAATGCGGACGTGGTTTGGCGCAAGTCGCCGGGCGCATTGGCAGCCCACGCACAACGCATCCGCGTCCGGGAATTTTTGACCGGTGGCTCACTCTGTGAGCCACCGGGGGCGTTATAACGGGGGCAAGCCCACTTCATGGAGCACGACATGAGCCCCAAGCACACACCGAGCCAGGCCCTGCGCATTCCGACTCTTGCCGGCTATGCCCGACGCCCGCGGAATCGCAGTGGCGCCAACGGAACCTACCTGCAACGCCTCCCGCTCGCCGGCTTCGAGCACCACGACGCCCGGCGCCTGTGGCCCTACCTGCGTACCGGTCAGGCCTTGCTGCTAAGCCGCGAATTCAGCAACCCCGTCGATCCTCGCGCGGTGCGCATCACCTGGCTGGGTGAGCATCTCGGTTACCTGCCCCGGGCGGACAACCTCCTCGCCTCCGACCTGCTGGATCACGGCGCCGAGATCATCGCCCGCATCCACGACCTGCGCGAGTCCGAGGACCCGTGGGAGCGGATCACCCTCAACGTCTACCTGACCCGCTCGGGGCGATCGAGCATACCGTCCCTGATCCTCATGCCCTCGGACGCGCGGCACCTCTGACGATGAAAAAGCCGCAAACTGTAGGTCGGGTTAGCCCAGAGGGCGTAACCCGATTGCTTCGTCAGCCGCGCCAGCGCTGACGGGTCCCGAGGCGCTCAGGTCACCGTATCGGTCAGCCCCGCCTCCAATCCCCGGCGCCAGTCGTCCACGAAGGACTCGATGGTCTCGATGAAGTCCGGGTCGTGCTCGCGGCGGTTGATGGTGCAGTGGATCACCAACGCCTCGGGGGCCGGTGGCAGGCCGGTGGTGATGGTCCAGGCCAGCGCGTTGGGACAACCGGGCAGGCTGAAACGCACGCCACCGCGGATGGCTTCCCGGTGTACCGCGAATTCGCCCCAGACACAGTAGATCCGGCCTCGATCTCCAGCGTGTTCCAGCACGGAGTCGATCGACGCGCACCAACGGGCGAGATGCGCGACACCCAGCTCCCGCTGCAGGGTTTCCGGGTCGGTCTGAAGGCTGGCGAGGGCAAAGAACTCCATGGAAGGGAATGCTGCGGTTCAGGTGGCGTTGCGGTTCAGCCGCTCCACCGCGGCAATCGCGGCTTGCGCCGCGGCGTCGATATCCCCCTCGCGACCGGCCAGCGTGAGGCGCCCGAACGCACCGACCGCATGCGCCTCGCAGAGGGTGATATTGGAGGCCTTCTCGGCCTCGTTGGCGGCGTAGATCACGTAGCCGGCCGGCTCGGTCTCGAGGATGAAGATGCTTTGCCCGGCCAGGACCATGGAGCCCTTGCGGTTCTGGCGGTTGATCAGCACCGCGTGATCGGCATTGATCCCGCGAATGACTTCCTGCCAGGCCACCCGGCATTTCTTCCGCGCCGACTCATCGGTGCGCATGTGATGGAGCAATACGTCCGAGGCTTCGGTGACGCTGGCCTGGTCGCGATGGTGGATCACCATCGAACCGAAGGCACGTTCGACCACCATCTGCCCCAGGTGTACCGGCGACGCCTTCAGTGCGATATCGGTCAACCGATGGATGGCCAGGCCCGGCTCAACCTCCAGCCAGAGACAGGAATCCCCCGGCTTGGGCAGGAAACCCTGCGACACCGTCGCCATATACGCTGCAACCTGCGGCTGCAGGGAATCGATATGGACGTATGTCCGCAGTGAGATCAGGGGCGCATCCATGGGAACAACCAGTCCAAGTTCATTTCCTGACGACGAGGCCATCTAGGCCCGTGGAAAAGGTGCCCCCACCGGGGTCTCCGCTTCGGCTGCGAAGACCATCCATCCGTTCGAATCCCACCTGCACCTGGTGGGCCATCCGGATCCGGCGGGGCGCGACGCGCGATCATACCGGTTTCAGCATGCCCGGGTCACGGCGCGCACCTGAAGACGCGACGGCGGCGCGGCTGGATCCGCGCCCTGCCCCGTACCCTGGAAACAGGTACCCAGAAACCCCAGCCGGATTGTTGAATCCTACCATGCCCCATCGCTAGCGGGCCATGCGGGCAGGAAGACCGGGGACCCGACCGCGGGGACGTGGGGATCAGCCAGCCATTTCCCGCACGAAGACGCGCATCTCGGACGGTGTGACCGGCGGGCCAAACTGGTTGAAGACGGGCGCATCCGCGGCATCGCGTCCCAGCGCCAGCGTCACGCGGGCCTTGTTCTGATCCGGGTGCGTGGGGTCGAACGTGTACCAGCGGCCACCGACAAACGCCTCGAACCAGGCGTGCAGGTCCATCGGCTCCAGATCCTGCAGGTAGCCCGCCACCATGCGTGCGGGAATGGACATGCTGCGGCAAAGGGCGATGCCGAGATGCGCGAAATCCCGGCATACACCCTCGCCCCGCTCCAGCGCCTCGGAGGCGGAGATGGGCATCGGGTCCGATTCCGCCAGGTAACGCAGCCGGGAATGCACCCAGCGACTGATGGCGGCAACCTGGTCATAGCCTGGCGCCTGCCCCCAGGTGATCTCGTTCGCCAGCGAGCCCAGCCGGTCCGATTCGCAGAAACGGCTCGGTATCAGGTAGGCGAGGACATCGTCGGGCAATGCCTCGACCGGCACGTATGCCTCCCCGTGGCCCGCGTCCTCCCAGGGCGACACGATGACCTCCGAGCGGCTCTCGATCTGGAAGGAGCCCACCGGCGCGACCAGACGCTGGCAAAGGTTGCCGAACATGTCGACATGTTCGGTTGCCGGTACCTGGGGGGTCAGGGAATAGCTCTCCCGCGCGATCCACTGGCGCGCACCGCTGCGCGGCCGCAGCAACAGCAGGAGCGGCGTCGGCTGCGCGCATTGCATCTCGATCATGCAGCCTACCTCGAGGCGCATCGGAACCTCCGGCCGGAAAGATAAAGGGTTCATGGGTTCGACGCAGTCCGGATGCGCTCGAATGGGGCGCTGGATGGGGAAATGGTGCGCGGGTGACAGCCCTGAGTATAAACCCCGCTGCTTCCGTGAGGAATGTCTTGCCGCGTTCAGAGACCGGCGCCGTTTGCGCGCGATCCCACCCGGTGCCCACACAAGCCCTCGGTGTTAGCCGCGTCCCGTCTGTGCTACCTCTGTGCACCCCCAGACAGGCACAGGAGCCGAAATGAACGCACCCGCACTGCACATCCGCGTCGACACGCGCGAAAGAGGCCGCATCATCTCCCGGCTGGAAGGACTACCGGGCGTCACGCTGGAGTCCGTCGAGATGGACCTGGGAGACTACCTCCTGCCCGGCGACCTGATCATCGAACGCAAATCCGCGACGGACCTGATCCTGAGCGTCGTGGACCGCAGCCTGTGGGACAAGGTGGCCAAGCTCAGTAGCCAGCACGAACGGGTGGTGTACATCGTGGAGGGGGATCTCTACACCGCCCGCTTTCACCAGCAGGCGCTGGATATCCACCGCGCCCTCGCGATGATGGTGGTGACGCACGGGGTCACGGTGCTCCCCAGCCCCGATGCGGACAACAGCGGCATGCTCATCTATCTGCTGGGGCTTGCCGCGGCGGAGGGCGCCTCGACAACGGAACGACCCGGAAAGCCGGCGATCCGGCGGGACGCGCAGCTCTACCTGCTGGCCAGCCTGCCCGGCGTGGATGCGGATCGGGCAGAGGCCCTGTTGCGCCATTTCGGCAGCGCCCGCGCGGCGCTGGCCGCCGACGCCGATGCCCTCGCACAGGTCGAAGGCATGGACGCGGAGCGGGCCGCACGGATCGCCGAGGTGCTCGAATACGGAAAATAACGAGCGGGACACGCGTGAAGGCCGGTGTCCACGACCGATCACCTGGCGTGAATGCGGCAGTCTGGCCAGGCGCAGGAAGAGCAGACCGGCGTGTCCGGGGCAGCCCCCCGGCTGCTGCCCGCGGCGGCGAGGCCGATCAAACGGCCATGCGGCCTCAGTCCAGGTAGTTGTACTGCTTCTCCAGGTCCTTGAGGATCTCCCAGGTGCAGGACATTCCGGCCGGGAAGGTGATCAGGTCGCCGCGCTCGAAGGTCTGGGGCTCGCCTCCGTCCGGGGTCACGGTGACACGGCCGCGCAGCAGATAGCAGATTTCGGTGCGGTCGTAGGTCCAGTGGAAGGTCGAGACCTCCTTGCGCCACCGCGGCCATCCGGGCACGCCGATCACGTCCAGCTTCGCGGGTGAGGGGTCACGTTCGAAGAAGATGTCCTGCTCGCTCATTTCACTCTCCATGGCTCGAAGTCAGGCGCCATGGTGCACCGCTGGAAGCAACGATCCAACCCTCGTCGAGTGGGGCTTCCTTCCCGCCCGCCGGCAGGGAGTGGCGCAGCCAGGCAGCGTGCAATAGATGCAGGGCATCGCACTGCGGGCCCGGTGCGCTCGCCCGGACCCGGCAAAGACCCTCGCGGCGCGGTTCGGCTGCACCTTACGGCGCCCTGCCCGATAACGCTGCAAAAGGCCAAGGACCATTCAGATCCAGCCGACCAGGAGCGGCACGAGGATGGCTGTGAGCAGCGCATTCAGCGCCATCGCGATCCCGGCAAAGGTTCCGGCCAGATGGTTCACCTGGAAAGCGCGGGCCGCGCCGATGCCGTGGGAGGCGACCCCAACCGCAAAGCCACGGGCAGCCCAATCCGTGACCCTCAGCAGGTTCAGCAGCGGCGTGACGATCATCGCGCCGATGATGCCGGTGATGATGACCAGTGTCGCCGTCAGCGACGCAAGACCGCCGATCCCCTCGGCAATCCCCATCGCAATCGGTGTGGTTGCCGACTTGGGGGCGAGGGACCGCAGCGTCTCCGGGCTGGCGCCCAGCGCGGCCGCAACCGCGACGGCCGAAACCACCGCCGTGATCGAGCCGACGAAGAGCGCTGCCAGCATCGGTACCAGCAGGCGCCGCACTCGATTGAAATTCCGATACAGGGGCACCGCAAGGAGCACCGTTGCAGGCCCCAGCAGGAAATGCACGAACTGCGCACCGTCGAAATAGGTGGCATAACTGGTCCCTGTGAGCACCAGCAGGGCGACCAGTACCGCGATGGCCACCGCCACCGAATTGACCAGCGGTGAGCCGCCGGCCGCACGGTGCAGATAGTGCCCGATCGCGTAGGCCCCGAGGGTCGCAGTCAGCCACAGCAGCGGCTCCTGCTGCAGGTAGACCCAGAGCAGGTCGAGGTTGTCGGTGGCATCCGGTACCCCGTTCATGAACGCTGCTCCGGTTCGTGCAGGCCCATGCGCCGCATCACCCAGAAGAACACCAGTGCCGTCACTGCGATGGTCAGGGCCGTGGACACGAACAGCGCGGCCAGCAGTGGCAGCCATTCGGTCCGGATGCGCGCGACGTGCAGCATGACCCCCACACCCGCCGGGACGAACAACAGGGACAAGTGGGACAGCAACACCCCGGCGACGGCATTCAGCGCCTCCGGCACCTCGCGCAGGGCGGCCAGGGCCGCAAGCATGAAGAAAGTGCCAAGCACCGGACCGGGAATCGGCACACCGGTGGCACGCACGATGACCTCGCCCAGCAACTGGCAGACGAGGAGGGCAAGAATGGCATGGACCACGAACGACCCCCTGGGATGAAACCGGCTTGAGTTCGGGAGAACTCTATATCGAACCGGCTCGGCAAGCTCCCCGCGTGGCGCGGATCCAGACCCCCATCCAGGTTGCGTCGGCGAAGGGAGTCGCTGCGATCGGTGGCCGGAACCCTGTCGGCGATGCAGCCGTCTCCTGCTCGAGGCAGCCCCCCGGCAGGAATCATTCCCCGCCAGAGAACCAGTTCAGAACGCCATCGGGGCAGTGGCATCCCGCCGGGCCTTTGGGGGACTCGGCAACATGGCTTCCATGAGCAGCTGCCAGACCTCGCCCGCGTGACCGTCGCCGGGCTCGGGGCCGGTAATGGTCAACAGGGCTTGCCTCCCTCGACCGATGAGCTCGAGGCTGATTCGGCGCGCGCACCCCGATACGCGGCTGATGGCGCGGGCGCCCGCGAGGAGTTCGAGGTCGATGCACAGCGAACTGTCCGGGCCATCGACGAACAGGCTGCGGTCGCGCCTGCGGCAACGCACCGACGCCGCGTGCAATGACACGCGACCCGCACCCTGGTCGAGGCAGATGTCCAGCGGGATCTCCTGCTCGTCGACGACGTCCAGCAATGCCGGCAGATGGTCCAGCGCGACGGGCCAACTCGCACCTTGGGTAATCATGCGTT
>NZ_REBW01000239.1 GCF_007692535.1 Thioalkalivibrio sp. | reverse complement strand
TCCACCCCCTCCTCGACGAGATCCCGGATCAGTTCCGCCGCTCTCGCGGCCTCCGCCTCATTGACCCAACTCCTTCCATCACCACCGGGACGGGCCGAGCCTTCCACCACGATCGTGCGCACGCCGCGAACCCAGCCGGGCCCGTTCCCGTCAGACGGTTCGCGGGGCAGGCGCAGCTTCCGCCGATCGGCACAGCGATTGGCGAGGGCAACGATCTCGGGGTGGCCGCGATACACCTCGTCCAGCAGGATCGGGGCCTCACGCCCCCCCTTCAGCACACTCGTTGCGGCCCGGTGGATGTCATTCCCCGAGTGGCCCAGGCGGTCCAGCCACGCCTCGACCCGCAGATGCGTAGCCAACGCGCGCTCCTCGCCGGCGGACATGCCGTGAACCGCGGCGAGCAGGTTCGCGTCACCGGCGACCACGAGCGCTCGACCGCGATAGATCGCGGGCAGCACGCTGGTCAGGGTGCACTGGGGTGCCTCGTCGATCACGACGATATCGAAGAGCCCGGGCTCCAACGGCAGGGCCCGCAGATCCGCAGCCGTGGCGACCCAGATCGGTAGCACGCTCAGCAGGGCACGGAAATCCGGATAGGGTTGCGGCCCTGTTCCGCCTGGATCGTGTTCGATCGCCTGCAGCAGTGCCTTGATCACATCCGAGACGCGGCCGTCGGTGCGCAGGCGTTCCAGCCGTTCTGCGGTCGCGTATTCAAGGGCGCGCTGCCCAAGTGCAGACTCGATGGACTCGATCCTCGCTTGCAGGGCATCGGGCTGGAACGCCGCGTAGGCATCGCGCAGGGCCGTCAGGGGCCAGTGCCTGAGCGGATCCTCCCGGATTGCAGCCACGAGACTTTGCAGGCGCTCACTGGCCGGGCCCGGTGGCAGGATCTGGAGCGACTCCTCCAATCCGTCGATCGCGCTGCGCAGTTGCCCTTCGGCACGCTGCCGCGCCAGCGGTCGATCCTCCTGCTGAAAGAGCCTCCAGCGGAAGCACCAGTCGGCGATGCGGTCAAGCCTGCTCAGGGCGTCGTCCGTTTCCAGCCAGCCATCCCGGTCGTCGGCGAGATGCAGCAGGCCTTGCTCAGGGCATTCCCCGCGCCAGGCGCGGATGCGATCGGAGGGCGCTGGAAGACCCAACAACTCGGCACGAAGCCGCCTGGCCGAACGTTCATGCTCCGCCGCGCGCTCCCAGCATCGCCGCAGCCGTGTCAGGGTCCCGCTGGAGAAGGCCTCCCGAGCCGCGATGACCCGGGACGGCTCCGGCTCCGAGGCGAGCGCTCGAACCGTTGCGTCGAAGGCCCGCCCAGGTCCGCGGCACCACGATGCCAGCGGCGGAACGTCGACGACCAGATCACCCCAGTCTGACGCCATCCTGCGCAGCGTCTCCTGGGCGTTCTCCTTCGCGGCGCGGCTTCGCCAGCCTTCGGCGGCACGATCGGCCTGAATCGCCGCCTGCTCGTGCCGGGCCGCCAGATCGATCCAGGCATCCGGGTCCACGGATTCCGGAGCATCCACCAGGCCCAGGGCAGCGGCATCCCCACGCAGGCTCCGGAACCGGTCTTCCAGCGGCCGGATGAGCCTCTGCGACTCTTCCCATTCCGCGGAAAGCTCCGCCGAGCGTTGAGCGGCCTCCAGCACGGTGGCCAGACGGGACCGGCCGCGCTCGTCCATCGCGCCCAGGCTGTTCAGGACCGCGGCCGGCAGCGACGGCAGCAGTTGCCGTTCGAGGCGCCGCAAGCGACTTTGCAGCCGGGAGCGCGGCGACCACGGCAGGAAATCCCTACGGGCGCGGGCAAGGCCCTGGAGCGTAGCGTGTGTGGCCAGCCAACCCTTGATCGACCCGGTATTCGGATCGAAGCCCTCGGGAAGCCCGAGACCGCGAAGCTTCACCTGCTGCTTCTCCAGCGCCCTCCTGACTTCCTGGACCCGTTCCAGCTCCGGCGACAGGTCCCGGCAAAGCGCTCGGACCGCCTCGGCAAGGGACCGCGCAACTGCCGCCCAGTCCTCCGCCGCCTGCGCCGACGGCCAACGGTCATAGGCGTCGCGCCACGCGTAAGGGGCAAGGACTTCTTCGAGAGGTTCCCGCAGGTAGGCCACCGAGCCTGATTCCCAGTCCTCCAGCAGCACAGGAGCCGACTCATCCAGGAGCCAGTCCCAGTCACCGTCATTCGTCGCCGACAGGCCGGCCTCGGCCAGCGCCTGATCCCGCCTGTGACGGCATTGACGGATCTCCTGCTCGAGATCGCTGCGCCGCTGATCATCCTGCCGCACCAGGTCCCGGTAGTGCGCCATGCGCTCCAGCCACCCGCGCGTGGCGGCCAGCGCGTCATCGACCCTGTCGGGCGCAAAGGACGCGAGCCCCAGCTCGGCCTGCTCATCGATCAGTGCCGCCTCCTGCTGCTCCAGCACGTCCCGGGTTGCCCGGGACTCGGCGTAGGCGGCAAGCACGGTGCCCCCCGATGCCTCGATGCGCTCGGGCAGATCCGATTCCAGGGCGGCGAGCAATCGGGTGCGTTCGTCCCGCAATGCATCCCGCTGATGCAGCAGGCTGGCGGCGTCCGCAGCGGATTCTGAGGCCGCCGGATCGGCACGCCCGAGAATCCGCGGCAGGACCTCGGAGACGTCCTGCCGCGGCCCGGTACCGGCACGCACCGCGATCGGGAAGCCCGCCTCGAGCCGCCCCACGCGTTCGCGGATCACGTCCACGGCCCTGTCGCCAACGCTCACCACGAGCGCGCTGCGGCCACGGACCCAGGCATTCAGCAGCAGCGAAACGATGACCTCGCTCTTGCCGGTCCCGGGCGGTCCGCCAATGACGGTCAGCCCCTCGCCCCGCAGCACGCGTTCCACGGCCTGCTCTTGCGCGTCGCTGAGCGCTACCAGTGGCAGCACGGCCGCCGCCGGCAGACCCCGTCCCGCCGGACCGTCCTCGAGCACCCGCAGTCCACCCGGATCCGAGGGATCCTCCCGCAGCAGGGCCTCCAGCTGCCGATACTCGCCGACCAGTGGAGACGTACGGCCCGATTCGGCCGCATCCGGGGCGAACAGGATCCAGGGGCTGGGTCTGTGACCGGCTTCATCCGGGGGCCCTTGCGCCGCGAGTTCGGCCGCGATTCCCGGGATCCGCCCGGACAGGGCCTCCAGGATGCGCTGATCGAGGGGGGGCACCGGCGGGTGCCGCTGGCGCTCGCCGGTACCGACGAGCGCCTCGACCAGACCCTCGAGGTTTCCATCCGGACAGACCTCCAGCCGTTCGATCAGGCGAGGCAGCTGCGGGTTGACACTCCAACCCGGCTGCCTCGGAACCATTGAGAACCGGTCACCGACGCGTTCCAGCCGCACTTCGCGGTAGAACAGCGGGCGCCACTGCAATGGGGCCGCGCCGGCCTCGTCCTCGGCGGCCCAGTCCGGCAGGCAGGGCCCCCCGATGAACAGGCTCGCGCCGCCATCCTCCTCGACCGCGCTCCTGAAGGACTCGCTGCGGATACAGGAGGCGGCCAAAGGCCAGGGCCCGTCGGCGTCACCCGGCTGGAAGTCCTCGAGACTGCTCCAATGGGATGACTGCTGGTCCTGCGCCTCGATCAGCCCGAAACGCCGGTCGGTCCTGACAGCGACCGCCTGGTGCAGACGGAGGATCTGGAGCCACGGGACGTCGTGGCCGGGATGCTCTCCCGGGCCACGTTCCGATTCCGGACCGCGATCGCTCGCAGTCACCGTTTCCCCAGTTTCGGCATTCACCGGCTGATCCTGACAGCCTCCTTTGTCCTGATCCTCTCACAATTCCCCGGGCAGTCGCAGGAACCGTCGGACCGGGTCGATCAGTCCCGGCCACGGAGCCTGCGCGGGTCGGCAACGGGCGGTGACTCGATGTCATCGGGTTGCAGTCGCGCAAGACCGGCGAGCGGGTTGTCCGCCGCGCGCAGGCGGAACCAGGCGGCGATGCTCGCACGCCAGCGGCGGGTGGGCAGAACCGCGTGGGGCACGGTCTGGCTGAGAAACAGCACCAGCGTTCCCGCCTCGGGAAGCACCCGCCGCAGTTCGCGCCCATCGGCATCGTAGACCGCGAGTTCCCCGCCCTGGGACCGGCGCCAGTGGCGGTTCAGGTACAGCACTGCGGACAGGCGCCGCGGATTATCGTGCTGAAAGGCGTCGACATGCCGCTGGTAGCCGGCCCCGGGCGGGTACAACGCGAAATGGGCCTCGATCTCGAACAGGCCGAGCAACAGGGCCTCGTTCACCTCCTGGCGGATCTTCTCCAGCCTTCCGAGGAACAGCCGCTGGGCCTCGGTCGAGCCATCGAGCCAGCGTATCCAGTCACCCCGCACCGCGGAGACCAGGCGCCTGCCCTCCCCCCGCCCGATGCGGGCCCGGCGCATTCCCGCGAGCGCGCGCCCCGCGTGGACCTCGTCGCGCAACGCAGCCACCAGAAACGGTTCCACAAAGCCGGGCATGACCGCCAGCCCGGTGGTCGCCAGGTCGTCGATGAAGCAGGAGGCAGGAAGGGACGCAGCCGATTCCACGCGGAAGACTCCGGAGCAGGGCGGTCAGGTTCAACAGGGCCCGCCGGTCACGGCGGCAACTCGTTCACTATACAGCGCCGGCGTGCCTGGCGTGCCTATGGCACTCCTGTCCGACGCATGACCGGCGCACGCGGCGAAGCGCTCTGCTACCGGACTTCCCGCTGGTGCGCTAGTCCGGACGCGGCTGCCGCTCGGGGAGCAACTCGAGGTCCCGTTCCCGGCTCGCGAACCCTTCCGCCACGAGGACCCGCTTCAGGTCCTCAAAGGCCACCTCCACCCGTGCTGCCTCGCCACGCACGCCCAGCTCGATCCGTGGCCCGTCACCCTGGAAACCGGGCAGGCTGGAGATGCGCAGGTCCGGGTAGCGACCCTCCATCGCCTCCAGTAGCGGAACGAGTCGACTCTCCGGGACCCCGAACAGGCGCAGAGACCGTTCCGCCGGCAACTCAGCAGGAAAGGTGGCGGCCAGGTGCTGCTCCAGCACCCAGCGCACCATTGGCTCGGCCATCGCCGGAAAGCCCGGCACGCAGAAATGCCGCGCGCAGGCGAAACCCGGAATTCCGTTCACCGGGTTAGGAATCAGTGTGGATCCCTCGGGCAGCTCTGCCATGCGCACCCGGTTCGGATAGGCCTCGGCACCGAACCGCGCCTCCAGCAGGGCCACGAACTCGGGATGCCGTGTCAGCGGGCGGCCGAGCGCACGGGCCAGGCAGGCGCGGGTTCGGTCGTCCGGTGTCGCCCCGATGCCGCCGAAGCTGAAGACCCAGGCATCGCGCCGCAGGGTCTCGCGGAAGGTTGCGGTCAGGAGATCGGCGTTGTCGCCGACGATGCGCAGCCAGCCGAGTTCGAGGCCATGCTCCGCGAGGGAGCGGGTCAGCGCCGCCTGGTGCCGATCCTCGCGCTTCCCGCTGAGGATCTCGTCACCGATGATCACGGCCCCGATCTCGACAGTGCCGGCCATGTTCCTTACCCGATGGGTGCCTATTGCGCAGCGCCGATGGCCAGCGCCCGCTCGCGCGCCTGCGCACGCTTCTCCGGATCGTTGTCCAGCGTGTCCAGCCAGGGCCGTGCGTGGCGCAGGACCAGGTCGGTCAGGAAATCCAGGTGATCCGGGCGGTCGTTCAATGCCGGAATGTAGCTGAAATGTTCACCGCCGGCCTCCAGGAAGTTCTCCCGGTTCTCGTCGCCGATCTCCTCGATGGTTTCCAGGCAGTCGGCCGAGAAACCCGGGCAGATCACGTCGACACTCCTGACGCCCTTCCCGGCCATGGCCTTCAGGGTCTCGTCGGTATAGGGCCGCAGCCATTCCTCGCGACCGAAACGGGACTGGAAGGTGACCTGCCACTGCCCCTCCTGCAGGCCCAGCGCCTGGGCGAGCTGGAACCCGGTCGCGTGGCACAGGCAGTGGTAGGGATCGCCCGCCAGCAGGTAGCGCTTCGGCACCCCGTGAAAGGAGATCATCAGGCGCTCCGCCCGACCGTTCTGATCCCAGTGCTCCTGCACGCTGGCGGCCAGCGCGTTGATGTAGCCGTTCTCCCGCTCATACCCCGAGATGAAATGCAGGTCCGGGGTCCAGCGCCAGCCGCGCAGCTCCTCGGAGACCGCGTCCAGGGTCGATGCCGTGGTGCTGGCGGAGAACTGCGGGTACAGCGGCAGCACCACCAGCTTGCGCACCCCCTGCTGACGCAGTTCGTTCAGTGCGTCCGGGATGGACGGGTTGCCATAGCGCATTCCGACCGCCACGGGCATGGGGTCCGGCGCCAGCTTCGCCAGGCGCTTGCGGATGCCCTCGGCCTGGCGCTGTGCGATCACCAGCAGCGGCGAACCCTCGTTGGTCCACACCGTCGCGTACTTGGCGGCGCTGCGGCGGGGCCGGATGTTCAGGATCACCCCGTTCAGGATCAGCCACCAGAGCGGCCGCGGCACCTCCACCACCCGCGGATCCCAGAGAAACTGCTTCAGGTACCGGCGCAGGGCCTTCGGGGTGGGGGCATCGGGCGTGCCCAGGTTCGTGACCAGCACGCCGACATGGCTCGGGCTTCCATGCTGATAGTCGGGTTCACCAAGATATTTCAAGAGCGTTCCTCACGCAGAAGGGTCCTGAGGCGCCCGAAGGCTGCCGGGAGATCCCACCAAGATAGCGCAGAGTGGTTCGCGGGCACAGGCCCGGAAGGGCCGGCTTCAAACCCGACGCAACCGCTCGCGCAACGGACTGCTGCGCGGGAAGTGGGCCTGCAGAAACTCCATCTGGTCGGCGAGCACGCGCCGGCCCTTCAGGTAGATGTACTCCGCATGCGTGGGCCGGAACGGGATCGCCAGAAGCTGCATCCCGGCCTGTTCCGGCGTATATCCCGCCTTGTGGTTGTTGCAGCGCTTGCAGGCGGTGACCACGTTGGTCCAGCTGTCCTCGCCCTGCTGGCTGAGCGGCGTCACGTGGTCGCGCGAGAGATCCTGTTCCGGAAAGTGGTTGCCGCAGTAGAGACACATGTGGGCATCGCGGCGGAACAGGGTGCTGTTGTTCAGCGGCGGAACATAGCCACGATGGATCGCACGGTTGGTACCGTGGGTCGCGATGATCGAATTCACCTCCACCACCGACTGGCGGCCGGTAAACGAACTGATCCCTCCGCGGACCCGGTACAGCAGGGTGCCGCAGGTATAGGAAACCTGCCCACCGTGGTAGAGACGAACCGCCTGCTGGTAATCGATCCACTCCAGCGGCATTCCGGCGGCGTCGGTGCGCAGGACCTGCTGTTGCAGCGGTACCATTGCGGGGACTCCCAGTCTCGCCTGAACTCGCTGGACAATAATCATGGCCGCGGCAGAAAGCAATAATCACGCCGCAGAGATCCAGGACGTCTTTGCAGAAGACCGGCCAACTGCTCGGCTCTGTAGGTCGGGTTAGCG
>NZ_REBW01000238.1 GCF_007692535.1 Thioalkalivibrio sp. | reverse complement strand
GGGACATCACGCTCGATGACGTAGCGGTGTAAAGGCATGGCCGATCCTCCATTTTTGTCGTTGAGGAAGTTCAGGGCACCACATCCCCCGCTCGTACGGCCAGCCGCGGAGGTGCACGGGCCCGGGCGCCAGTGGCGACCGATGCACCAGTGCCGGGGCGGCTAGCCCACCTGGGACGGGGTTTCCCGGGATCAGGTATCCCGACTGGCACCCTTGTTTCGAGCCTAGGGGCTGGGTCGGTCAAATACTTGCAGAATCTTGCGCATGGGCGACGGATCTTGCGGTTTGTTGCCGGCACGGCCCGGGAGGCAGCGTCGGTCAGCGTGATGATCACATGTCCGCTTTGCACGCGACTGCGGTCGAGTATTCTTGACGGCTGAATGACGGCCTTTTGTGGTCGCCGCTGGTAGCCGTTCCACCAGTACTCAGAGGTGCCCCGGAGGCAGTGTCGTGGGACACGCCACCTCCCCCGGGGTTCTACCGCGTCAATGGTCAAGTTGCCGCTTGAGATGATCGAGCGTTGCGCAGTGCTCGGTCTGCGGGCTAAACAGGATGATCTCGGCGTCTTCCTCGACCCTCAGCGTGTGGCCCGGCGGCCAGTAGAACAGATCGGCCACACGGGCGGTTTCCTCGGTACCGTCAGAGAAGGTCACCGTGAGCCTCCCTGAGATCATGTAGCCCCAGTGGGGGGACTGACACAGGTCCTCCTCAAGGCCTTGCAACAGGGGCGTGATATCCGTGCCCGATGCCAGGGAAAAGTACTCACCTGTCATCTTGCCGTAGTCGCTCGCGTCGCCGAACTCCAGGATCTGCCGTGCCACAGCGCCGGGCACGCTGAATACCTCCGGAACCTCTGATTTGGTGATGCGCATGATGTCCTCCTTTTACGGGAGTTGGTGGATCGAGTGGCCCGCCGACGGATCTGGATCTAGCCACTTATTAGACCGCGCAGTCTAGTTATGACTATAGACGGCCAACTCGCGCCGTCAAGACGCGTAACCAACCAGCCTTCTGCTCAGCGGACAACCGAGCGGAAGTAGAAGTCCAGCATCGCGTTGAGAGGTTTCGGGTCGCGCCGCAGCCGGCTGCGCAGGGCGGCGCCCTCCCAACAGTCGAGTAGCAGCACCGCCATGTGTTGGGCATCGCTTTCGCGGGGCAGGGCGCCCAGGTGGCGTGCCTCCTCCAGGCAAACGGCGACGCGTGCGGTGATCTCGGAGAAGCACCCCTCGATCTTGAACCGGAATGCGTCGTTCACCCCCGATAGTTCCTGCCCCAGGCTGCCCAGCAGGCAACCCATGTACCCCTCGCCGCGGTATTTCTCGCGCGACAGTTCAAAAAACGCGCGCACCCTCTCCAGCGGTGGTCGGCCGGCGTCCCCGAGACAGGCGTCGAGGCCCGCATGCACCTCCTGCATGTAACGGTCGATGACTTGGTGAGCGAAGTCTTCCTTGCTGCGGAAATGGTGATAGAACGAGCCCTTCGGAATGCCATGGACCACCAGCAATTCCTGGATAGCCAGATCGTTGTAGCCGTGCTTGAGGAGCATTGCGAGCCCGCCCTCGAGCAGGCGTTCCTTGGTGGGGCGTTTCATCGGTTCATCCAGTAGACCAGTCGGTCCATACTATAGATTAGTCCATTCAAAGCATCGGTCGGCTTGCGGATGCTTTACACGGTCCCACGGTCGGAAGCAGGATCCACTCGATCCGCAGATACCGCTTGTGCTCTGGTCCGCGTAGGTGGGACAGCAGTGTTGGGAATGTGTCAGGATTGGTTTGAAATTCAACGGATTTACATCATGAAAACATCGACCCAAAGGCTTCAGGGCGGGCACAGACTTCTCCTGGACGGCGGCATGGGCCAGGAACTCGCCGCACGCGGGCTTGAAACCAGCGATGGTCTCTGGTCGGCCCGGGCGCTGTTCGATGCCCCGGAGGCCGTGATCGCCGTGCACCGCGATTTCATCAATGCGGGCGCAGACGTCATCACGGCCAACTCGTATGCCGCAACTCGGCGGCGGCTGGATTCCGCGGACATCGACGACGGTTTCGTGCGCTGCAACCGGGCCGCAGGCGAGCTCGTGCGCCAGGCGGCCGACGAAGCCGACCGCGAAGTGCTCGTTGCCGGATCGCTGCCGCCCATCCACGGCAGCTACCGGCCGGATCGGGTCCGGCCACTGGAAGAAATCGAGCCGCTGTACCGCGAGCAGGCCGCGATCCTTGCAGAATACGTCGACCTGTTCATCTGCGAGACGATGTCGACTGCCGCGGAGGCGCTGGCCGCAGCCCGCGGCGCGGTGTCGACCGGTCTGCCGGTATGGGTCTCGTGGACGGTCGCCGACGACGGCAGCGGGCTGCTGCGCAGCGGCGAAACCGTGCGGGAAGCCATCGAGGCGCTGGACGGGGTCGAGGTCGAAGCCTTGCTGTTCAACTGCTCGATGCCTGAAAGCGTCGACGCGGCGCTGCCGGCGCTGGCCGAACACGCCGGGCGCGCGTTTGGCGCCTATGCCAACGGGTTCAGTGCGATCGAGGCGGGATTCGAGGTCGCAGACGGCGCCAACGTCCCCGACCGGCGCGAAGAACTGACCCCGGCGCGCTATGCCGAATACGCGCGCCGCTGGCTGGATGCCGGCGCAACCATTGTCGGTGGGTGTTGCGAAGTCGGCCCGGCGCACATCGCCGAGCTGCGCCGCGTGATCTAAGAATCGGAAAAGATACAACTCCGACCAGCAGGGTGATCAGGTGGGCCGGCAAGAGGCGCGAGATCCACACATCCCCGCCGCGGCGATTCCATTTTTTGCCGGCGGGGTCGACGCACCCGGAAGAGCGAAGTATCCCCCCGCGCTTGGGGCGCATTTTTGCCACAGGGCTGCGCTCGCGTAGGATGCCGACTCCATATTCGAGGATTCTTATGGAGTCGACCCAGAAGCTGATTCCGGGCTACGCGAATGCGCGGGCGACCCGGGCCTACGCTGAGGAGCACATGGCGGCCGGGCGTGCCGCGGAGGGCCATTACAGCGAGTTCACCCGCGCGAAGATGCGGCTGTCCAGCCTCGGCATCGGCACGTTCGGGGGCGCCGCGACGCCCGAGGTCGACGCCCGCATCAGCGCCGTGGTCGCGCGCGCCCTCGGCGCGGGGATCAACGTGATCGACACAGGCGCGCACTATCGCTACGGCCGTTCGCTGGCCGCCGTTGGCGCCGGGGTTCGCACCGCGCTCGCCGCGGGCGTGCCGCGCGAGGCGATGTTCCTGATCGGCAAGGGCGGGTTCCTCACGCTGCGCGGTGGTCCGCCGGAGGACATGGCCGCCTGGTTCGAGCGCGAGATCGTCGCGCAGGGTCTGGGCTCGAAGACCGATCTCGCGAAGGGTGCGCACCTCCTGACGCCGGAGTACATCCACTATCAGATCGAACTCACACGCAGCCTGATCGGCGTCGAGACGCTGGACGCCTTCCTGATCGATCAACCCGAGGTGCATATCCCGGAGATCGGCAAGGAGGCCACCAACCGCAAGCTGGAGCCCGTGTTCGAGGTGCTGGAGCGCGCGGTGCGCGACAACCGCATCCGGACCTACGGTATCAGCACCTTCGAGGGTTTCCGGGTCGAGACCGATGCTCCTGTTTTCCAGTCGCTGACGTCGATGCAGGGTCTGGCCGAGCGCGCTGCGCAGGCGGTCACCGGTGACGACATGGCGCGACATCACTTCAAGCTGGCGATGCTGCCCTTCAACCAGGTGATGCTCGAGGGATTCACCCGTTTCAATACCGCCACCGGGAAGGGCAACGTTGCCTCGGCGCTGCAGGCGGCGCACCAGCTGGAGGTCTTCATGATGGCCTCGCACACCCTGCTGAAAGGGCACCTCGCAACCCAGTCGGCGGATGTGGTCGCGCAGCGGCTTGCCGAGGAGCCGAACGCGGCCCGGCGTGCGTTGCAGTTCAACCGTTCGACGCCGGGGCTCGGGACCACACTGGTAGGCATCAGCACGCCGGAACACCTGGACGACCTGCTCGCGGTGGCCGCGCGCCCGCCACTGGAGCGCAAGGACTACCTGGCCATGTACCAGAAGGCTGAGTGACGATGGGGATGACCCGTATCGGTTCTCTTCAGGTGCGCGGTATGCGACTGCAACATCCTGCTTCGCGGGACATCCGCAGGCGGATTCGGGGCCCGAACATCATTCGGGTCGGCTCTCCCTGAGGGGAACGTAATGGAAGCGGATCTGAAACCCCTGGAGTTTCCGGCGATCCAGCGGCTGCTGGAGCGGCTCACCGCGACGCCCTACGGCGCCGATGCCGCACGGGCGCTGGAGCCGGCGCCGACGCTGGCGGTGGCCCGTTCGCTGCAGGACGCGGTCACCGTCGCCCGCCAGCGGTTGGAGGCGGGTACGCTGCCGGAGTTCGGCGTCCTTCCGGACGTGCGCCCGGCGCTGCGTCAGGCGTCGAATCCAGGTGCTGCGCTCTCCAGTCAGGCCATGAACAACCTGCAGCTGATCATGCGCGAGAGCGCGCGCCTGGCCGCGGCCCTGGCCGATACGCCGACGATCTATCCGCAGGATCTCGCCGACCTGCGGCCCCCCACGGCGCTGCTCGAGCGGCTCGACGGGGCGCTGCATCCGGGCGGCACCCTGCGCGACGAAGCGAGCCCGGCGCTGGCCGAGGCCGCGTCCGAGCGCGCGCGGCTGCGCGGGGAGGTGGAGCAGGTCGTGCGCAGGCGTCTGGAGGCCCTGCAGCCCGAGGGCGGCTCGCGGCGGGTGCAGTGGCACCAGGAGCGGGCGGTGATGGTGCTGCGCGCCGAGGCGGCGGGAGAAGTGAAGGGCGTGCGCCGCGGTTCGGCGCTGGGTGGCCGTGACCAGATCATCGAACCGATCGAGGCGGTGCCCCTGAACAACCGGCTCGATACCGTGAACGAACGGATCAACACCGAACAGCAGCGCCTGCTGCGCGAGCTGACGGACGCGGTGCGGGAACATGGACCAGCGCTGGAACGGCTATTGGGGGCCTTGACCTGGATCGACCTGGCCTTCGCCGCCGGGCGCATGTCGCAGCAGATGAACGCGCATGCACCGGCGCTGCGCGAGGCGCCTGGCGTGACGCTGGTGGAGGCCTATCACCCATTGCTGCTGCTCCAGTACGCGGAGGGCAGTGGTCCACGCCCGGTGCCGCTGAGCCTCGATCTGCCCCCGGATCGGCCGCTGGTGCTGATCACGGGCCCCAATACCGGCGGCAAGACCGTGGCCCTGAAGACCCTTGGTCTGCTGGTCACCATGGCGTGGTGCGGCCTGCACATCCCGGCCGAAGGCGACTGCATGATCGGGGGGTTCGACCGCGTGATGGTCGATGTCGGGGACCACCAGAGCCTGCTGCATCACCTGTCCACCTTCGCCGGCCATGTCGAGGTGCTGAAGCGGGTCCTCGAGCACGCCACCGGGCGCAGCCTGATTCTGCTGGACGAACTCGGTACCGGGACCGATCCGGACGAGGGTGCGGCACTGGCGATGGCGATGCTCGACGAACTGCGTTCGCGGGGGGTCTGCGGAATCGTCAATACGCATCTGGCTCCATTGAAGGAGTATGCCGCGCGCCATCCCGGCATCCTGAATGCCTCGATGCAGTTCGACGTCGAGCGGCTGGTGCCGACCTACCGGTTGTTGCCGGGGGAGCCGGGAGTCTCCTTCGGCCTCACCATTGCGGAAAAGAACGGCCTCCCCGCCACGCTGGTGGCGCGGGCACGAGAACATCTCGCCGGGTTGCCGTCGGCCCGGTCCCCCTCACCCGGTCCCGCGTAGAGCGGCCTGTGGCCGCGATGCTCTTTGCCGAAAACCGTGAAACCCTGGGCATTTCATATTACGATGCTATGTCATTTTGACCCGGGGTACGCGGTTGGCACAGGATCGCAGTACTTGACCATCAGGAAGCACCACAATCATGTCTGAGACCCCCGCCAAGCCAGCCGCCATCACTGGCGCAGAAATCTTTGTCCGCTGCCTTCAGGAAGAGGGTGTCGAGGTCGTATTCGGGTATCCCGGCGGCGCGGTCCTGCACATCTACGATGCACTGTACCGGCAGGACAGCATCGCCCACATCCTGGTGCGGCACGAGCAGGGCGCGGTGCATGCGGCCGAGGGCTATGCGAAGTCGTCCGACCGGTGTGGTGTGGCCCTGGTGACCTCGGGCCCTGGCGCGACCAACGCTGTGACCGGCATCGCCGATGCCTACATGGATTCCGTGCCGCTGGTGGTGTTCTCCGGCCAGGTTCCGACCCACCTGATCGGCAACGACGCCTTCCAGGAAGTGGATACCGTCGGTATCACGCGCCCCTGTGTGAAGCACAACTTCCTGGTCAAGGACGTCAAGGACCTGGCGCTGACCATCAAGAAGGCGTTCTATGTGGCGACCTCCGGACGCCCGGGCCCGGTCGTGGTCGACATCCCCAAGGACGTGACCGCCGACACCTGCGTGTTCGAGTACCCGAAGCAGATCAAGATGCGCTCGTACAATCCGACGATGCGCGGCCACAGTGGCCAGATCCGCAAGGCGCTGGAGCTGATCCTGTCGGCAAAGAAGCCGATGCTGTACACCGGCGGGGGCGTGATCCTGGGTCGGGCCTCGGAGGCCCTGACCGAACTGACGCGCAAGCTCGGGTACCCGATCACCAATACCCTGATGGGCCTGGGCGCCTACCCGGCATCGGACCCCCAGTTCGTGGGCATGCTCGGCATGCACGGAACCTACGAAGCCAACATGGGCATGCACTACGCCGACGTGCTGATCGCGATCGGGGTGCGCTTCGATGACCGTGTCACCGGCAACATCGAGAAATTCTGCCCCTACGCCAAGATCGTGCACGTCGACGTGGATCCGGCGTCGATCTCCAAGAACGTGAAGGTGGACATCCCGATCGTCGGCCAGGTCGAGTCGGTTCTGCGCGAAATGATCCGCGAGCTGGAATCCATGAACACCAAGCCGGACACGGAAGCCCTGACCGCCTGGTGGCGACAGATCGAGGAATGGCGCGCGAAGGATTGCCTGAAGTACGACAAGTCCTCGCCGCTGATCAAGCCGCAGTACGTGGTGCGCAAGCTCTGGGAACTGACCGGCGGTGATGCCTTCGTAACCTCCGACGTCGGCCAGCACCAGATGTGGGCTGCCCAGTTCTACGGCTTCGACAAGCCCAACCGCTGGATCAATTCCGGCGGCCTCGGAACCATGGGTGTCGGCCTGCCCTTCGCGATGGGTGCACAGTTCGCGAATCCCGATGCCACCGTGGCCTGTGTGACCGGGGAGGCGAGCATCCAGATGTGCATCCAGGAACTGTCGACCTGCCTGCAGTACCATCTGCCGATCAAGATCGTGAACCTGAACAACCGCTATCTCGGCATGGTGCGGCAGTGGCAGGAGTTCTTCTACCAGGGCCGTTACGCGATGTCCTACATGGACG
>NZ_REBW01000049.1 GCF_007692535.1 Thioalkalivibrio sp. | reverse complement strand
GACGACGCTGCTTTGCGGCCATGGGTGGGTGCGAGACCCGTCGGGTTACGCCCTTGGGGCTAACCCGACCTACGGATTGTGGCTTTTCATCGTCAGGGGTGGCGCAGGATCATGGCGGTTAGCCATGAGGCTCAGCCAGGTTGCCGGTCGCTTGATTCACCCGCAGCGTACCGTGACGTGAAGCCCAAGCGCACCGGGAGGATGCTCGTTCACCAATAGCGCCCGCCAGTGCCGAGGACGATGGTGACCAGACCGATCACCAGGTTGATGCCGATGAAGATGCGGATCTGACCGAGCCGGCGACCGGCTTCGGGCCAGTCCTGTGCCGCGATGGCCTGGCGCATGCGCCGGTAGGGGGCAAAGAAGATGTGCGCGTAGATCGCCATCATGATCAGGCCCAGGAGCAGCATCCAGTGCACATGGCCGCCCACGTTGCCCATTCCGCCATAGAGCCCGAAAATCAGCCAGAAGCCGGTTGCGAGCAGCACGATGATGATGCCCCAGACCCAGGGGAAGAAGCGTGCAAAGCTGTCCTGCCACAGTGTGGTGCGTTCCGGCACCGCGAGCAGGGCGGCGGCGGCCGGGCGCATGGCCACATAGGCGAAGAACATTCCACCCACCCAGATCGCGGCGGACAGGGCGTGCAGGGCGACCATCAGGCTGATCAGGGTCGTGGACATCTTTGGGGCTCCGGAGTGGCTGGGGAAGGCGCTAAGGTACCATCTGGCCCTGCGCGCGGGGTATATCCGGTGGGCGGCAAGTCGCCTTTCGTTCGGTTCGGGAGGGTGTTCAGCCGTGCGTGCAGCCCGGTCAGGCCGCGCGCTGTGCGATGCGGCGCCAGATCCAGCCCTGCGGACGATCCTCGCCCGTGATCAGGAAGTCCAGGGCCTGCGGGTTGCGCAGCGCCCGGTTGATGCGCGACGCCGCGCACGGCTGGCCGGCGAACAGGATCCGGTCACCCGGGTGCAGCGGTATCTCGGCGTCGGGAGTGACCAGTTTCTCCCTCCCGCCACCGCGCTGGAGCAGCAGCGTCACGCAGGGAACCTGCTGCTCCCGTCGGCCCGGATCGACCAGCAGTTGCCCCAGGGAGAGCGGCTCGTAGCGCAGCCGCTGCAGCAACGCGGGTGCCGCGTCGGGCGTCAGTGGGGCGCTCCACAGTTCCGGTACCCGTTCGTCGGTGACCGCGCCGATCCGACTGACGAGCTCGTTGGCCCAGTCGTCGTCACGTTCGCGAGCGAGCTTCAGGAAGAGAGGCAGCAGCGGCGAGGTCAGGTGCGCGAGCACCGCCTCGGCGAGGATCTCGCTGTGGCGCATCACGAGATCGACGTGTCCGGCGGCAAACAGGGCTCCGTTGTCGTCCTTGTTCTGGCGGCCGACCATGAACAGATCCGGATTCAGTTCATGCGCCGTCATCAGGATCGACAGGTTGTTGGTGTCGTGGTTGGTTCCCGCGACAATTCCGGCAGCGCCATCGATTCCGGCCTGCTGCAGCGTGTCTGCCTCGGTGCCGCGGCCCTGCACGCAGTCACGGGTGCAGCCGGTTCCCTCCGGATCCTCTTCGATGATGACTGTGGTCACGCCTTCGCGCGTGAGGCCCTGGTGCACCGCCTTGCCGAAGCGCCCGTAGCCGCACAGAATCCAGCGACCGCCCGGTGGGTACAACGGCATCGGCAGGTCGCTGCCGGGAACGCTGCTGAGCCACTGGTGCAGAAGATGATGCCCGGGAGAGTGCAGCGCCAGTGCCAGTCGATCGCCAAAGGTCTCGAAGGGATTGATCACGTGCTCGGTGCCGAAGGAGCGCATGTTCCTCTCGGCATCAACGCTTTCCGCGCGGCAGATGACCGGCAGCTCGGGGTTCAGCAACTTCACGGTGATCGCGATCTTGAGGTTCACCTCGTCGCTGTCGGTGAGCGCGACGACGCCCTGGCAGAACGGGTTGTGCAGGCCGGCCGAACGGAGCCGGGCAGAACTGCTCGCATCCGCGCAAAGCCCCGGCACGTGGTAGTCCATATCGGAGAGCGCAAGATCGGTGATGCGGTCCTGATCGCTGTCGATCACCACAACCCGTTTGCGCCGCCGGAGCAGGGCGCGAACGAGCAGTCCCCCGGTGTCGCCATAGCCGCAGACAATGAAGAACGGCGCACGCAGGCGGCGGATGCTGCGATCGAAGGCCTGCTGGCTGACCGCCAGCCTGAAGGTCGGGTCCTGCACCAGGCCAAGGATTCGACCAATTGCATAAAGCCATGCGATCACCGACATGTAGATGGTCAGCGCGGCCCACATGCGCTGCGCTTCGGTGAAGGTGTAGGGAATCTCGCCGAACCCGATCGTCGGCGCCGTATAGGTGACGAAGTAGAAGGCATGGAAGAAGTCCATGCGCCAGACCTCGCCCTGGTCGTCCACGCCCGGGATCAGGACCAGGCCGGTGATGGAGATGCTGTACGCCGCCATCAGCAGCAGGAGCGGCGCACGCATGCGCCGCAGGAAGAGAAACAGGACCTTGTCCACGATTGCCTCAGCGGCGCAGGTTCACGGTATCGGCGATCAACAGCACCACCGAGATCACGTTCGCGAGCATCGCGCCTCCCGCGAGCGACACGATGCTGGCCATCATCATGCCGTCCATCCCGGCCGCGCTGATGTTCACGGCATAGGCCCAGACGGCGGCAGCGGCAAACAACTGCAGGACCGCGACCAGCGAGGTGGCCAGCAGCAGCGCCCCGGTCTGGGTCCGGTCGCCGAACTTGAGGACCGTCGCGATCAGGTTCACGACGACGGCGGCGAACAACTCGTAGACGTTGTGATGCGCGGGATTGTCGATCTCGCCGAGAAAGAAGCCGAAGTTCAGCGTCAGCGCCAGGATGATGAAGAAGCCGAAAACCACTTTCTCGAGATTCATGTGTTCTCCCTTGCCATGCGTTGTGCCCCCGCACCGATACGCGTTCCCCTGGCCCTGAGCGCGACACAAAGAGCCAGCCCGAAGCTGACCCAGAGGTTCACCGCGCCAATCAGCAGCACGAACAGCATGTATAGCAGAAACTCGAGAACTTCCGGCCTCCTGATGATCACGAATCCTCCGCAAGCCGGGAAAATCGCATTCATCGCAGCGAAACCGCCAAAACCTTCGCCTGCAAGGCAGGCTCCTACAAGGACAAGGAGCCGTGGGAGCGCGCCCTGCGCGCGAAGGGATCCTCTGCGGAGCTTCCGTGATAATCAGGTCCGAACTTTCCGCATGGCCCACTAGATGCCTGTGGGACTTGGGCTGAAGTCGCCGGATATTTTGGCGTTACAAGCCATTTCGGCCATAATGGCTGTATTGGCTTGTAATGCGGGGTATCTATCCATGAAGACTGTGACGGCTGTGGAAGCCAAGAATACCTTCGGGCGCTTGCTGGAAGCAGCCCGCCGTGAGCCGGTGACCGTGACCAAGAACCATCGCGAGATCGCGGCAGTGTTTGCTATGGAAGACGTGCGCGCTCTGGCTGATGCACTTCTCGCGGAACCGCTCAAGGCTGAGGTCGCAGCAGGTACGCGCAACGTCATCGACGCGCTGATGGCCCAGCTCGAAATCAACCGGCGGCTGAAAAGCAGTCGAGCGGCGATTGAAGGGGGGCAGGGTGTGGTCGCGGACGATGCATACTTCGAGCGCCTGCGTGCTCGCGCAACATCACGTATCTCCTAAGCTCCACGGGTGAAGGATGCCAAGGTCATTTTCGGCCCCGAGGTCGATGCCTCCATTGTGCTGGTGATCGACTTTGTCGCCGTCGACGAGATTCCGGATGTGCTGCATTTTCTTCATTTGCTGCAAACGCGCCTGGTCGAGACCTTGGCCACCTTCCCTGAATGTGGTGCGCGGTTTCAGGGGGACGTGCGCATGTTCTCCGTTGCGGGCCACACCTTCCTCTATGAATATCATGCAAGCACGAACGAGGTGCATGTTCTGGATATGATTGCGCCGGGACAGGACTGGCGTTAGAGGTTCACCGCGCCAAGCAGCAGCACGAACAGCATGCATAGCAGAAATTCGAAGACGCCCGGCATCTGCACCGACAGGATGTCTACCCGGGAATGCCGATGGCTGCGGTGACGTCCACCAACAGTCGGGTATCATCGATCGGTCGCCGCATCCCCCGGATTTCCGGTTGGATCGCATGGAACCATGGCAGCGGCCGAATCGGGAGATTCCCGGGCGCGGAAGTCAACTCAGGAGAAAGACATGTCTACGATAATCGGGAAAGCCCTTGCTGTTATCGGTATTGCGATGTTCATGTCTGCACCGGCGCTGTCCGAACCCGAGGCGCCGTGGGGAATGGCCAGCCTGGAGGAGGTCGACTATGCGCCGCAGAAGGTGGTGTATGACGTTGCCGAGGGCGACCCGGAGCGGTTTGACCGCATCCTCGACCGGGTCAGCTTTCTGAACAACGTCTATGACGCCGATCCATTTGACGCTTCCATCGTGCTGGTGCTGCACGGAGACGAGATCGGTTTCTTCGCCATCGAGAACTACGCGGAGCACGGCGAATTGATGCGGCGTGCGCAGAGCCTGACCCTGGCCGGGCCGATCCAGTTCCGGATGTGCGAGGCCGCTGCGCATGCGCGCGGCTTCGCACCGGAGGACATTCACGGTTTCGTGCACATGGTGCCGATGGCGGACGCCGAAATCATCCGTCTGCAACAGGAAGAAGGGCACGTCTTCATGCAGTAGCGCGGGGGTCTTTCACGATCCGGTGCACCAGCCGCAGTTTCTCGATCACCGGTGGGGCGAGCACGAAGGGGTAGGCGTCTTCGTGCCCCATGCTGCGGTTCAGGCTGTTCATGGCAAACGCGAGCGGTAGCCAGTGATTGAGAATGACCTGGAAATCGTCTTGGGCATAGGGATCGAATGAGTGCGCGGCCCTCAGTTCAGCGCGGCCTCCCACCCGTGGCTGCACCCGAATGCCGAACTGTTGGGCCGTCTCCAGCGTGTCGACGATGTGCAGGTAGTGCGCCCAGGTCTCGGCCCAGTCCTCCCAGGCATGGCTGCTGGCATAGGCGCTGATGAACTGCTCCGGCCAGCCTGCCGGAGCGCCCTCCGTGTGGTGGCGCTCCAGTGCCTGCCCATAGTCGAGGGTCTCGTCGCCGAAGAGCCGATGGAACTCGTCCATCCATTGACTGCCCCGGACCAGGCGGTCCCAGTAGTAGTGCCCCGACTCGTGGCGGAAGTGCCCCAGGATGGTCCGGTAGGGCTCGGCCATATCCTGGCGCATGCGCTCTCGGGTGGCGGGATCGGCCTCGGCAATGTTGATGGTGATCAGGCCGTCGGCATGTCCCGTCAGGACCTTGCCCGTTTCATTGAATGCGGGTTCGCTGTCCGCAAGGAAATCGAAGGCCAGCCCAGCGGGATTCTCGTGTTTGGGCTGGATCGGAAGCCCCAGTCGGAGCAGGCTGTAAACCAGTCGGCGCTTCTCGGATTCCAGGCGCTGCCAGCGGGTGGCATTTTCGGGCACGCTGAGGTCTGGGATGGTGTTGTTCAGGCGACAGGAGAGACACAGGGGGTTGGCATCGTGCTCCGGTACCATCCAGTTGCAGATCTCGTAATCGGTCGAGTTCGCACACATGCGGTAGCGGTGGCTGTCGTGACGTGACCCCAATGCCCGCCACAATCCATCCCAGCTGGCCTTGAGCGCCGCGACCTCGAGGCGATCCGGAAGAAATCCCAGCGTGTGGCCGCAACGCGTGCACGCCACGTTCTCGAAATACAGGTGCTGGCCGCAGGACCGGCAGGTAAACAGTTTCATGGCGTTCCTTGTTTCCAGGATGATTTGTCGTGCGATCGGATGGGCAATCCGGGAGCTCGCGGGCCATGCCGGATGTTCAAGAATAGCATTTCAACCCCCCCTTTCTGCACCGCCGCTCGCATCCTGGGAGGCGGCATGCGGTGATGATGTCAGGGCCTCAACGTGGCCCTCGTAGACGCGCGGCAGAAAGGGATCAGGTTCATCCCGCCCTTATGCTGCGTGTGCTCGCCGGGAGGATCGAACGCATCGCAGGGGTAATGGCGGGTGTCAAGCTGTACCCGTCCGGATGCAGGGCTGCACGGCGTCAACGGGTGTGATTACCTAGGTGCGAGCCCCACATGGTGATCGGACGGAGTGTCCTCTATCTTCTTGGGTGGGAGCTGGAATGGCATGGGAAGCCCGGGTGTCGCGTGCGGTCGTCAGACCGTGCGCGGCAAGCCTGTCCCATATGTGATCCAGCGAGGGTTTTCACCACCAAGGAGGACGATGATGGCAGTCGCAAAGATTTCGGAAATCACCGCCGAGTCCAACGTGAGCTTCGAGGACGCGATCCAGCAGGGCATCGACAGGGCGTCAAAGACGATCCGCGGTATTCGGGGTGCCTGGGTCAAGGAACAGAAGGTCAGAGTCGAGAACGGGAAGGTCACCAGTTATCGGGTGGACATGAAGGTCACCTTCGTGCTCGACTGAGCCTTGCAGCGTCAAGCCACTTGAGGCTGTTCCCACCGGGTTGGCGATGGAGCAGGCCGGTGGTCTCAGGGTTCCTCGAAACCATGGGAGGCTGACACAATGAGCCAGCAGCGCTGGTCCTTCGGGACTTGGTTGTTCCGGAAATGGTCGCCGAACCAATGAGTGTGCATCGCGCCGATGTCGCGCAGGCGGGTGTTTCGCGATTCTACAAGCGCCCCGCGGAGCGGCCTTTCACGCGCGCGGAGCGGGGTCATGTCACCCTGATCTTCGGCAGTCTCTCAACGGCCCACGACCGGCTCCTGAAGGCGACCCTCCAGGGTCTTGGCTACCGCGCCGATCACCTGGCGACGCCCACTCGCCGTGATTTTCAGACCGGCCGGGAGTATTGCACGGCGGGCCAATGCAACCCTGTCTACTTCGTCACCGGGGCATTGATCAATTATCTCACGCGCCTGCGCGACGAAGAGGGGGTCGCGCCAGAGCGGATTGTCGCCGACTACGTGTTCGTCACGGTCGGCTCCTGCGGGCCCTGCCGGTTCGGCATGTACGAGGCTCAGTACCGGGCCGCGCTGCACAAGGCCGGGTTCGATGGATTCCGTGTGATCACCTTCGACAAGAAGGCGGGCGGCGACGGCCACGACCCGGGAGCAGTGGGTGATGGTTTCGAAACCAATCTCAGGCTGTATCGGGCCCTGCTGAACGGCTTGTTCGCCGCCGATGTGCTAAACGCCGTATTCCATCAGATGCGGCCCTATGCCGTGGACTCCGAGTCCGTCGACGCAGTCCTCGAGGAGTGTCTGACGGAATGCGAGACGATCCTGCGCGACAAAAGCTATGAGGCTCACCCAGGCTGGATGACCCGTCTGCTGAGGCCGCTGACGCCGCTGGGGTCGGCCGAGGACCTGGCACAGTTTCTGGGCCAGTTGCGCGATTCGGATTACGTTCGGATGCTGTCCCGGTGCCGCTCGATCATCGAGCGCAACATCAAGGTCGACCGTTTACGTGCAAAGCCGGTGGTCAAGATCACCGGCGAATTCTGGGCGCAGACGACCGAAGGGGACGGCAACTTCCGGATGTTTCAGTTCCTGGAAAGCGAGGGTGCCGAGGTGAGGGTCGAGCCGATCGCCGCGTGGATCGACTACATGCGCCACAATCTGCATGGGGTCGCCAGGGATCGCCGGGTCGTGGCGGTCGACCGGATTCCCGCGGGGCCTCTGCAGCCTCTGCGCCGGCTCGGGGCCTGGACCCGTTTCCTGTTTCAGGATCGCCTCCTGCGGCTGACGGGGTGGCTCATGCACCGGGAATACGATCGGCTGCGGGCGGCAATCGGCGGCACGGTGCCGCCGCTGACCGGCCAATTACAGCTCGAACGCATCGGCAACCCGTATTACCACTCGCGGATCATGGGCGGTGAGGGGTATCTAGAGATCGCCAAGAACATCCACGCGTTCCACCACCGTCAGGCGCACATGACCCTGTCGCTGAAGCCGTTCGGGTGCATGCCGTCGACGCAGTCCGACGGTGCCCAGGCCGCGGTACTCTCCCGTTATCCCGAGATGAATTTCCTGCCCATCGAAACCGCCGGTGACGGCGAACTCAATGCCTACTCCCGCGTGCAGATGTCGCTCAGCGAGGCAAAGACCCAATCCCGTGACGAATTACGTCAGGCATTGCATGAGTGCAATCTCTCCCTGGAGACCGTACAGGCCTACGTGGTCCGCCATCCGCATCTCGGCGATCCGTTCCATCCGATCCCGGAACACCCGGGGGTCATCGGGCGCGGAGCGAATTTCATCCGTCACGTGGCCAGGCTGATGGCCCGTGACCCCGGCTGGAAGGAGCAGCAGCGCGTGAATACAGGAATCCTCGCGGACAAGGCCTGATGCGCACACTCTCTGATACAACGCCAGGACCACGCTCCAGTGAACACCCGACGGGATTGGTCATCGGTCTGGACGTAGGCTCGACCACCGTGAAGGCGGTGGTCATGGATCCCAGCGACAGGCAGTTGCTGTGGCAGGAGTACCGTCGGCACGAGACCCGGCAGGCGGAGACCGTGGCCGGGTTTCTGGCCCGTATCGAGACGGCATTTCCCGGTCATCCGGCCGCGGACTTCCGGATTTTCGTCACCGGGTCCGGGGGCGGCCTCCTGGCCGCGCAACTCGGAGGCCGGTTCGTGCAGGAGGTCCACGCGGTTTCGCTGGCCGTGGAGATGCTGCATCCGGAGGTCGGGAGCGTGGTGGAACTCGGTGGGCAGGATGCCAAGATCATCGTGTTCAAGGATCTGGGTGCGCGTGGGAAGAAGAAGATCCCGTCCATGAACGACAAATGCGCCGGCGGTACCGGTGCCGTGATCGACAAGATCAGCGGCAAGCTCGGGATCGCGCCGGAGCGTCTCGGATCCATGGGTTACGACGGTTGTACCATCCATCCCGTCGCGGGCAAGTGCGGGGTTTTTGCCGAGACGGACATCAATTCGCTGCAGAAGCAGGGCATCGATACCGAAGACCTGATGGCATCGCTGTTCGAATCCATCGTCCAGCAGAATCTTTCCGTGCTGACCCGCGGCCATACCCTGCGCCCGACCGTGCTGTTGCTGGGCGGTCCGAATACCTTCATCCGCGGCATGCAGGAGTGTTGGCGGCGCAACCTGCGGGACCTTTGGCAGGAGCGCGGGGTGGCCCTGCCCGATCCCGCGCGCGGAGCCGACGCGCACATCGTGGTGCCGCAGCATGCCCAGTACTTCGCGGCATTGGGCGCCGCGGAATTCGGGCGACGGGAGCTGGAGGAGGATCTGGGAGCCGGCCGTTATCTCGGGCGCGCCGGGCTGGAGGCGCATATTGCACGCAGCCGGGAGGAGGTCCGTGGCGACGGGATTCCCCGCGGGCTGGTGGGCAGCCCGGAAGAACTGGAGGCCTTTCTTCAGGAGTTTCGTCAGGAGCCGTGGCAGCCGGTCACCCTGCAGCCAGGCGAGCGCGTTGCCGCCTTCATCGGGATCGACGCCGGGTCCACTTCGACGAAGGGCGTTCTACTGAGTCCGGAGGGAGAGGTGCTGGCCAAGGCCTACCGCCTGTCGCAGGACAATCCGATTCAGGACTCGGTTGCGATCCTCGACGAACTCGAATGCCACGTGACCGCGCAGGGGGCACAGCTGACGGTGCTCGGAGTGGGGACCACCGGTTATGCCAAGGACATCATCCGCGACGTGCTGCACGCGGACACGGCCCTGGTGGAGACGGTGGCCCACGCCCATGCCTGCCAGCATTTCTATCCGGGAACGGACGTCATCGTCGATGTCGGGGGGCAGGACATCAAGCTGCTGTTCCTGAAGGACGGCCGCGTGCGCGACTTCCGGTTGAACACGCAGTGCTCGGCCGGCAACGGGTATTTTCTGCAGGCGACCGCCAAGGCCTTCGGCGTGGAGGTGGACGACTACGCCGACGTCGCGTTGAGCGCCCAGGCGATGCCGGAATTCAATCATGGCTGCGCGGTGTTCCTGCAGTCCGATATCGTGGACGTGCAGCGCAAGGGCTGGGAGCACAGGGAGATTCTCGCGGGTCTGGCGGCCGTGTTGCCCAAGAACATCTGGCTCTACGTTGCCCAGATCCCGAATCCGGCCGAGCTCGGGAGTCGCTTCGTACTCCAGGGCGGCACGCAGAACAACCTGGCGGCGGTGAAGAGCCAGGTCGACTACCTGCGCGCCCGCTTCCGCAGGACCGGCCAGTCCTGCGACATCCGCGTCCATCGCCACTGCGGCGAGTCCGGGGCCATCGGCTGCGCCCTGGAGGTCCGGCGCCTCTGGCGCGATGACCAGCCCACCTCATTCATCGGGATCGACCGGGCCCGTCGGGTCCGGCATCGAACGATCCGCCGCGAAGAGACGCGATGTCACTTCTGCAAGAATCTCTGTCTTCGCACCTTCATCGATGTGCACACGGCAGACAGCGATGCGGCCGGACCGGAAGCGGCCATTCAGGAGTCTTCCGGCGACTCCGCGTCCGCGCCTCCCCCGGGGCATCGCAGGGTGATCGTCGCCAACTGCGACAAGGGCAGGGTGGAGGATCTCGGCGAGATGCGCCGCATCAAGGCCGACCTCGATGACGTGGTGCGGCGCAACCCGAACTTCCTGGAGATCGCCGCCCGGTCGGTATTCAAGCGCCCGGACGTTGATCCCGTCGCCGGGAGTCCGACGCGTCATGGCATCCTGGCCCCTCTGCGCCGCCGCTGGGGCGCTCGGCGCTTTGCCGCCATGGAAAAACGGCGCAAGCTGCGCATCGGGTTGCCACGGGTACTTAATCTGTATTCCTCTGCGCCGTTCTTCGTCGGCTATTTCATGGCACTCGGTCTGTCCTACCGCCAGTTGGTCTTTTCGGCCTACACCGACCAGGATCTGTACCACCGCGGGGCGCGGCGCGGCAGCATCGATCCATGTTTCCCGAGCAAGCTGGGTATCGCCCATGTGCACGATCTGCTCGAGCGCGTGCACGCGCGCAAGCCGCTGACCCACGTCTTCTTCCCGATGATCGACGGCTTGCCCACAAGCCTCCACGGCGTGCAGGCGTCGAAGTCCTGCCCCACCGTGGTGGCGACGGCGGAGGCCACCCACGCGGCGTTTGTCACCGAGGGTGATCTGTTTGCCAGGCACGGCATCTCGTTCAAGAAGACCTTCGTCAATCTCGACGAGCCGCAGCTCTGCGCACGGCAGATGCAGGAAGACTGGGGCGAAGCGTTGGGGATGAGCCTGGAGGAGTCGCGGCGCGCGGTCGAGGCGGGGCTGGGCGCCCTCGAGCGGTTCTACGAGAAGATGCGCTCACGCCAACGGGCCGAACTGGACGCGCTGGAACGCGACGGCCGCGTTGGCATCGGCGTCCTCGGCCGCCCGTACCACAACGACCCGGGCGTCAATCACGGGATCCTCGAGGAACTGCAGCGCGCCGGCTACCCCATCTTCTGGCAGGACGCGCTACCACTGGACGCCGACCTTCTGGAGCGGCTTTTCGGGGCCGAGGTCCGTGCTGGCGACATCGAGTCACCGCTGGTGATCGACGATGTCTGGAAACACAGTTTCTCCGAGCACACCTCGCGCAAGCTCTGGGCCGCGAAATTCATCGCCCGCCATCCCAATCTGATCGCTTTGGAGCTGTCGAGCTTCAAGTGCGGCCACGACGCCCCGATCTACTCCGTGGTCGAGGAGATCATCGAGCGCTCCGGGACGCCGTATTTCTGCTTCAAGGATCTGGACGAGAACCGTCCTTCGGGATCCATCAAGATCCGCACCGAGACCATCGCGTATTTCCTGGAACGCTACCAGGCACAACTGCGCCGCTCGCAGGTTGGTTAGCCGCTGAGAGCACCAGCGCCGGCGGTGATCACGCCGGAGAACCGGGGTGCGGGCGTTATTCAGCCGCGTCCGATCCGTTTCCCCGCAGGCCCACCCCCCGGGCCTCGCCGTCTCTGGACATCTGGCATAACTCGGCGATGCTTTCCGCCTGCATCTTTTCCATCATGCGGGCCCGGTATTTCTCCACGGTACGCGGGCTTATATCGAGCTCGCGCGCAATTTCCTTGTTGCTGAGGCCTGCAGTGACATGTTGGAGCACCTCGCGCTCACGCGGTGTCAACTCGTTCACCCGTTCCTGCGTCTCCCGCTGCCCCTGGACGCGGGCACGCAGTCGGCCGTTCACTTCGACCGCTTCATCGATACGAGCGAGTAGAGACTCCGTGGCGAAGGGTTTTTCGAGGAAGTCGACGGCGCCGCCCTTGAGCGCTTGTACGGATGCCGGGACATCGCCAAAGGCCGTGATGAAGATGACCGGAAGCAGGCACTCGCGGGCATGAAGGGCCTCTTGCAGTTCGAGGCCGTTCATCTCCGGCATGCGGAGATCAAGAACGATGCAGCCGAGCTCGTCGCAATGCACATCCAGCTCCTGCAACAGGGCCTCGGCGGAGGGGTAGGTGACCGTCCTGTAACCCGAGAGGCCCAGGACCAGGGATAACGAGCGCCGCAACTCGGCGTCGTCGTCCACGAGTATGACGATAGGCCCGTCGCTCATTCGGTCGTCTCCGTTGGTTGGGTCCGCGTGGTTCATTGGGTCGGCGACTGATTGAGAAACATCGGCAACGACTGTAACTCGAAAGTTTTTGGTTTGTGCGATCGGGATGCCTTGGTATTAGACGGACGACGATCGAAATGTGCGTCCCTGGGGCGACTCCTGGGGATGATTACCTAGGAGCCCATCCGCCTGTCACAGCCCCGATTACTGCGTAATATAGACAGGTTTGGGAATTTGTGCCAAGAAACAAGTTCCGCGACTTCTTGACCACGGTGCCTTCCTGGCACGCCGATTCGGTCGCCGAGACTGTCGACGCCCTCGGGTCGAAGCCGAGAAAGCCGTGGTCCGGTTTTGGCAGCGGGGCGATGACGTTGCCGGGGAGGCTGACGCTTTCCGACGGGCCACCAGATCTCAGACAATCCACAACCACCAGATGCTGACGCTGGTCACCACCATCAGCAGAAGGTTCAGCGGTGCCCCCACCTTGGCGAAGTCGGTGAATCGGTACAGGCCTGTGCCGAAGATCATCGTATTGGTCTGGTACCCGATGGGCGACAGAAAGCTGGTCGAAGCCGCGAACATCACCGCCAGCACGAGCGCGAAGATGTCGATCTGCAGGATATGCCCCAGCGAGATCGCCACTGGGACCAGGATCACCACCGAGGCGTTGTTGCTGACCAGTTCGGTCAGCAGCGTGGTCACGAGGTAGAGGGCCATCAGCACGAGAATCGGGTGCCAGCCGCCAGCCTGAACGGCCAGGAGCCCCGCGAGCAGATCGGCCGCGCCGGACTTCGTCATCGCGATGCCGAGCGGGATCACGCCGGCAAGAAGAAAGATCACCGGCCACGATACGCTGGCGTACATGCCTTCCCTGTCGATACTGCCCGTCGCCACCATTGCGACCACGCCCATGAGCGCGGTGACCACGATGGGCAATGGTGTCAACGTGGCCCCGAGCACCACGGCGGCCATGATGCCGCCTGCGATCCACATGCGGCGGCGGTTGAACTCATCCTGGCTCTCCTCCAGGATCATCAGGTCCTCGGTGTCGCGAAGGCGGGCCAGCGCAGTTCTTGAGACCTCCAGCAGTGCGATCCCACCAACCTCGAGCGGCTCGTCGGCGATGCGACGTTCTTCCAGCGCATCCTTTTCGAGGCCGATCAGGCGCGCCTGGTAGCGTTTCCAGAATTTTGCGGAACGTACCTCCTTGTCCTCGAACAATCGCGATTCCCGGAGCAGCACGCGGACGAGCTTGCCATCGCCGCGGACCCGGCTGGATTCCCCCGATACAGAGAGCACCTCGACCAGGTCGGATTTGATCAGGTCCATCACCTGCCGCAGTTCGGCGTGCGCCTGGATGATGTCGTCAGGGCGTACCCGGATTTCTTCCGCGCGTTTGATGTGGACCGTCTCGCCGCGGACGAGCTTGAGCACCCGGACGGAGGCCTTCACCGCGAACCTGTACTCCTCGAGGGTCTGGTCTACCAGTGGGCTGTCCGGCGGCACGCCCAGTTCGATGATGAAGCGGTCCTCGTCGTCGCCCAACCGGATCAGGTCCTTTTTGGGCATCAGCCAGCGGCCGACGGTCACGAAGTAGATCAGGCCCACACCCAGCACGATCAGGCCCAGGTGGGTGAACTCGAACATGCCGATCTGGCGGCCGAAGTCCTCGTGGTCCGCGAGGATCGCCGAGGCCAGGATGTTCGTCGAGGTGCCGATCAGGGTCAGGGTACCTCCGAGCATGCCGAAGAAGCTGACCGGCATCAGCAAGCGCGAGGCCTGCATCTTCAGGCGGCGTGCCATGTCCAGCATCAGCGGAATGGCCACGGCGACCGCCGCGGTATTGTTGATGAAGCCCGAAATGAGACCCACCAGGGCCGCAATGATCAGGATCATCCGCAATTCGGACCGGCCGACCATCGGGAACAGGCGCTGGCCAAGCACGTGGATCAGCCCCGAGCGCTGAATTCCGGCCGATAGAATGAACATCGCGAGCACCGTGACCGTCGCCGTGCTCGAGAGCCCGGAGAGCCCCTCCCGGACCGTGGGAAACGCGGCCTGGAGATCCACCCCCCGGTCCAGCAGCCACTGCGAGTGAAACAGCAGCGGGATCGCGATCAGCGTGATCAGGATCAGGATCGCGGTGATGTCCAGCGGCAGTTTTTCGCTGGCGAACAGATACAGCGCCGCGGCGATGATGGTGAAAACCAGTGCGATTTCGACGGTCAACTGTTGTCTCCCGGGGGTGCCTGACGGACTGCCATTCTCGGGTCGGATGTGTGCGTGGGGCTAGCCTCAGTGGATTCGCAGCGGCTCCCCGGTGCGAGTGTTGCGAAAGCGCACGCCCGGCTCGCGTTGGAGTTGCGTCAAATACTTGGCCAGTTGCCTGCCATCGAAGGCCCGCAACGCCAGTACCCTCGGATTGGGCATCGGCCAGACCCGCTGCAGGTCCGCCCAGGCCCAACTGTCACAGTCGATGGTTCCCGCCGTGGGTCAAAGGACCTCTACCAACGGAGGATGGACTCCCGGATTCGAGTTGCTCCCGGATACGCCGTATGTCACGCCAATACTCCAGTTTTGCGATGAGCACTTCGGCGAAAAGGTAGGCGCCGAAGAGGAAGAAGCCACCCGCCACCAGGCCGGCGACCGGCCATAGGAGTGCGGTGATCGCGGCGAGCCCGTAGGTCGTGGGCTCGACAATCTCCGCTCGCAGGTCCAGCCAGGTCAGGGCGGTCTCCGCGGCAAGATCTGCCGCAACCAGCGACGAGATCGAAAAAGCGAGGGAGCTGAGCACGAACAGGATGGCGATCAATTCACCCAGCAGGCGCATGCAGAGGGCTGTGCAGGTCATGACAGGGTAGTCCTGCGCGACGAGGTTTCGCAGCATGCCGGCGCGACGCCAGAGCAACCCGACCCAGGAGGCGATCGCCACTGCGAAGAGGATCTGCAGCAGGATGACGGCGGCGAGCGGCCAGGGAAGTGGCGGCGTCTGCCATTCGACGATCCAATAGATCGCCGATACCAGGACGCCCCCAACGAGGATCATGACCGCGAGGACCCGAAGCCCGGCGGCGGCGAGCCGATGGATCGGGATGGTCTGATCGCGCGCCACAATACTGGTTTGGTCCATCGAGCCCTTTTTCGTAACCGTCATAATCTGTCCAGTCGTTCGGGATCGATGGCAATGCCCCGTTGACCGATCGCCTTGAAAGGATCCTCCCTCTGGGCGAGTCGCCGGAAGATGTTGCCAAGGGTCCAGCGGTCGATCCCGTCGGGGCAGCGTTGCAGGCTCACAGGGCGCCCATCCAGATGGGGCAGCAGGGTTTCGGCGATCCGTCGATAGTAGTCGACCACCTGATCCTTGGTAATCGCATCAATCCCTCGGATGGGAACAGGGTCTTGTCCGGACGCTTCACCGTGACAGTGTGGTGACCAACGCGAATGCGGTGTTCAGCTTCGCTGATCATGACTCGTCCGCCGCGACCTCGTCGATGGTGCGGCCGCTCTCTACGGACTTTGGTTCAGTGTTCACCGGATTTCGGCGGCGGTCGGCCTGGTCGTCGTCCATCTTGATCAGCAGCCAGTTGCCATCACTACCCCCGGTGCGATGCAGGGCGTATCCGCCGCGGATCTTTTCGCCGTCAAGCCATGCGAGCAGGTGGCCCTGTTCGAGGGCCTCCTTGGCGGGTCGGGTCTCTCCATCCTTTTCGGTGATGTTGGTCCAGGTGCCGCGATCCCAGAGCAAGATGGTGCCGGCGCCATACTGGCCCCCGGGAATCCTGCCCTCGAAGTCCGCATAGTCCAGGGGATGATCTTCCGTAGGGATCGCCATACGCTTTTCGGCGGGGTCTGTTGACGGTCCCTTGGGCACGCTCCAGGATTTGAGGACTCCGTCGATCTCCAGCCTCAGATCGAAGTGGTGGGACGAGGCGTCGTGCTCCTGGATGACAAAAATGGGTTTTGTGCCCGAATCAGCGTCCGGTTTCTGGCCGCGCGGCTCGGCGGTCCTGCGAAAGTCGCGTTTATCACGGTACTTGTTCAAGCTCATCGGCTCGTTTCCTCCTGGTGTTCCGGAGCCCTTGCGGTACTCGACCCGGTTCCGAATACGTGGAAGTACAGCATCGGGATCAGAATCAGCGTGAGCATGGTGGCGACAACGACACCGCTGACCAGCGTCAGCCCGAGCGGCTTCAGGGCTGGTTCGAAGATCAGGGCACCGCTGCCGAATGCGACCGTCCCTGCAGTGAGCAGGATGGGACGCGTACGCAGCGCGCCGGCACTGATCAGGGCATCCTGGATATCCATGCCCCTTTCGAGGCGCTGCTGCGTGAAGTCGACGAGCAGCACGGCGTTGCGCACCACGATCCCGGCCAGCGCGATGACGCCCAGCACGCCGAGGCCGGCGATGTCCAGCCCCATCGCCCAGTGCGCCGGGATGACGCCGATGAAGACCAGCGGGATCGGCATCATGATCAACAGCGGAATGACATACGAGCCGAACCAGGCGGACAGCAGCGTGTAGATCACCAGCAGCACGCCAACGCCGGCGAGCGCCAGGTCGCGGTAGACTTCCTGGGTCATCTGCCACTCGCCGCCCCAGAACAGCGTGGTCTCAAGATCGCTCTCGGGTGGACTGAACCAGCGGATGTCGGGCTGTTCGATGTCCTGGTCGCGCAATGTTCCGCCAATGTCGCGTTGGACCGAAACGGGTTGGCTTCGGTCGCGATTGATCTGGGCGGCGACATACACGACGGGCAGCTGATTCTTGCGGTGACGGTGCGCCGTGGTCTCGCCTTCCGTGAAATCCAGCACATCGCGCAGAGGCACCGGCTGGCCGGCCTCGTTGTGGATGTAGAGGCCGGCAAGATCCTCGACCCATTGTCGTTCGGTCTCTGGCAGCCGCACGACGATCGGGATCGGCTGACGCTCGTGGGGCAGGTCCAGATCGGTTGCCGTACGGCCAGTGAGTGCCATCTGCACCGCAGCGGCTGCCCGTGCAGGGAGCACGCCCTGCGCCGTTGCGCGTGTCTGGTCAACGGTCAGGCGGAGCTCGGGGGCTGGAGGCTTGGGGAACCGCTCGATCCCCACGGCGGCTTCGTGCTCCTCAAGGAGACGTGCGAGCATATCGGCCAGGGCCTGTTGTCGGTCGTGGTCCGCTCCATGGATTTCCGCCTGTACGTCGTTGTCGTTGGATGGCCCGGAGGGTATGTGGCGGGTCCAGGCTCGGCCGTCGAAGGGCGCCAGGAGTGCGGGCAGGCGGTCCATCAGTTCACGGCCGAGTTCGTAACTGAGCCGGACGCGCTGCTCCTTGTGCGGCAACTGCACATAGATGCTCGCTCGGTGCGAGGATGCGGTGGGCAGATCGGGTGGTCCAGGCCTCGCCATCAAGAGCGGGCCGTCGGTGCCGGCAAAGACCGTGTAGGCCTCGATCTCCGGGTACTCGCGCAACGCCCGGCCCACTGCTGCGCTGGCCTGCAGGGTGGTCTCCAGCGGGCTGCCGGGCGGCAACTCCATTTCGATCACGAAGACCTCGCGATCGAGAAACGGAACCAGCGTCAGCTGCACCGCACGGAACGCGACCATGGAAATGCTGGCTACCAGCAGGATCGCGAGTACGGCGTAGAAGATCCAGCGCAGCCAGGCGTGGTTAAAGAAGGGTTGGAGCAATAGCCGGTAGGCGTCCGCGAGTCGACCCGATGGCATCTGGTCTTCGCCCTGGCGGGTGGCCTGGTCATTTTCGGTGCCTTCGTCCTGTCCTTCGTCCCGGGGACCCCCGGCGCCATCGCCCGTGGGCGACCGCAGCAGGCGGAAAGCGACAAAGGGCGTGACGGTCAGGGCGATGACCAGCGAAAACAAAATGGCCAGCGACGCGCCGATGGGGATGGCGCGTGTGTACTGGCCCATTTCGCCCGAGATGAAGGCAGTGGGCAAGAGCGTGGCGACGATCAGAAAGACGGCCAGTATCGTGGGGTTGCCCACCTCATCGACCGCACGGATCACCACGTCCCGGCTGCGTTCCCCGGCCTCGCGAAAATGACGGCCGATGTTTTCCATGATGATCACGGTGTCGTCGGCAACCAGGCCTATAGCCAGAATCATGGCGGCGATGGATACCGGATTGAGACTGAAGCCGATCCAGAGGTAGGCGAAGGGCACGATCGACAGGATGGCAGGGAGAAGCAGCGAGACCCCGACGGCTTCGCGCCAGCCAAGCCCGATCAGAATGATGATCACCACCACCACCGTGGCAATGAAGAAATTCTCCAGCACGCTCATGACCGTCTCGGTGGCGGCCCGACCGGCATCGTAGGCAATGCTCACCTGGACGTGCGCGGGAATCATCTGCGGTTTCAGTGTCTCCAGGCGCTCCAGGGTGCGCGCCGTCACCGCGCTGATGTTCCGGTAGGGGATGCTGGTGACCGCCAGGCTGACTGCCGCGACCTCGGTTGCCTCACCGCGTTGCCAATGCAGGCTGTAGGAGTCGTCGGGGGAGGGTCCGTCGATCACGTCTGCGACGTCGGCAAGATAAATGACACCGGCCGGACCGGTTCCCACCTGGATTCGCTCGATGTCCGCGACGGAGGTCGGCCAGGCGCCCACGCGGACCTGCCGGGTGAGGTCGCCACGCAGCGGTTCGGTTGGGAGACGCAGGCTTGCCGCTTCGATGGCCTCGTACATCTGGAGCAAACCAACGTCGTACGCCGCCAGGTCGCGCGGGCGGGGCAGTACCTGCAGTTCCCGCGGCTGGCCCCCATGCACGATAACGGCGCGCACGCCGTTGACCGCTTCGAGGCGCGCCGCCAGTTCCGAGGCCAGGCGCCGCAGTTCGTAGCCTCCCCAGTCCGAGCTCGAGAGCGTCAGCATCAACCCCGTGAACAATTCGTCGCCCACGGTGCGGATCGATTCCGCTCCGACTCCCGGCGGCAACCGGCTCCGGTTGCTTTCCATCAGTTCCTTCAATTCGCCGTAGGCCTGGGCGTCGCTGATCCCGGTCGAGAACTCGACCTCGATCAAGGCTGCGTCGGCCGCGGCAACCGTCTTCACCTCGACGACGCGTTCGAGCTGACTGGCCCAGCTGCCCACCGGCCGCGCCACCAGCTCATCCACACGTTCGACACCGGCACCGGGGAACGGAATCGTGATCAGCGCCGTGGGTATTTCGATGTCCGGCCGGTCCTCGCGTGGGGTCATGGTCAGCCCATACGCCCCCATCACCAGGGCAGCGAGCACGATGAGCGGGACCAGCGGTGAGTCGATCAGTCGCTTTGCCAGAAGACCGGCGAGGCCTGGCCTGTCCATCAGTCTTGCACCGGGGTGTCCACGGTGACAGGCTGATTGTCGGTCAGCTGATCCACCGCATCCCCGACGACCACCCTTTCACCGCCGGAAAGGCCGCGTTCGACTTCCACCCAGTTGCGTGCATCGGCGGGTCCGGCAGCCAGGACCAGCCAGCGCAGGCGCGCCCTCAGCTGACCATCGGCGTCGGGTTCGACCACGAAGACCCCCTCCATCTGACCGCGGCGGACCAGTGCGGCCTCGGGTATCGAGACACGGGGTCGCGACGGCTCCATGGTGGGTACAGCGATCTCGGCCACCATGCCGGGCTTCAGTGCAGAGGGAGGATCCTCGATCGTCAGGCGCAGGCGCAGACCGACACCGGCGCCCTCGAGGGCTGGAAGCACCGCCTGGACGCGCCCGTCGATGGTCTCTTCAATGCCGACGAAGGCCATCGGCAGCGACTGCCCGACCTGGATCTGCATCGCGCTGGCTGCATCGATTCCGGCGTCCACTTCAAGGCGGCTGCGGTCTTCGAAGATGACAAGGGGAGGGCCCGGAGCGACGAACGAACCCGTCTCGGCCAGAATCTCGCTGACGACGCCGGTGAAGGGTGCGCGCAGCGTGGCGTAGTCCAGATTGATTTCAGCAGCGGCCAGTTCGGCTTCGGCCTGTTCGAGCAGGCCGCGTGCCTGTTCAGCCTTGACCGCGGCCTCTTCCATGCGGATGCGGGCCACGAGTTCCTGCTCGTACAGCCGTCGGAAGCGGCCTTCATTCTGCACCGCCTGTTCCCAGGCGGCCCGGGCCGCCTGGCGTTGCAGGCGTGCCGCGGTGCGTGCCGCCTCCAGATCGCGGGCATCGACCCGCAGAATGGGCTGGTCGGCCTCGACGAGGTCACCGGCTTCGACCAGAACCGATTCCACTGTCCCCGCCTGCCGCGTGCCCATCTGCGCGCGTCGATCTGGCTGCACCACGCCGGCGATACGCGCAACCGGTTGGTGCTCCCTGGTCTCGGCCGACGCCACCTTCACGGCGAGAGTTGGGAGCGGTTCGAGAGCCTCGGGTGCCTCGGTGCATGCAAGAGACAGCAGGGCTATGAGCATCGGCCCGATCAGAAGAAATCCAGTCCGTCGGCGAGTCATGGCGAAATCGCCGTAGGATCGCCGGCCTCGATCGCGAGGCGGTAGCGTTGCGCGGCGACCAGGGTGTTGAAGCGGGCGTTGATCTCCCGGGTGACTGCGCCGAGTTCTTCCGCCTGGGCCTGCAGGAGAGAGGTCATGTCGTCCAACCCCTCTGCGTAGCGAGCTTCGGTGAGTGACAGCGCCGCTTCGGCATCGTCGACCCCGCTCGATGCGCGGTCCCAGCCCAGCAGTTCGGCCTCCCAGTCGGCGCGTGCCTCCTGCACCTCGCCGCGGGCAAGCAGCCGCAGGGCGCGCAGCTCAGCGTCGGCCTCCTGGGCAACCGCCCGGGCCTCGTCGACGGCGCCGGCCTGGCCAAGACCGGCGAAGGGTGTCCAGCGGAGATTCACGCCGACCAGCCAGCCGCTCTCTGCGAGATCCAGCGGTCGATCCGTCTCCACGTGCTGGTAACGCAGCAACAGATTGACATCCGGAACGTACGCGGAACGGGACCGCTGTACGCCGAAGCGGGCTGCGCTCACCGTCTCCTGTAGAGCCTGCAGATCATTGCGGCGCGCAAGAATCTCGGATTCGGAGGGTTCCGGGGGAAGCGTACGGGGTGGCTCCGGCACCGCATCGGTGAGTTGCAGCATGCCCTGGCCTTCGATACCGAGCACCTGCCGCAGCAGGGCATGAGCGGCGACGACCTGGCTCTCGGCCGTGGCGACCCGGGCTTCCATTTCCAGGACCCGCGATCGCGCACGGAGCACGTCGACCGGGGGAATCAGCCCTTCGTCGAAGCCCGCCTGGGCCTGACGCAGGGCGCGCTCGGCCGTTGCCAGGCCACGCAGTTCGGCCTCGACCCGGCGCTCGGCCGTGCGTGCGCCAAAATAGGTTTCGATGACGGCGAGCGCGACTTCATCCCGGGTCCGTCGCAGCACCGAGCGCGCCGCATCGGTCTTGAACTCGGCCTGTCGTCTGGCGTTCCAGGCGCCAACATTGATGAGCGGTTGAACGACCTGGACGGTCGCGATCCGGGCATCGACGGGTCCGAGATCCTGCCGGGTCAGGACCGGCGGGAAGCCGGGCTCAAGCACTGGAATGTCATCGAGCAGCGACGTGTCCAGACGCAGGTAACTGGCATCGACACTCAGCGTTGGCAATACGCCTTGGAGCGTTTGCCGCCGCACTGCCTCGGCGCGGGCGATGCGTGCCCGGCTGATCAGCAGCTCCGGGTTTTCCGCCTGCGCCCGACTCAGCGCGTCCTCCAGGGACAATCTGTCATGCGCAGGCTCGTGCGCAGCTGGGCTGGCCGACACCAACAGCATGGCCAGCCCGAACGCAGCAGAGACCGTTTGCAAGAGAGCTGTTTTCACCCATCTCCCCGAGTAGCCCGGACGAGGCCTCCACACCTGGACGTTCCGTATGGGCGTAACGCCAGGATACCCTTACAGCATAAGCCATTTTCCTCAGGACTGGCCGGAGGCTTGGGGCGCAGTCGGTCTTCAGACTGCACCCCGACAGGGCGGGTATTGCTGCGCAATCTACGCTGCGCGATACGGATTCGCGCACTCGCGGGCCTCAGTGGAAGAAGACCATGTCCTCCATCGCCGGAGCGAAGACCCGGTAGTAGGGCGGCAGCCGCGCCAAATGCGCGAGTACGCCTTCGTCGTGGACCTTCCGTAGTTCCGGGTTCACCCCGGTCAGGGCCAGGCCGAAGGTGAGCGTGTCCGGGCTCTCCCACTCCATGTGCACCAGATACTCCTTCGGCCCTCCGATCGGGATCGGTGGCCCGGTGTAATCCTTGCCGAATTCCCCGTAATTGGTTCGGCGGGATTTCGGTGGGTTTGCGCCCAGGGTCTGCAGCGACTCCCAGAACGCCGGCGGCGCCAGTTGAAAGGTGCTCAACGCCGACTCGCCCTGCTTCTCGAGGATCATCCAGCCGATCATCCCGGGCGCACTTTCCTTCAGCATCTCCAGGGTGCGGATGGTGCCCTCCAGGAAGGCCTGTTCCCTGCCTTCCATGACATGGTGCTCTCCGAGCGCCAGCAGGCGCTTCATGGCAAGACGGACCTTTGGCACCGGTTTCTGCTGGGCGAATGCAGCGCCCATGACCTGCGGTACATCCGTCAGCCCCACGAGTCGTGGCATGTCTGCCTCGACGATCGTGTAGACCGGTTCACTGGGACCGTCGACGACCATGTCGAGGCAGCCCCCGCAGAGTTCGAAGATCCGATCGAACTGCTCGTAGTGCATACGCTCATGCGACTCCGCGTCTTCCCAGACCGTGTATTGCCATAGGTTGAGCGGATTGAGCCGCAGGTTGTTCGGTGACTCCATCACGGCCTCCAGGCTATCCGCAGTCACCACCTGGGCGGCTCCGTAGCGTCCGCCCAGCGGGTGTGTTCCCGTTTGCAGAAACGCATGGAAGCCCAGGAATCCCGGCTCATTGGCCGTGGTCAGGCAGACCTTTGGTCCGATCTTCGACATTTTCTCAAAGCTGCTTGGATCGTTCACAACGGCTGATTTGTTGATGGCTAGGGCTGCGCCTTTCTTGATTCCCTGAATCATGACGGGTGCCTCCTTTTGCAAGCTTTCAAGGGTCGTGCGGGTGGCATCGCTGCCAGCATGGCTGTGGGGAATGGTGATCCACGTTGCGGGTCGGATCGCGGTCGCCGCCACAGACATCGCGGGCGGTGCGCCCCACCGTTAAAGAGATCAGTTCCTTCGGTTCGACCTGTTGGGATCAGCTGCGCGGAACCCAGGCGTTACACCAGCCTGCTGCCGCGACATGCCTGCCTGCGAAGGCCTCACAGGGCCCCCAATCGGATGCATCGGGGTCGCTGTACAGGAGACAGTTGGCGCAGGTTTGTCCCTCCTCGTAGGCTTCGTGATCCACATCGGCAACATCGTGCCGATAATGCAGGGCCTGCGCTTCGGGGTCATCCTCGCTAACGCGGTCGTTCGCCGCTACCGGAGCGAAGATCAGAGGTGCGGCAGGTATCGCAACGATGCCGGCGATACCCATGCGCAACAGTCGGCGGCGCGACGGATTGGGTTTTTGCTCTCTCATGACGGGTCTCCTTTCCATTGAACGAAGCCGCTTTTCAGCCTAACAAGCGCAGCGGTCGGTTTGAAGTGCGGGTCAATACGCCCCGTTTCGCGCGGAGCTGAGGATCCATGCCCGCAGATCACTGGTCAATGCTGCTGCAGCCCGGCATCGCGAGGAGCAAGCGCTTAGGGAAGCGCGGAATAAAGCCATCCTGGCTTCCTTAGCCGCGGGGGCAGCGTGGCGAATCGGATTCAGAACAGCAGGTTGATCACCAGCAAGGCGACTGCAAGATAGAGCAGGGTGAGCAGGCCGCCGGCGCGCAGGAAGTCGATCACGCGGTAGCCGCCCGGATCCAGAATCAGGGCGTTGACCTGATGGGTGGGTAGCAGGAAGGCATTCGAGGCGGCGATGGCGACGATCAGCGCGAAAACCCGGGGGTCTGCATCGATGCCATTGGCCTGGGCGACCAGGGCGAAGCTCACGGACAGCGGCACCAGGAGTACGGTTGCCCCGACGTTGGAGATGAACAGCGTGAAGAACGTGACCAGCAGGAACAGCATGGCCTGCATGACCCAAACCGGAACGTCGCCGATCAGATGCATGCCGTTGACCGCAAGCCACTCCGCCGCGCCGGAATTCTGTGCCGCAAGTCCCAGGGGAATCAGCCCGGCGAGCAGGAATACCGTCTTCCAACTCACCGCACGGTAGGCGTCGTCCATGTCGAGTACGCCGGTCAGCACCATCCCGAGGGCGCCACCCAGCAGCGCAAGGGCAAGCGGTAGATCAGAGAAAAACACGAGACCAAGGGCAAAGGCCATCGAGGCCAGCGCGGGCCAGAGCTTGCAGGGTGCTTCGGGTTTTTTTGGCTTTGGATAGCGGCTGGTCATGACGATGAAATCGCGGTCGTCCTCGAGTTCCATCAGGCGTTCCCAGCGTGTATGCACGACCAGCGTGTCACCGGCCTGGAATTCGACACTGCTGAGCTCGTCGCGGAGGATTTCGTCGCCCCGCTGGATGCGAAGCACGGTCAGACCGTAACTACGCCGCATGTGCAGTTCCCCGATGCTTTCGCCGATCAGGGACGATCCCGGCGGGATGATCAGTTCCGCGATCCCGGAATGCCGCGGTGACATGCTGCGGGCAAATGCATCGAGTCGGTCCCGAAGTTCGGTACCGTCTCGACCACTGGCTGTTTCGATATGCTCGATCGGTCCCAGGATCGCAAGGTGGCCGCCGGCCGTGATCTCGGCATTACGAGGTGGCTCGATCTGCCGTTCATCGCCGTCATCGAGCCCAATCACGAACACGCCGTATTCCTTCTCGAACTCCCCGATCGAGGTGCCCGCCAGCCGGCTTTCGTCACCGATACGCACCTCGCGAATCGCATAATCGATGCCGTAGAGATCCTTGAAATAGTCCGAGGTGCTACGCGCCCTGGATGCATCCTCGGAGGTTTCCGGGGCCTTGGGCAGGACCCAGCGGCCCAGGAGCCAGAAGTACGCAATGACCATGGCCAAAAGGGCCAGGCCGATGGGCGTGACGTCGAACAGGCCGAAGTCCTCCAGATCGCCAGGCATCAGGTCGTTCAGCAGGATCAGAGGGCTGGAAGCGACCAGTGTCAGCGTGCCACCGGTGATGGCCGCAAAACCCATCGGGATCAGCAGCCGCGATCGAGGGATGCCGACGTCGCCGGAGACGCGGTTCAATACAGGCATGAACAGTGCCGCGGCCCCGATGTTCTGCATGAAGCTGGTGATCAGTCCCACGGCGCCCGAGACGACCGCCATCACGCGTTGCTCGGTGCGGCCGGCAAACTGCAGTATCAGCCTCGCGACTCGCGTCATCACGCCGGCTCTGTCCAGCCCGCTGCCAATGATCATCACTGCGATGATCGCAACGACCGCGTTGGACGAGAGACCGGAAAACAGTTCGTCGGCGGCCACAATCGGTTCGATGCCGGGAATCAACCCGACCACGCCAATCAGAAACAGGATGATCAGTGCGCCGATATCGATACGGACGATCTCGGTGACGAACAGCACGATGGTCAGGCCCAACAGACCGAAGACGATCAGGATCTCGGCAGTGAGGGCAACGTTGTCCATTCGTGAAGGATTGTCGCTGTTGCGGAATCGGTCGGTCGTTCGGCCGGCGCAAGGGGCATGATCGTGTCTTCCGTGCCCCTTGTCACATCGGCCACTCGCAATGCCGTTGCTATGCGGCCTCGATATCGTAGCCCGCACTTTGCCAGCCGGTCATGCCGCCCAGCACATTGAAGACCGGTCCGCGTCCCTGCCTTTTCAGCAAACTGGCCATCACCGACGAGCGATAGCCGCTGCCGCAGATGACCGCCAGCGGCCGGTTCTTCGGGATCTCGTCCAGCCGTCGAGGCAGCTCGCCGCCGCTGATGTGGCGGGCGCCGGCGATGTGGCCTTCCGACCATTCTGCGGGTTGGCGCACGTCCAGGATCACCAGCTCCCGGTCATGCTCCGCAGCGTGGCGTAGTTCATGAACCGTCCATTGAGGCAGGATCTCGATGTCGCGCCCGCTGGTGCGCCAGGCCAGCATGCCGCCCGACAGCCAGGCGGCCGGAAGGTCATAGCCGATGCGCAGGAGTTGCCAGTAGATGTCCTCGAGATCGCCCGGCTGTTCGACCACCAGCAGGATCCGGGCATCCTCGGGCAGCACTGTTCCGGCCCAGGTGCTGAAGGATGTTCCTGCAGCAACGTTGAGAGCGCCGGGAATATGCGCTGCAAAGGCTTCCGGCGACCGGCAGTCGACCACGAAGGTATCGTCCCGACGGCTCATGCGCGCGAAGTCATCGGGCTGCACGGCGGGCGGATTGGGCAGGACGCCCAGTGGTTTCGGCCCCTGGGTGTTCTGGCTGCGCATGCGGCGCCAGTAAGGCGGTACCGTGGGCAGATCCTTGAGTTCGAGACACCGCTCGACGAAGCCTTCGCTGTCGTCGAGATCCGCGAGCATCCGGTTCATGCGGCGCTCGTAACCAATCGTGGTCGAGAGCATGCTGCCGATATTGCCGCCGCAGAGCGAGCCGGCCACGTGCGTCGGATAGACAGGGACGTGGTCGGGAAGCCTGAGGATCTTTTCCTGCAGCGTGTGACAGAACTCACGGGCGCTCGAGCGCGTTTCCTCATCGCCACCGAGTAGATCGGGACGGGCAATGTCGTCGACCAGGAGCGCGCCGCCGGAGAGAAGCAGTGCCGGCTCCCGGCCACGTGAGTGGTCGTAGACGAGCAGCGAGATGTGCTCCGGCGTGTGTCCGGGTGTGTGCACCACCTCGAACTCGATTTCGCCCATGCGCAGGCGTTCGCCGTCATCCATGTAATGGACGGGGTAACCGAGCTGGGCCCGCGCACCCGCCAGGAGCTGCACATCGGCTCGCGCCGGCAGCTCACAGATCCCGGAGAGGTAATCGTTGTGCTGATGGGAATCGGCGGCATAACGCAGCCGCATCCCGCGCGCCTGGGCCTCCTCGAGATAGTCATCCACATCCCGACGCACGTCGAGGACCAGCGCCTCGCCCGTGTCTTCGGAGCCAATGAAATACGACGCGTGTCCGAGGCTTTCGAGGTAGAACTGCTTGAAGATCATCGCGCACCCCCATGTTCATGCTCCACATTTGCAGGTATCCGGAGGACGGTGCCTGGCAGACCCTTTTCAGCGTAAATCGTGAGGACGTATATGACAATACGCTTGGGTACGCCAGGGACACGGCCCTGATGTTGATCATAAGAAAAGCGTTATTTTGCGATTTGGGAAAGGTTCCATCCCCATTGCAGGTGTTTTCCGGCCCATGCGCGAAAAGATGCTGGTGAATATGCGCGCCTGATGATCACGAATCCTCCGCAGGCCGGGAACATCGCATTGACCGCAGCGAAACCGCCAAAACCTTCGCCTGCAAGGCAGGCTCCTACAAGGGCAAGGACCGGTGGGAGCGCGCCTTGCGCGCGAAGGGGTCCTCTGCGGAGCTTCCGTGATGATCA
>NZ_REBW01000237.1 GCF_007692535.1 Thioalkalivibrio sp. | reverse complement strand
CGGAAGGCGAGAAAAAGCCGCTCAAACCCGTGGACGCGATGCAGTGTTACGACTGTCACGCGCAGATCGAGGACATGCATACGGTCGGCAAGCACGCGACCGTGAACTGCGTGCACTGCCACGATGCCAGTGAACACGTCGAGACGGCCAGCACCCGGCGCATGGGCGAGCGGCCGGTCACCCACACGTCCCCTGAGGCCTGCGCCTCCTGCCATACCGCGCAGTTCAACTCGTTCGCCTCCGTGCGTCACGAGTCCCACCCGCGTTACGAAAAGGCAGCCCCAACCAGTCGTTCGCCCAAGTTCGACAAGCTGATAGGGGCGCACGGCTTTTCCTTTGAACACGCGGAACCCCGCAGCCACGCCTTCATGCTGGTGGATCACTTCATCGTTGACCGGGCCTACGGCGGCCGCTTCCAGTACAAGGACTGGACGAAGGTCACCGACGGCCTAGGCGCCGTGCGGGGAGCCTGGACGGTCATCGAGGATCAGGATCCATCGACCTCCGATCAGCGCCGCTTCCTGGCCCAGACGGCCACCGCGGCGAACCCGGTGTGTCTGAACTGCAAGACCCAGGACCACATCCTCGACTGGGCGTACATGGGTGACGAGCATGAAGCGGCGAAGTGGTCCAGGACTTCGAGCGTGGTCGAGTTTGCACGTGACCTGCACCACCCGGTGAACTGCTACATGTGCCACGACCCGCACTCGACCGAGCCGCGCGTGGTGCGGGATGGTCTGATCCATGCAGTCGTCGATCAGGGGCTCGGCACCTACCCCTATGACGAGGCCAAGAGCGAGCGGATCACGCTGACGCCGGTGACCTTCCAGCGTGGCGGCGAAGACTTCCGCAAGATCGGCTTGCTGAATGTCGCCGACTCCAACCTGATGTGCGGTCAGTGCCATGTCGAATACAACTGCAATCCTGGCTTCCAGCAGAGTGATGGCGCCGCGGTCGGCATGGACGATCGTCGTACCAACCACTTCTTCTGGGCCAACGTGTTCGACTACAAGGAAGCCGCGGAGCGGATCGATTTCTTCGACTTCCGCCACGTGACCACCGGTGCGCCGCTGCCCAAGCTGCAGCATCCGGAACTCGAGACCTTCTGGGGCTCGAAGCATGAGCGCAACGGTGTGGCCTGCGCGGACTGCCACATGCCGAAGGTCAAGCTGGAAAACGGCAAGGAGTACACCGTCCACAGCCCGCGCACCCCGCGCGACATGATGAACCGCGCCTGCCTGAACTGCCATGCAGACTGGACCGCGGAGCAGGCTGAGTACACGATCGACTACATCAAGAACTACACGCACGGCAAGATCATGAAGGCCGAGTTCTGGCTGGCCCAGATGATCGATCTGTTCCCCGTCGCAAAGCGGGCCGGGGTTTCCGAGGACGTCCTGGACGAGGCGCGCGTGCTGCATTACGACGCGCACCTCCATTGGGAATGGTGGACCGCCGAGAACTCGGTGGGCTTCCACAATCCCGATCAGGCGCGTGAATCGCTGATGATGTCCATCACCAAGAGCAAGGAAGCGGTCGCCAAACTGAATGCAGCCATCGACGCCCAGGTGGCGGCGAGGTAGCCCTCAGTGCCGACGACGGGGGGAGCCGGCGCAGTCGCCGGCTCCTTTTTCCATGCTTGGTTGCGGTCTTAAACAGATGTCAATGGCTTTTTCCGGTAGGTCCGCTGGTGTTTCAGGCCTTGGAGGCTCGATGCGCTCGGTCGCAGTGCTGAACCGGTGTGCTCCTGGCGTCGAGATGGGTTGCCCGGACTCTGGGGGTGACGCGTGATCCCGGAACTCGGCCAGTTCGTGGTGATTCTGGCGCTCGTGGTGGCGCTGATCCAAGGAACCCTGCCGTTGCTGGGTGCCCAACGCGGCGATGAGCGCCTGATGGCGTTGGCTCGTCCGCTGGCCCAGGCGCAGTTCACGCTGCTCCTGCTTGCGTTTTCGGCACTCGCGTGGTCGTTCCTCACTCACGATTTCTCGGTGAAGAACGTCGCACAGAATTCGTTTTCCCAGCTTCCGGCGATCTACCGGTTCACCGCGACCTGGGGGTCCCACGAGGGCTCGCTGCTGCTGTGGACGGTGATACTCGCAGGCTGGTCTGCGGCCGTTGCCGTATTCTCAAGGCAGTTGCCGCAGGAGATGGTGGCCCGGGTGTTGGCTGTGCTCGGGCTGGTCAGCGTGGGATTCCTCGCGCTGCTGGTGTTCACGTCGAACCCGTTTGAGCGGTTGTTCCCGATTCCGGCGGACGGGCGGGACTTGAACCCGCTGCTTCAGGATGCCGGGATGATCTCGCATCCCCCCTTGCTCTACATGGGCTACGTCGGGTTCTCGGTCGCCTTCGCCTTTGCGATCGCGGCACTGCTGTCGGGTCGTCTGGATGCGGCCTGGGCCCGCTGGTCGCGTCCCTGGACGACCACCGCGTGGACCTTCCTCACCCTGGGCGTGGCGCTCGGGAGCTGGTGGGCCTATCGCGAACTGGGGTGGGGCGGCTGGTGGTTCTGGGATCCAACCGAGAACGCTTCGCTGATGCCCTGGCTTGCAGGGACGGCGCTGATCCATGCGCTGGCCGCGACCGAGAAGCGCGGCGTATTCAGCAACTGGTCGGTGCTGCTCGCGATCGCGACCTTCTCCCTGTCCCTGCTCGGCACTTTTCTCGTCCGCTCCGGGGTGCTGTCCTCGGTGCACGCCTTTGCGGTGGACCCCACGCGCGGGTTGTTCATCCTGGTTTTCCTGGGCCTGGTGATTGGCGGGTCCATGACGCTGTACGCGCTGCGCGCCCCGCGCATGGTGGCCGGCGGCTCTTTCGCCTGGTTTTCGCGGGAGTCGCTGCTGCTCGCCAACAACGTGTTTCTGATCGCGGCGCTGGGTGCAGTGCTGCTCGGCACCCTGTATCCGCTGTTCCTGGACGCACTCGGGCTGGGCAAGATCTCGGTCGGCCCGCAGTACTTTAATGCGGTTTTCGTGCCGTTGGTCGCGCCCGCACTGTTCCTGGTCGGAATCGGGCCGCTTGCGCGCTGGAAAAAGGCGAGCCTGCCCGATCTGATGTGGCGGCTGAAATGGGCCTTCGGGGTGGCGCTTGTGACCGCGGCATTGCTGCCGCTCACCCTGGACGGGATGAACCTGCAGGTCACGCTGGGTCTGTTCCTCGCGCTCTGGATCCTTTTCACGGTGATCAAGGGCTTTGCGCAACGCCTGCAGCATGCGGGTCCGGATCGCTGGCGCCAGTTGCTGCGCCTGCCCCGTGCCTTCTGGGGCATGCAGTTGGCCCATGCGGGCCTGGCGATACTCGTGGTTGGCGTGACGATGGTGTCGAACTACGAGACCGAGCGCGACGTTCGGATGCCGATCGGCAGCCACGTGGAACTGGCGGGATACCGCTTCGTCTTTCACGGCGTGGAGGAGGTCCCCGGACCCAATTACCTCGCGGGCAGGGCCACGATGGAGATCACCAGCCCACATGGGCGCTCCTTCATGCTGTACCCGGAGAAGCGCAACTACGACGCGTCCGGGGCGATCATGACGCAGGCGGCCGTGCACTACGGACTGTTCCGCGACGTCTACATCTCGCTGGGCGATCCGTTGGGTGACGGCGTCTGGACGGTGCGCGTCTACCACAAGCCGTTCGTCGGATGGCTGTGGGCGGGCGCGCTGCTGCTTGCGATGGGTGGCGGGCTGGCGGCGGCCGACCCGCGCTACCGGATGGTGCTCAGGCGCCGCCGGGTGCCTGACGCCGAACCTGCGCTTGCGTCCGCGGCTGCTCCGGAGGTGCGTTGAGATGAGGCGCTGGATCCCGCTGGCCGTTGTCGTCGCCCTCGGAGCGTTTCTGTACCTTGGGCTATACCTGAATCCGAAAGAGGTGCCGTCGCCACTCGTGGGCCACACGGCACCTGACTTCACCCTTCCCGTGGTCGGCCGTCCGGGCGAGACGTTCTCGCCGGCGGATGTGCGCGGTGAGGTCTGGCTGCTGAACATCTGGGCGCCCTGGTGCAGCATCTGCCTGAAGGAGCACCGGGTCTTCCGCGACCTGATCGGAGATGACGTACCGGTATACGGCCTGACCTGGAAGGATCTCGATCGCGAGGCGGCTCCCCTGCTGGCACGGAACGGGAGCCCGTACGTGAAGGCCGTGGACGACGTCGATGGCCGCGTGGCGATTCGCTACGGGGTCACGGTGACGCCAGAGACGTTCGTGATCGATCACCAGGGCGTGATCCGAATGAAGCACGTGGGTCCGATCACGCCGCAGGTCTGGGAGCAGAAGTTCCGGCCTGTGCTGCGGGGGTTGCGGCCATGAGCCCTGCTGTCCTGGTTGCCGGCGCGCTGGTCTTCATGATGGCCCTGCCGTTGCCAGCGAGTCAGCCGGCGCTTCCGACCGCGGACGATCCCGTGCTCGAGGCTCGCCTGAACGAGCTGGCGGTGGACCTGCGCTGCGTGGTCTGCCAGAACGAATCGCTGGCCGAGTCGAGAGCGTCGCTGGCCCTGGATCTGCGCGCGGAAATCCGCGGGATGATGCGCAACGGCCTGACGGACGAGCAAGTGCTGGAATCCCTGGTCGCGCGTTACGGCGACTTCGTATTGTACCGCCCCCCGGTGAAGCCGTTGACCTATGCGCTCTGGGGCGGCCCTTTCGTTTTCCTGCTGATCGGAATCGGCCTAGCCGCTGCAACGCTGCATCGGCGCCGCTCGATGCCGGAGCCCGAAGCGGTCAGCCCCGAGGCCTTGCGCCAGGCGGCCAGGCTGTTGCGGACCGATCCCGTTTCCCCCGCCGGACAGGCTCCCGACGTCCCCGGAACGCCGCGGCCCCCATTGCAACAAGAGAGGTAAATCCCTTGAGCGCCACACTGAGTCTCATTGTCTTCTGGTTCGCTGCCCTGCTCCTGCTTGCGGCGGTTCTTGCATGGATCCTGCCCTCGGTGTTCCGGGGCCTCTTGGCACGTGAACGGTTGGACCGGCGGGACCTCAACATCGCGGTGTACCGGGACCAGTACCGGGAACTCGAAGAGGATCATCGCAATGGCCTGATCAGCGATGAACAGCGCGATGCCGCACGAGCCGAGCTGGAGATGCGTCTGGCCGAGGACGCTCTGGGTGCCGAATCCGAGCCGTCACGGCCCGCCCGGGACACGCGGCGTATGGGTTTCGCACTGGCCGGCGTGATTCCGGCGCTCGCCTGTGCGGGCTATCTCGCCGTCGGTGAGCCTGGGTTCATCGTCAAGGTGGCCGCGGCGGAGGAGGCCGAGCAGGAACGCCAACGGAAAATGCAGGAGGCGCTGCAGCGGTTGGACGGGCAGGTGGACCAGGCGCTCGCCGATCTCGAACAGGCCGTTCGCGAGAATCCCGAGGATGGAGTGAGTTGGGCCTTCCTTGCCAATGCCTATATCGCCCGGGACCGCTGGGAGGATGCCGAGTCGGCCTATGCCCGCGCCTACGGCCTGTTGCCGGAAAAGGCCGTCGTGCTGTCGGGGTATGCCGAGACCATCGCGGTGAATGCTGGCAGGGATCTGGACGGCCGCCCGATGGAACTGATCCGGCAGGCCCTGCAGATCGACCCCGAGGATCAGAAGGCCCTGGAACTGGCGGGCATCCACGCCTACCAGAACGAGGAGTTCACGACCGCCGCCTACTACTGGAACCAGGCCTTGGGCCAGATGCCGGAGGGCAGCCCGGCGCATGCGGAGTTGACCGCGATGGTGCGCGGTGCCCGCGTCCGTGGGCATACCGAGGCCTTTGGCGGGGCGGGGATGCTCGCGGCGCCGGCCTCCTCGATCAGCGGGATTGTGGAGATCTCTGCGGATCTGGCAGCACAGGTGCAGCCGGATGACATCGTCTATCTTTTCGCGCGCACCCGCGGTGCGGGAGCCCCGATCGCGACGTTGAGCACGCGCGTGGATCAGTTGCCGGTCGATTTCGTGATTGATGACGGCTTGGTCACCGATCCCGAACACCTGCTCTCCAATTACGAGAGCATTACCCTGGTGGCGCGAGTCTCGCGTGATGGCGACTCGCGCGCCCGCCCGGGTGACCTGGAGGGCGCGCTCGACACGGTCGACGTCGGCAGCCGCGGAATCCGCCTGATGATCGACACGGTGCGGCCCTGATGCGGACCGCTGTCCCCGGGAGCAACCCCAGCCGCGCAGCCGGAACGGGTGCTTGCGAGTGCACCCAGCGTTTGTGCCATTCATCGCCGCTCCTGAGGTTCTGAGGTGTCCTGTGCGTTCGGACGGACGGGCGGGAGAGGGCCATGGCGGAAGGGTGCAGACAGCCGGCTTGGCCGGTACATGAACCATCCACATGGACGGGGTCGTGCCTTCGGCCCGGCAACGCTTCCGTCTGAATTTCGGAGTGCCGGATGAATCTGTTCTGGGCCCTTGCGGCTGCACTGATTGCATTGTCCTTTCTGTTCGTGTTCGTGCCGCTCTGGCGGACCCGGGCGGAGGCATCGAAACCGCCCCGGGACCGGGGCAAGGACCTGGGCTTGAGCATCTACCGCAGCCAACTCGCCGAACTGGAGGCGGATCGGCGGGCCGGGGTGATCTCGGAGGCACAGTTCGTCGCGGCCCGCGTCGATCTGCAACGCAGTCTGCTGGAGATGGCGGGGAACGGGGCCGGAGCGGTTGGTGCGCCGAGACGTTCGTGGCGCTGGCCGGTGGCGGCCAGTGTGGCGGCGCTGCTGCCGCTCTTCGCGGTCATGATCTACACCGAGCAGGGTGGCGGGCCTTTGGCCCTCGATCCCCCCCGCCAGACGGCGCAGCCTGCGACCGGGCCCGAGGTGGTGGATCCTGAGGAAGAGGCGGCGATGATCATCGCTGCGCTGCAGGAGCGTCTGGAAGCCTCGCCGGAGGATCCGGTGGGCTGGGCGCTACTCGGGCGCGTATATCATGCGATGGGACGAACGCGTGCTGCTGTGGACGCCTACGCCAGCTCGCTGGAGCACGGCGGGGATCATGACCCGGACATCCTGGTGGACTATGCCGACGTTCTTGCGGCGCTGCGCAATGGTAACCTTGAGGGACGGCCAAGCGATCTCCTGCGCCGGGCGCTGGAGATCGACCCGGATCACGTGACCGGCCGGTGGCTTGCCGGAACCGCCGCGTTTCGTGCCGGGGACTATCCGGGAGCGCGCGAGCACTGGCAACGCATTGCACGGCAGATGTCGCCGCAATCGGAAACCGGCGCGATCATCCGGGCCAATCTTGCGGAGGTCGACGCGCTGATTGCGGGCGAACGCTGAATTCGGGATGGCCGTGAAAGGTCTCGCTGCTGGTTGCGGACCTCGGGCTGCGGCGATGTACTCCTGCGGATCGGCACGGTGCGTCCATGAGGGTTGCTGGTCCCGGGTTTGTTCGCTGCGTGCCGCGCAGGCACGACGGGCTGGCTCTTGACCGGGTCGTAAGGGATTACTGGAAATGTGCGGTTTAGCGTCCTATGGTTGAGGACGCGCTCCCCGTAGTCGGGGGTTGAGCTCTGGGTGGCTGCCGGCAGCCTGGCTCCGGCGCATGGCGCGGTTGACGGATCAGGAGGCGAAGTGATGAAGAAGC
>NZ_REBW01000234.1 GCF_007692535.1 Thioalkalivibrio sp. | reverse complement strand
CAACGACGACTGAGCGCTACCCCGCCCTCGGCTCGGTCACAGCGCTGGGGGCGGGACCGCGGCTTCATCGTCTTCCTGCCCGCAACCCGCGGTCGTTATTGCTTCGGCTCCACCGATAGCACGGTGTAGGCCCCATCGATCTGGTCGAATGTGGCCAGAATCTCGTCTCCGACGGAAAGCCCTTCCAGAAGGCTTGGATCAGATACATGGAACACCATCGTCATCGGTGGCATGTCGAGGTTGGGAATCTCGCCGTGTCGAAGTGAGACGGTATTTGCACGCGTGTTGATGCGGCGAACCTCCGATTCCACCTTCGGCAGTCCTCCTTCAACCGGCCCGGCGCCCGATCCGTGCATGCCCTGGGCATGGTCGTGATGCTGCATTCCATCGTTAGCGCCAGTGCCATGATGATGACCCTCCTGCGCGTGGCCACTGTTCAGCGCGACAACGCCAAAGACGGCGAGTAGTGTGAGGTACGGTAACGTTCTCTTCATAAACAGGTCTCTCCGCTTGTCCTGGTGAAACTTTGCGTGATCGCCTCCGCGCCCGTTCCCTTTGATGGGTCGAATCGGCGCGTCGGCGGGTAAGTCATGCGACCCCCACCCCTCCCTGTTCACCCGTCAGTGATTGTGCCCACCCGGTACCGGCTTGCGCACCCGCATTTCCAAAGCGGGACGGTTCAGATCGGGAACCTCGCCTTGATGCAGACGTTCCGCCGCAAAACGCTGCGGTTGCGGCAGGGACCCTGTCCACTCATAGGCCTGCGTCCCGGACGGTTGCTGGTACCAGCCGGGGTCGGAGTAATCGCCGGGCTTCTGGTCGTGGCGTACCTTGAGCATGGTGAACATGCCGCCCATGCCGATCGGCCCGTGCGGCCCGAAGCCCGACATCATTGCAAGGGTCTCCTCCGGCAGCATCATCGGCATATCCTTCATGTCGGCCATACCCCGCTCACCCATGACCATGTATTCCGGAACGAGATTCTGGATCCGCCCCACGAGACCCCGATGATCGACACCGATCATCGTCGGCACGTCGTGACCCATGGGGTTCATGACGTGATGGCTCTTATGACAATGGAAGGCCCAGTCACCCTCCGAATCGGCGATGAATTCGATCTGGCGCATCTGGCCCACCGCGATGTCGGAGGTCACTTCCGGCCACCGGGAGCCGGGGGGAGTCGGCCCGCCATCAGTTCCGCTGACCTCGAACTCGTGGCCGTGCAGGTGGATCGGATGGTTGGTCATCGTGAGATTGCCAACCCGGATGCGCACCCGGTCGCCCAGGCGGACATTGAAGGAATCGATACCCGGAAACGCCCGACTGTTGAAAGTCCACAGGTTGAAATCGAGCATGGTGTTGATCTTCGGCACCACGCTGCCCGGGTCGATATCGTACGCATTCAACAGGAAGCAGAAATCACGTTCTGCCTCGTTGATCCACTCGTGTTTCTGGCGTGGGTGTGTCACCCAGAAGCCCATCATCCCCATTGCCATCTGGACCATTTCATCGGCGTGCGGGTGATACATGAAGGTACCCGGACGACGCGCCACGAATTCGTACACAAAGGTCTTACCCACCGGGATGGCTTTCTGATTCAGTCCAGCGACTCCATCCATGCCGTTTGGCAGACGCTGGCCGTGCCAGTGAATCGTGGTCGGTTCGGGCAGGCGGTTGGTCACGAACAAGCGCACCCGATCGCCTTCGACCACCTCGATGGTCGGACCCGGACTCTGGCCGTTATAACCCCAAAGTCTGGCGATCATTCCGGGAGCGATCTCGCGTTCTACCGGTTCCGCAACCAGATGGAATTCCTTCACGCCATTGTTCATGCGCCAGGGTGCGGTCCAGCCATTCAGCGTGACCACCGGGTGGTAGGGGCGACCCGTGTCGGGCATGCGTGGTGGCGCGGTCTCCGGCGAGGTCACGATGGCGGGCTCGGGCAAGGCGGCCAGTGCCACCTTGCTCACCCCGGCCGCGGCCACGGCACCCAGTGCTGCTCCGCTGATGAAGTCGCGTCGATTCATGATCTTAGTGCCCTCCTGCGGCAGATTTTCGGCCCGTGGCGACAGCGCCGGCATCGGCTCCGGGATACTCCGCACCGGCGAGCACGGCCTGCAGATTCGCTTGCGCCAGCCAGAAGTCACGCCTCGCCTGCACCGCGGCATCGGCGCGTTCCACCCTATCGCGTGCGCTGGCAAGCAGGTCCCAGGTACTTTTCAGCATGCCGTTGTAGCGCAGCAGCATGTCGTCCTGGAGCTCCACACTCAGGCGGTGGTTCTCTTCAGCCCGTTGCGCAATCTCGTATGCGACGCGGTACTGGTGGTAGGCCTCACGCACCTGGGAACGGATCCGGACCGCGAGTGCAGCCGCCTCGGCCTGTGCCTTGGCGGCCCGGGCCGCCTCGTGACCAGGGGGCAGACGGCGCTGTTCCAGCACAGGGGCCGATGTAATGAGTGGATCCATGGATCCGTCCTCGACAGGAGCGGTCTCGAGCGCGTGAGAGAGCGCCCTCTCAGCGGCATCGTTCCACATGTCCCCGGTCCTGGACGCCAGTCCCCGCCGGGCGCGTTCGGCCTCGATCGCCAAAAGAGAGAGCGTGGGATGGCTCTTCAGCGCTGCAGCCTCCAGCCCGTCACCGTTTTGGGGCGTATCGGGCAAACTCGGCAACTGGTTCGGCAGAAGCAACGCGCTGACATCACCCCACAGACCAAGCTTGCGAATCAGCGCTTCGCGGGCACTCGCTGCAGCCTGACGCGCCTGCGCAAGATCGATCCCCGCATCGGAGAGGCCCAGTTGTTGGCGCAGGAGGCGGTCCTGCCCCCAATTCCCGACCCGCGTCATGCGCAGGGCGAGTTCCGTCGCAATCTCGGAGGCCTCGAATGCCTCCTGTACACGACGCAGCCCCTCCTCGGCCGCAACCGCCTGGATCCACGTCCGGTGAACATCAAGGACAAACTCCACAACCGCGATATCGGCCCGCGCGCGCTCCAGCCTGCTCATGTTTTCGGTGGCAAAGAGATCCGACCGATTGGACAGCGCGATCCTTACGGCATCGGTCAGTGACAGCGGTTCGCCTTCCGCAGAGACCTCGCCGGCTGGAACGGGTGGATTCTCGGCCTCCCATCGGATGATGTCGATGTGCCCCCGTGTGAAGGCGCCGACCGTGTCATTGGCGGACCGCCAATCGTCCTCCCCCATTGAGGCCTCCGGCAACAGGGAAGGTGGCAGTGGCGCGAAGGCCGGTTCAGGGACGGCCACGGCCGGGTCATAGGGCTGGGTTCCGGCCGCCAGCGACGGAACCAGGCCTGAGGCGAGAATCAGAAGGACGGCAATTCGATGCATCTAGGCGGTTCTCCTTTCCGTTCGATCCTACCCGTTGGGCGAAGTGGTGGTTGTCATCAGCGCGGTTACGAAGAGAATCAGCAACACCAGAAGGCCCTCGATCAGAAGACTTCCTCGCAGGCGCCGCGAAGCACTCGGATCTCCACGTTCGAAGGCGGGAACCAGTCGCCACTTGTTCAACGCGGCGATCGCCAGGAGGAAGAGGACCAGCGTGATCTTGATCAGCAGGGTCTGCCCGTAAACGCTCTCAAAAAGTGGTGCAACCCCTCCGACCAACAACCACGACAGTCCAACTGCAGCCGCCACCAGGAGGCCGACCGTCACTGATGCGATCTTGCCAAAGCGCGCGAGAGCCCGCGCAGCGACCGCAGCCGGGATTGCCTTTCCGGCCAATCGGTACAATGGAATCAATGCGCCGACCCAGAAAGCCACGGCGGCCAGATGAACGAAGAGCAGCATCGCCAGGAGCCAGCGGGGCTCGTCCTTCGTATGTCCGACCTGTGTAAAAGCCAAGAGCACCAGGATCACCCCGACCGCACTCAGCCCGAGCCCCAGATACCGCCAGCGTCCCCAGCCGATCAGAATGCCATGCAAGAGAAAGAGCCCGCTCGCGGCGAGGATCATTCGGCTCCCCTGGGCGCTCTCGAAGACGATACCGAGAAGCACCGGGTCGAGAGCAGCAGCAAGAGTCGCCCCGCCCAGAAATCCTGCCTGTAACGGCCATTGCAGCCATAGCAGCCCGACGGCAAGCCATGCCGAAGCGACCACGAGTAGCCGAAGTCCGATCCGATCCCAATCCTGCTCCTCGGGAGATGTCAGCCTGAAGAGAACTCCACCCGTCGCAACCAGAGAACTCGCATAGAAGCCCGCGGCCGCAAGCACCATGAGCAGCATCCACGGATCCAGGCCATCAAGGGCTGCCGGCCAGAACATCCGTTAGCGCACCGTGAAGTAGAACTCGTCAAACATCGTATGCCCGTCCTCGGCCAGACCACGCCATCGGACGGTATACTCGCCGGGCGTCAAGGCATTGCTTGGGGCAGTCTCGAAACGGGAGACAGGGGTTCGACCTGGACGTTGACGCAAATCGACCGGGCCGTTGGGACCCGATACCTCGAAGAACGTCAATCGCATTTCGTGGTCGAACCAGACGGCGATCTGTTCCGGACTGCCGTCTATCATGGACTCGTGTGCTGGGTCTGATCCCTCCTGCTGCGCGTGAGCCAGAAGGCTATGGGGCAGCATCAACATCAGAGCCGCCATCACAGCCGGCACCGTCCACATCAAACGGGTCATCGCGAATCCTCGATTGGTATCTGAAACGAAGCAGGCCGCATGGCCCACTAGTTGCTCGGCTGAAACTCGGCGGAATCATGCAGCAAACCACAGAACGCCAAGCTGACCGTCAGGTTACATCTTTGTCATCTTTCCGCCCGCGCCTCGACCGAGTGGCAGAATGCAGGGATTTTCGAGGAGAGGTGAAGGCAGCCGCATGAAAATCCTGATCGTCGAGGACGAACCGAAAACTGGCGAATACCTGCGCCAGGGCCTGAGCGAGGCCGGCTTCGTCGTCGATCTCGCTCGCGATGGACTCGATGGTCTGCACCTCGCGACCTCCGGCGATTATGATCTGCTGGTGCTGGATGTGATGCTGCCGCGCATGGACGGCTGGGCGCTTCTGCAAGCCCTCAGACTCTCCGGGCACGAGGTCCCGGTTTTGTTTCTGACCGCGAGGGATCAGGTCGAGGATCGGGTTCGCGGGCTTGAACTCGGGGCCGATGACTATCTCGTGAAGCCCTTTGCCTTCGCCGAACTGCTCGCGCGGGTGCGTGGGCTGCTGCGTCGCGGCCGCAACAAGGAACCAGAAGTATTGACCGCCGCCGACCTGGAAATCGACCTGCTGCGCCGCAGGGTGAAGCGCGGCGGCGTCCGCATCGATCTCACGGCCAAGGAATTCGCTTTACTGGAACTTCTGGTCCGTCGCCAGGGGGAGGTTCTGCCCAGATCCCTGATCGCCTCGCAGGTCTGGGACATGAACTTCGACAGTGACACCAACGTGATCGAAGTCGCCGTCCGTCGCCTGCGCGCCAAGGTCGACGAGCCATTCGAGCCGAAGCTTATCCGCACAATGCGTGGAATGGGATATGTGTTGGAAACCCCAGAACTGCCATGAGCGCCGCCCCGCCGCCCGCGCTGGCAAAGAAGCGTCATTCGCGCCGCAGGCCTCTCTCGCTGACGGCCCGGCTCGCCATCCTCTTCGCGCTAATGGCCGCGAGCCTGCTACTCGGGGTGGGTATCCTGCTGGAGCGGGCGGTCGATTCCCATTTCGACGAACTCGATGCATACGATCTCGACGCCAAGATGGCGGTGATCGGTCATCTCATCGAGACCACAGACGATGAGGAGGCGCTTGAGCTCCTACCACGGCGACTCAAGGACGCCTTCGCAGGCCACGAGAATCTCGCGGTATTGCTGCGCGACGCCGATCGCGTCGTGGTCTTCGGGACACGACTGTCCAGCTTCGAGCCCGAGCAGTTGACCGGGCCAGTCGTGGGCGGAACCGAGCGGGTCTGGGTGCGGGATGGGCGACACTTTATCAGCCGCCTGCGGGAGTTCCAGCTGCCGTTGCCCGAAGCCCCGACGCTGCACGCGGCGCTGGCTCTGGACATTACCCACCACGTCCACTTCCTGGATGAGTTGCGCATACGTCTCTGGTTCGGGGTCTCGGTGGCAGCGGCCTTCGCAGCACTGCTGGGGTGGCTCGCGGCGCGCCAGGGTCTTGCCCCGCTCACGCGGGTCACCGCCACTGCGCGCCGACTCTCCGCTGAGCAGCTGGGACAGCGCATTTCCCAGGACGATGCCCCGGCCGAGGTTCGCGAACTGGCCGAGGCTTTCAACGAGATGCTGGACCGACTGGAGGCGTCCTTTCGTCGGCTCAGCGATTTCTCCGCAGACATTGCCCACGAACTGCGCACCCCGGTTTCAAACCTGATGACGGAAACCCAGGTGGCCCTGACACGCGCGCGCAGCGCCGAGGATTACCGCGAGACCCTCCACTCGAACCTTGAAGAGTTCGACCGTCTCGCGCGTATGATCAGCGACATGCTTTTCCTGGCCAAAGCCGACAACGGGCTGCTTCCAAGGCCGGCCGAGGTCGTTACGTTGGGGGCAGAGGCCCGGGCCCTGCTCGAATTCTACGAGGCCTTGGCTGACGAGCAGGGCGTGCGATTGCGGCTGAGCGGAGAGGCAAGCGTCGTTGGCGATCGGCTGATGTTGCGCCAGGCAATCGCGAACCTGCTGTCGAACGCGCTCCGCCATACGGCCGCAGGGAACACGGTGGAGATCGAGATCAGCAGGGGGAAAAATCAGGCGATCCTCAAGGTATGCAACCCGGGGGCAGTGATTCCGGCAGAACGGCTCCCCCTCCTCTTTGACCGCTTTCACCGCGCGGATGATTCACGGTCGGGACGCGGTGAAGGCGCGGGCCTCGGCCTCGCCATTACCCGGTCTATCGTGGAGACACACGGAGGACACGTCGAAGTGCAGTCCGCGGACGGGTTCACCACCTTCTCGCTGCACCTTCCGCTCGGTCCTTCCCTACCTTTCCATGGCCGACAAGGAGACGAATGATGATGAAACGAACAAGCCTACCTATCGCAATGATTTGCCTTGCGCTGCTCAGCGGCTGCAGCGAGCCCACGAATGACGCAACCGGAGCACAGGATCGCGGTGCGTCGGATGCTGCCTCTGCCGTACCGGAACGGACGGATGCACCCCGAGCCGAGTTTCGCATCCCTCCGGAGGATTTCGAGGTAATTCCCGCGCGAGGCGCCGATCTCTTCGCTGCGCATTGCGCCAGCTGCCATGGAACCGGCGCCCTCGGCTCGGATCAGGGTCCGCCGCTGATCCATCGGATTTACGAACCGTCGCATCACTCCGATCTGGCCTTCTATCGGGCCGTTGCCCTTGGCGTCCATCAGCATCACTGGGAGTTCGGCGCGATGCCGCCGGTTGCGGGCGTGTCCGGAGAGGATGCCGCGCACATCATTGCCTGGATCCGTCGGGAGCAGCGCGCCGCAGGCATCGAATGACGGGGAACCATCGCGGTTAACGTGAAAGTCACAGCCCAGTAGGTCGGGTTAGCGCAGCGTAACCCGACGACGTCCCGGGGACGACGCTATTTTGCGCCCATGGGTGGGACGCGAGGCCCGTCGGGTTACGCCCTTTGGGCTAACCCGACCTACAGTTTGCGGCT
>NZ_REBW01000170.1 GCF_007692535.1 Thioalkalivibrio sp. | reverse complement strand
TCCCGGCACCCCGGCACGTCGGGTTACGCTACGCTAACCCGACCTACAGAACTGGGCTGTGACTGTTACGGTAATGGAGGCCGCGATGTCGCAATGCATATTCCTGGCGAAATCCGCGCTGCTGTCGGCCATGGTGCTCACTGCGGCTGGCCCGCTCGCAGCGGGCACGCCCTTCATCATCCTCGCCTCCACAACCTCGACTGAGCAGTCGGGTCTATTCCAGCACATCGTTCCGCAGTTCACCGCGCGCACGGGCATCGAAGTGCGTGTCGTCGCGGTGGGCACCGGGCAGGCCTTTGCCATCGGCCGCCGCGGCGATGCCGACGCGCTGCTGGTGCACCATCGCGCGGGAGAAGAACAGTTCGTCGCCGGAGGCTACGGCTCCGAACGGCGCGACGTGATGTACAACGATTTCGTGCTCATCGGTCCACGAGCGGACCCGGCCGGGGTAAGGCAGACCGACTCGATCCGGAAAGCGCTGGTCCGCATTGCCGAATCGAACTCGGCCTTCGCTTCCCGGGGCGATGACAGCGGCACGCACCGAAAGGAACTGGAACTGTGGAGCACAGCCCGCATCAAGCCGTCGGGCCGCTGGTACCGGCAGCTGGGAAGCGGCATGGGACCCACACTCAACACCGCCGCGGCGATGGACGCCTATGTGCTTGCCGATCGCGGCACCTGGCTCAGTTTTCGCAATCGGCAGGACCTTGTCATCGTGTTCGAAGGGGACGAGGCGCTGTTGAACGCCTACGGAAGCATTCCGGTCAATCCCGAACGGTTTGGCTGGGTGAAGGCGGATCTGGCTCGGCAGTGGCACGATTGGCTCGTCGCGCCGGATGGCCAGGCGGCCATCGCCGAGTACCGAATCGACGGGGAACCGCTATTCTTCCCCGTAAGCACGATCGCCGGGGGCCGCTTGGAATGATGGCCCCAGTAGGGCATGCACCTATGGAGTGCGGGAGCTTGCTCCCGCTTTGAGTCGGGATCGGGATCTCCCCGGAGGGCAAGGCGGGAGCAAGCTCCCGCACTCCATGGATCCCTTTTCCGGCTGAAGGGCCGTGTCGAGCGCAGATCGCAAAAGGAGTTTCGGTGACCGAACAGACCAACCCGCCCGTTGCCAGGCGTACACCCCTGAAGGATGCCATCACGGTCATCGACGGGCTCCCCTGCTCGCTGCCTGGACAGGAAACCGTGGCGCTGGAGGCCTGTGCCGGCCGCATTTCCGCGATGGCGATTCAACCCGCCCATCCCTTCGCCCAAGAGCGGCGTGCGCTTGCGGACGGCTATGCCCTGGCCGGGCTCGAGACGGTTGGCGCGAGCCCCTACAACCCGCTGAGCTTCCGGCTGCTCGGGTCCGCCGCTCCCGGGACACCCTTTCCGGGTTCACTGGCGCCCAACACCGCCGTTCGCATCGCGATGGGTGCCATGCTCCCTCCGGGAGCCGACGCCGTTCTCACGCCGGATGCGGCACAACAACGCGGGGACCGCATCGATGTCTTCGATGCTACCGGCCCCGGTGCCTGGACCGACGCCGGCACCGCCAGCCGACCGGGTTCCGATGCACCGCTGTTTCCCGCACCACGGCGCCTCCGAGCCTTTGACCTCGCCCTGCTGGCCGCGCAGGGGTTGCAGGAACTGACCGTCCGGCGCCAGCCGCGGGTACGCATCCTGGTCATGTCGATGCAACCAAGCGTTATCGATGCAAAGCCTTCATCGGCAATGGACCCCATCGATGCCACCGGCCCGATGCTCCGCGCACTGGTCACACGCGACGGGGGTTTGGTTGAAGAATGTATCGGCCTGGACGGCGATGCCGCGGGATTACGGGACCAGCTTGGGCAACCGGGAGCCGACCTGATCCTCACGGTCGGCGGCACGGGCATGGGCTTCAACGACTGCACGGTGTCGGTCGCGAAGGATCTGGGACGTCTCCTGTTCCACGGCGTGAACCTCCGGCCGGGAGAGTCCGTGGCGGCGGCAGCCCTGCCCTTCGCACCGGCGATCCTGCTCCCCGGGCATCCAGTCGCGGCTGCAGGCGCCTATGAGTGCCTGGCGGCGCGCCTCGTTCGTCTTCTTGCCGGTCGGGCACCGGATTGGCCGGACCCGCCGCGGCGCGTAAGGTTGGCGCGCAAGATCTCGTCCGCACTGGGGGTCACCGACTGGTGCCGGGTTCGTTTCCTGGATACGGAGACCGTCGAACCGCTACCCTTGTCGGGGCCTCCTTCCCTGCCGCAACTCGCGCAGGCCGATGGCTTTTTTCTGATTCCTCCCGAATCCGAGGGGCATGCCCCGGATTCGATGGTCGACATTCAAGCTTATTCCTGATCGCACCCATCAACCGATTGGCCATAGATGACCCAACCAGAATCCCAGGCGCTTTCTGAGCGCATTCGCGAGGCCTCGGAACAGAGGCAGTTCCTCACCGTGATGTCCGCGGACGAGGCCCGTGCGCGCTTCGAGTCGGCCTTGTCGCTGAAGCCCGTGGGCGCAGAACGGGTCCAGCTGGCCGACAGCCTGGGCCGCATCCTCTCGGAAGACGTGGTCTCGGCGATCGACGTACCGGGATTCGACCGGGCGAGCATGGACGGATTCGCGTTGCGCTCGGAGGACACCATCGGGGCCACCGAGGAAAACCCCGCGCGGCTGAAACTCAACCAGGAACTGTTGCCACCCGGCGTCCCGCCCCGGGTCACGGTCAACCCCGGCACCGCGACCGCCATCGCCACAGGTGGCATGCTGCCCCGCGGCGCGGACGCCGTGATGATGGTGGAGCAGACGGAACTCGAGGCGGCCGCCGACGGCGACTATGTTCTCGTGCAACAGATGGCAGCACCAGGGCAATCCTGGGCAACCGCGGGATCGGACATTGCGCGGGGCGAACTGGCGTTGCGCAAGGGAACGCCGATCACCTCGCGGGAAATCGGCATCCTGGCAGCCCTGGGCATGGATCAGGTCCCGGTCTACCGACGCCCACGGGTGGCGATCATCTCCACTGGCGATGAACTGATCGCACCCGGTGAGGCCGCGCGCACGGGCAGCGTCTTCGACTCCAACGGGGCGATTCTGGTGGCGGCCATCCGCGAACTCGGGGCCGAGGCCGAACATCTTGGCATCGTCGGCGACGAGGCGGCGACCATGCAGGCGCTGATTGCGCAGGCCCTCGATTACGACGCGGTGCTGCTCTCGGGTGGCACCTCCAAGGGTGCGGGAGATCTCTCCTACCGGGTGGTGGAACGGCTCGTCGGGGCCGATGGCATTCTGGCGCACGGCATCGCCCTGAAGCCGGGCAAGCCGCTTTGTCTGGCGGCCCACTCGGGGCGACCAGTCGTGATCCTCCCCGGCTTCCCCACCTCCGCGATCTTCACCTTCCACGAATTCGTCGCGCCCGTGCTGCGCACACTCGCCGGCCATTCTCGCCGGATCACCCGCAAGGGCATCCGCGCAACGCTGGCCGTATCGCTGCGCTCGGAACTGGGACGTACCGAGTTTGTGATGGTCGGGTTGCTGCGCACGGACCAGGGTTTCGTAGCTTACCCCAGCGGCAGCGGTTCCGGGTCGGTAACGTCCTTCAGCCAGGCCGACGGCTTCGTGCCCATCGAGGCCGACGCCGAAGGACTTGCCGCCGGCACCGAGGTCGAGGTCCAGATCATCGGCCAGGGGCTGGAGCCGGCGGATATCGTCTTCATCGGCTCCCACTGCACCGGCGTCGACTACCTGCTGGGCCGACTGCAGGAGGAAGGGTTCGCGGTCAAGGCCCTGTATGTCGGCAGCATGGGGGGATTGGCCGCTGCGCGCCGAGGCGAGTGCGACGTGGCCGGAATGCACCTGATGGATCCCGAGACCCGGATCTACAACCGTCATTTGTTGGACGACGAACTCCTCTGCTTCCCCGGCTACCGGCGCATGCAGGGCATCGTCTATCGCAGGGATGACCCCCGGTTTGCAGCGGTTTCCACCGAGGCCCCGCTGCAGGCCGCATTGGGCGATCCCGACTGCCTGATGATCAATCGGAATCCGGGCAGCGGCACCCGCGTGCTGATCGACGAACTGCTCGGCGACAAGCGCCCTGCCGGCTATGGCGTGCAACCACGATCGCATAACGCGGTCGCCGCTGCCGTCGCCGGGGGCCGCGCCGACTGGGGGGTCGCGATCGCGAGTGTTGCTGCGGAATACGATCTGGGTTTCCTGCCGCTCCAGGAGGAACACTACGACTTCGTCGTGCCGCGCTCGCGGGAACAACGCCCGGTCGTACAACGGTTGCTGGCACTCCTGCGGGATCCAGGGGTACGCTCCCACCTTGAGACGCTGGCCCTGATGACGAACGACACCTGAAACCGAATGGACTTCCGCCCATGAACCGAAAACTGCTTCTTCTCCTCGTCCCGTTGGTGCTGATCCCCGTCGGCTGGTTCGCGATCACCCTTCTGCCCGAGGCCCCCTACAAGTCCCTGGACAACGAGGGACTGGAGCAGATGGTCCGTGACGGCGCCACCGTCATTGACATCCGCCGCCCCGAGGAATGGCGGCAAACGGGCGTGGTCGAGGGGAGCTACCTGATCACGGCATTCGACGAACGCGGACGCATGATGCCCGACTTCGCGGCCCGCTTCGGCCAGCTGACCGACCCGAACGAACCGGTCGTGCTGATCTGCCGGACCGGCAACCGCACCAGCACGCTGTCGCGCCTTCTTACCGAGCAGGCCGACTATCAGGAGGTCTACAACGTGTCCCGTGGGATCGTCTCCTGGATCGCCGCCGGCAAGGAAGTCAAGCCCTGCTCCGGTCCGGGCCCAGACCTGCGCTGCTGATTGACCCGCGAAATCCGACCCTCGTCAGGGGTGCCGCAGTTCTGTAGGTCGGGTTAGCGCAGCGTAACCCGACGTGCCGGGGACGACTCTGCTTTGCGGCCATGGTTGGTTGCCAGACCCGTCGGGTTACGCCCTTTGGGCTAACCCGACCTACAGTTTGCGGTTTTTCCTCGTCAGGGATGACGCAGGGCCGCGAAAGTTAGCGTGTGTAGCGGTTGCCGGAGAAAGGCTATGCAAAACCTGGCTTGGGTGATGCTCGGGTGCGCCCTGGGAGGCATGGCGCGCTTGTGGGTATCGAACATCGTCGGACACCGTCTTGGCGAGGCGTTCCCCTGGGGAACCTTGGTAGTGAATGTCACCGGCGCATTCGTCATCGGCATCATCGCCGCCGTCGCGGCCTCCGGCGAAGGCTGGTTCGGTGAACCGACGACCTGGCTGTTTGCCGGAATCGGATTTCTCGGCAGCTACACCACCGTTTCCGCGTTCAGCCTGCAGACCCTGTTCCTGATGCAGAGCGGCCAGCGATGGCAGGCCGCCGGCAACGTCGCCCTTTCCCTGGGTTTGTGCCTGCCGGCGGCCGCGCTGGGCCTCCTGGCCGGCACAGGCCTCACGGCCATGGGCTGATCATCATGGCATCGTCACGAAAGCCGCCGCCTTCCGCGCAGGGTGAGCCGCGCCCATCTCCGGCAACGGGCCAATACGCAGTCCCGGCACCCCCCCGGACGGCCCTCGGCACGGTCACCTTACTCTACCTGGCGGTGGGACTCGGCAGCATGATCGGGGGCTCTGCCCGTTGGCTCGTCTCGGATCTGATGCTGGTCGGGTTGGGTTCCGGCTTCCCCTGGGGAACCCTACTCGTCAACGTGTCGGGTTCATTCCTCATTGGATTCTACGCTGCGTTCGCCGGGCCTGGTGGCCGCATCCTGGCCGGCCCGGTGCAAAGGCATTTCATCATGACCGGAGTCTTCGGCGGCTACACGACCTTTTCCATCTTCAGTCTGGAAACGATCCAGCTCGCGGAGGCCGGGCAGTTCGCGGCAGCGGGATTCAATCTGACCCTGTCGCTCATCACGTGGGTGGTGGCCGTCTGGGCCGGTTTCATATTGGGAAGACGAAGCACCACTCTGGTCCGTCGCTGAACCCGTGTGAAATCGTCAAGGCCTCGACGTGCCCTGAAGGCTCAATGCCGCGAAAAATACCGCAGACCGGGGAATCCGACCTCGCCGGACCCCCGATGACCCGTCCGTTCCACAAACATTTCGGGCACTCATGCCGCCGGGAATTGACCCAGGTCACAAGGGCCGGACGCCCCGCGGTCTACCGTAGAAACACGTACACTCATCGCGGTGTGCATGTTCATGGTTGCGTCCCACCGTCGGGAGATCCCCTTGCATCGCCGTCATCGCTCGTTCCTCGCCCTGCTGTTCCTCGGCATCCTGTCGCTCCTGTCCGCCACGGCGCCGGCCGCGACCTCAGGGGATGGGGCCGAGGGTGTTCGGATGTTCGTCTTCTGGGGGATCGGCTGCCCGCACTGCGACAACCAGAAGCCCTTCCTGCAGGAACTCGAGGAGCGCTACCCCGACCTGAACATCCAGCAATACGAGGTCCTGCGGGAAAGGACGCACCACGAACTGTTCATCGCCCTTTCCCTGGCACACGGCATCGAACCGGGCTCGGTACCCACGACATTCCTCGGCGGCAAGGCCTGGGTCGGCGATTCCCCGCAGATTCGGCGTGAGATCGAATCGACCGTCCGCCAGGAGATTGCTGCTTTCCAACAGCAGGAGTCTCCGGAAGCGCTGGCGCCGCCCGGGCTCGGTCCAGCCGATGTCCAGGCCGTCGACCCGCCCGAGGGCTTCAATGTCCCGCTACTCGGACGGGTGGACCTGGGGGTGCAGCCCCTGATGGTTACCACCCTGCTGATCGCTTTCATCGATGGCTTGAATCCCTGCTCGCTGTGGGTGCTGACGCTGCTGCTCGGGCTGGTCATTCACTCCGGATCGCGCGGTCGGATCGCGCTGGTGGGCATCACCTTCCTCACCACGACCGCGCTGATCTACGGCGCCTTCATCGCCGGGGTCTTTGGCGTCTTGAGCTACGTGCTCTATCTCACCTGGGTCCAGTGGCTGGTGGCGCTGTTCGCGCTGACCTTCGGGCTGGTCAACATCAAGGACTACTTCTGGTTCAAGACCGGGCCGTCTTTCACCATCGCGGACAGCCAGAAACCGGGCATCTACAAGGGCATGCGCGGATTGATGGACCGGCGCCTCACAGGCCTGGGGCTGGTGTTCGCCACGGTGGTGATGGCCGCCGGGATCGCCCTGGTCGAACTGCCCTGCACCGCCGGTTTCCCCGTGGTCTGGAGCGGAATCGTCGCGGAGCGGAACGTGACGGGAATGGCCTTTCTCCTGTTGCTCGCGGTCTACCTGTTGGTCTACCTGCTGATCGAACTGGTCGTGTTCACGGCGGCGCTGTTTACCCTGCGGATGAAGCGCTTTGAAGAGGGGCACGGGAGGGTGCTGAAACTCGTGGGCGGCACGGTGATGGTGGCGCTGGCTCTCGTACTGGTGCTGAACCCCGAACTGATGAACGACATCACGGGGACGCTGGTCGTGTTCATGGGCTCGATCCTGCTCGCCACTGCCGTGATTCTCATCCATCGCCGCGCCACGGCGGGCCAGTCCGGCGGCGAAGCCCGTTGACGCAAACGTCACGGTCCAGTTGTGTAGGTCGGGTCAGCGTGAAAGTCACGGCCATGCCCGCGCCCCCCCTGTGGGAGCGGGCCTCGCCCG
>NZ_REBW01000210.1 GCF_007692535.1 Thioalkalivibrio sp. | reverse complement strand
ACAGCGGCGGCAAGCCGCCGCACTCCATAGGCGCTTGCGCTTTCATCGTTCGGGGTGGCGCGCTCCGAGGCCATGACAGTCAGCGCCGGTACGGATCCGGGGTGCCCGACGGGGCCGGTCGGAAGCGCTTGTAGACCCAGTTGTACTGCTCCGGGCACTGCCGGACCAGCGCCTCGACCAGGCGGTTGATCTCGGCGGCGGCGCGTCGGGGGTCGGGATCGGCGATCTCGGGGCCGGCCTCGAGTTCGTGGTAGCGGAACCCGCGTCCGCGCGGCAGGCGCTCCGCGAAGGCGAACGTCACGCGGTCGTCGCGTCCGCGCAGCAGGCGCGGCAGCAGGGTCATGGTCAGCGCGGGATGATCGAAGAAGGGCGCGAACTCGCCGGTAGCGCGCCGCGGACTCTGGTCGGGCAGCATGCCGATCATCTCGCCGCGGTCGCGCGCGGCCCTCAGTCGGCGCAGGCCCTCGCGCGTGGCCGGGGCCAGCTGCCCTCCGGTGGACGCCCGCGCATCGCGGATCCAGCGGTCGATCGCGGGGATGGGCGACGGGCTGTACAGGCTGGTGATCGGCCCATAGCTCGCGACGTGCAGGCCGGCGAACTCCCAGGACCCGAGATGCGGCGTAACCAGGAACAACGCCTGTCCTTCAGGACGTTTGCCGGCAGGGTCGCACAGCGCAGGATAGGCTCCCATGCTGCGCAGTCGCTCCGCGCTCGCGCGCCACAGCCAGGGTGCCTCGGTCAGCGCCTTGCCCATCTCCATCAGCGAGCGGCGCACGACGCTGCGGCGCCAGCCGCGACTCTGCTCGGGAAAGCAGAGTTCGACATTGATCCGGGCAATCCGGGCCATGCGCGTAGGCAGCAGCCAGGCCAGCCAGCCGAGCGCGCCGCCCAGCGCATGGTTCAACGGGAGCGGCAGAAATGCCAGCAGTTGCAACATTGCGCCCAGCCAGCGATCCCGCGGGCGGGCCACCCGGCCCCGCTTCACCTCGCGCCCCGGTCGAACGAGCGGGCGATGACGACTGCACAAGCCAGCGGGAAGCCGGCGTGCCCCGCTCCGGTCGAAGCGTCCGTGGCGGCAGGATTCGCGAGCGCCTTCACGACCTCGCCTTCGCCAGCTGCAGCGCGAACGGGCCCGTCAAGGCTCACGACGCCGCGTCCTCTTCCGGCGGCCGACCCTCGCGCATCAGCGGTCCCAGGGTGGTGCGGAGATTGCGGAACAGGCGCGGATGCAGGGCCTCCTCGCGCGCCAGCAGCGCCTTCATGTGCTCCCGCTGGGTGGGCTTGGAGAAGCAGGCGGGGCAGTTGTCCAGGATCACCGGGAGTTCCGCCGCCACGGCGAAGTCGCGGGTCTGGCGCTCGCGGACGTAAGCCAGGGGGCGGATCACGCGCAGATCACCCGCATCGATGCGGTAGTGGGCCTTCATCGTGCGCAGCTGGCCGCCGTGGAAGGCGCTCATCAGGAAGCTCTCGGCGAGATCGTCGAGATGCTGCCCCAGGGCGATCACGTTGTAGCCGTGTTCGCGCGCGGTGCGGTAGATCAGCCCGCGCTTCATGCGCGAGCAGAAGGCGCAGAAGGAGTCCTTGCCCATGTGCCTGGCCGCGAGTTCGGCGATGGGCTCGGAGACGAAGAAATGGGGAATCCCATGCGCATCCAAATAGTCGCGCAGGCGCCCCGGCTCGAAGCCCTCGATCTCGGGGTCGATGGTCACGGCGCCGACCTCGAACCGAACCGGCGCGCGCCGGGCGAGATCCTGCAGCAGCCAGAGCAGGGTCAGCGAGTCCTTGCCGCCGGAAAGCCCAACCAGGATGCGGTCGCCGGCGCGGATCATGTCGAAGTCGGCGATCGCCTTGCCGGCGAGACGGCGGATCGACGCGGGTACGCGGGGCGCATTCATGGAGCGGGAACATACCCGGAAACACACCGCCGCCGCCAGAAGCCGGCGCGCGACGGCTTTTCAGGCGTGCGGGTTTTGGCCACACTGCGCTGCACCACCCAGCGAGGAAACGCCGTGATGGATGCGCTGTACCCACCGATCGAAGCCCGCCGGACCGGTCGTCTGGACGTCGGCGACGGCCACCTGCTGTATTGGGAGGAATCCGGGAACCCCGATGGCCTGCCGGCGTTGTTCCTGCACGGCGGACCCGGGTCGGGCTGCGAGCCCTGGCACCGGCGCTTCTTCGATCCGGCACGCTACCGCATCGTGCTGTTCGACCAGCGCGGCGCGGGCCGCTCGACCCCGCATGCCGGGCTCGAGGCGAACACCACGCCGCACCTGGTCGCCGACATCGAGCGGTTGCGCACGACCCTTGATGTGGAGCGCTGGGTGGTCTTTGGCGGCTCCTGGGGATCGACACTGGGCCTGGCCTATGCCGAGGCCCATCCGGAGCGGGTGCTCGGGCTGGTCCTGCGCGGCATCTTCCTGTGCCGCCCCCGGGACATCCAGTGGTTCTACCAGTCGGGCGCGGACCGGCTGTTCCCGGAGGCCTGGGCGGAATACCGGGCGGCGATTCCCGCGGCGGAGCACGGCGACATGGTCCGGGCCTTCCACCGCCGACTGACCGATCCCGATCGCGTCGTGCGCGAGGCCGCGGCCCGGGCGTGGTCGGTCTGGGAGGGACGCACGTCCTGCCTGCGACCCAACCCGGGCGTGCTGGCCCACTTCGCAGATCCCTCGGTGGCGGTCAGCCTGGCGCGGATCGAGTGCCACTACTTCGTCCACGACTGCTTCATGGAGCCGGATCAGCTGCTGCGCGACGCCGGGCGGATCGCCGGAATCCCCGGCTTCATCGTGCACGGCCGGTACGACGTCGTCTGCCCGGTGGAGCAGGCCCTGGCACTGCACCAGGCGTGGCCGGGCGCGGAACTCCAGATCGTCCCCGACGCCGGCCACTCCGCAGCCGAACCGGGCATCACGCAACGCCTGGTCGCCGCGACCGACGCACTGGCGGCGCGAACGGGATGATCGCGCTGATCCAGCGGGTGTCCGAGGCCAGTGTGCGGATCGACGGCGAAGTCGTGGGCGCGATCGGCCCCGGCCTGGTCGCGCTGGTCGCGGTGGAGGCCGGGGACACGCCGCGCGCCGTGGCCCGCACGCTCGAGCGCTTGCTGGGCTACCGGGTGTTTCCCGATGACCAGGGACGGATGAACCGGAGCCTGCGCGAGACCGGCGGCGGGCTGCTGCTGGTACCGCAGTTCACGCTGGCCGCGGACACCCAGAAGGGCATGCGCCCCAGCTTCAGCGGCGCGGCGACCCCGGAACAGGGGGCCGCGCTGTTCGAACGGCTGCTGACCCAGGCACAGTCCGCACACCCCATCGTGGCGAGCGGACGTTTCGGCGCCGACATGCAGGTCGGGCTGATCAACGACGGACCCGTGACCTTCTGGTTGCAGACCCGCCCCTGACCGCCCCCCGGGCCCGGACGGACACGGCGAATATCCGAGCGGCGGAATCCTACAATCGAGACTTCACGGATATTCTGGTGCTATAAGTGTGGTAGACCGAGCCTGGGGCGCCATCTTGTGAACCTGGCGCCCCAGGCTCCGGCAGGATTCCGGGACGGTACACGTTCTGTCCGGTCATCCGCCGGTCCACTCCCAAGGGCGGTCCAACGGCGCTGTCGGCCGGCCGGGAACTGGCGGGACGGGGCTTCCCATCCCGTAAAAAACAAAATGGGCCGAGCCGCGAGCACGGTCCGAACGAGGAGAAAACGACCATGAACCACAGACTGACTCGCTGGCTGATCGTGGCGGCGACCGCACTCGCACTCACCGCGACCAGCGCCATGGCGCAGGACCGCTCTGACTGGCCGCGCACCCTGACTGTCGGCACGGCAAGCGTCGGCGGTGTGTACTTCGTCTACGGAAACGGCCTCGCAAGCTTCATCGGCGAGTCGCTCGGCATCAATGCCAGCGGCGAGATCACAGGCGGCCCGGTGCAGAACGCCACGCTGGTACAGATGAAGGAACACGACATCGGCCTGGTGACCATGGGCCCGATGTACGAGGCCTGGACCGGCGAGAGCGAACTGGCCCCTGGCCTGCCGCACACCGACGTGCGGGCGCTGTTCCCGATGTACGAAACCCCGCTCCATGGCATCGCGCTGCGCCGCTCCAACATCCATTCGGTCGCCGACCTGGAGGGCAAGCGCGTGAGCGTGGGTCCCGCCGGCGGCACTGCGGCCACCTACTGGCCGCGGTTCTTCGAAACGCTGGGCGTGAGGGCGCGCCCGTCGTACAGCGGGGCTTCCGACGCCGCCAGCCAGCTGAAGGACGGCCTGATCGACGCCTTCGCGTTTGCAGCCGGTGTGCCGATCGGCGCGTTCTCGCAGCTCGCGGCCGAAACCGACGTGCGGACCTTTGGGTTCTCGCCGGAAGAACACGCGAAGATCCTCGAGAATTTCCCCGAGGTCGCGGCGTACACCATCCCGGCCGGCACCTACTCGGGGCAGACCGAGGATGACGCCACGGTGGCGCTGTGGAATTTCGCGGTCGTCCATCGCGACATGCCGGAGAGCCTGGCCTACGAGATCACCAGGCTGGTACTCGAAAACAACGCGCGGATGGTCCAGATCCACGCCGCCGCCAGGGCCACGCTGCCCGAGAACTGGGTCAACAACAGCTTCCTGCCCTTCCACCCGGGTTCGGTTCGCTACTTAGAGGAACAGGGAATCACGATTCCCGACGAACTCCGCGGCTGACGCAACCCCGCGTCTGACGGACCGGGCCAGAGACTGCAGCGACTGCGGCTCTGGCCTGTTTCTCCTGCGCTGACGAAATCATACGGAAGGGGGTCCGATGACCACCGACGCACCCCGGGGCTCCGCATCCGGCGGTCCCGCACCTCGTGACACCGCGCAGGAGCCGACCATACCGGTCGTGGCACAGGCCGCCAGCGCCGTCGATGCCGAGGTTGTAACCGCAAATCAGCGCGTCTTCGTCGGGATCCTCGGAATCCTGTTCTCAGCCGCCTGTGTCCTCTACACCGCTTTCCACATCGGGGTGATGAACCTCTACCCGCTGGAGACCTGGGTCTACCGACTGATCCACGTGTCCGGGGGCCTTGCGCTGGGTTTCATCTTCTTTTCCGCGCGCGCCTTCCCCGAACAGGACCGTGGGCAGCGCCCCATCACGAAACTGGAATGGCTGCTGCTGCTGCCTGCGGCGGTCACGATCTTCACCGCGCTGTTGCAGATCACCTGGGCGATCGTCACCGACGACCGCGTCCCCACCGGTGCCCCGCCGGACAAGATGCTGATGACCTTCGGGTATCCGATCATCGTCGGGACGGTGCTCGCGATCCTGGCATCCTGGACCTCCCCGGTGCGCGAACGCAGCCGGTTGCCGATGCCGGACCTGCTGCTGGCGGTCGCCGCGATCACCGTGGGCCTGTACATCATCTCGCACGCCGAGTTCCTGCGTTTCCGGGCGAGCGTCTTCCCGCATCCCAACGACATGTACGCAGCGATCGCGGGCATCCTGCTGATCCTGGAAATGACGCGGCGGCTGGCGGGATTGCCGCTGGTGATCATCGTCGCGATCTTCATCGCCTACGGCTTCGTCGGCCCCTGGCTGCCCGGCGTGCTCGAACATCGCGGCTACGCACCCGCACGCTTCTTCGCCTTCATCTATACCGACAATGGCGTCCTCGGTCCGACCACTGCGGTGTCGTCGACCTACATCATCCTGTTCATCACCTTTGCGGCCTTTCTGCAGGCGAGCCGTGTCGGCGAATACTTCGTGAACTTCGCCTTTGCCGCGGCCGGCGGCGCACGCGGCGGCCCGGCCAAGGTGGCGGTGTTCTCGTCGGGCCTGATGGGCATGATCAACGGCACCTCGGCGGGTAACGTGGTGTCCACCGGCTCGCTGACCATCCCGCTGATGAAGCGGGTCGGCTACCGGCCCCAGACGGCCGCATCCGTTGAAGCGGCGGCCTCCTCCGGCGGGCAGATCCTGCCGCCGATCATGGGCGCCGGGGCCTTCATCATGGCCGAGATCACGGGCATCGCCTACACCGACATCGTGATCGCGGCGATCATCCCGGCGGCGCTGTATTTCCTGTCCGTGTACTTCATGGTGGACAAGGAGGCGCTGAAGATGGACATGCGCGGCCTGCCGCGCAGCGAACTGCCCCAGTTCGCGACGATGGTACGGCGCGTCTACCTGTTCATCCCGGTGATCATCCTGATCGGCGCGCTGTTCATGGGGTACTCGGTCATCCGCGCGGGCACGCTGGCGATGGCGTCTGCCGCGATGGTGAGCTGGCTCACCCCGTTCCGCATGGGGCCGAAACAGATCGCCTACGCGCTGGAGATCGCCGCTCGGATGTCGCTGCAGTTGGTCGCAGTCTGCGCCGCCGCGGGCGTCATCGTGGGCGTGATTGCGCTGACCGGCATCGGGGTACGCTTCTCCTCGCTGTTGCTCGCCGTCGCGGGGCAAAGCCAGATCCTCGCGCTGTTTTTCGCGATGCTGGTGGCGATCATCCTCGGCATGGGCATGCCCACCACGGCCGCCTACGCGGTCGCGGCAAGTGTGATCGCGCCGGGCCTGATCCAGCTGGGCATCGATCCGCTGACCGCGCACTTCTTCATTTTCTATTTCGCGGTGATGTCGGCGATCACGCCTCCGGTGGCGCTCGCCGCTTACGCGGGAGCGGCGATCGCACGCTCGGATCCAATGCGCACCAGTGTCGAGAGCTTCAAGATCGGCATGGCTGCGTTCGTGGTGCCGTTCATGTTCTTCTACTCGGCGCCGATGCTGATGCAGGGCGAGTGGCACGAGAACCTCCATGCCTTCCTCACTGCGGCGCTCGGGATTTACCTGCTGGCCTCGTCGATCCAGGGCTGGTTCTTCGGGCGAATCAACTGGATCATCCGCGTGCTGGTATTGGGAGCCGCGCTGGCGATGATCGGCGGCGGGCTGCAGTCGGATATCATCGGGCTCAGTGTCGCCGGGGTCATCTTCGCGCTACAGCGGTTGATGTTGAATCCGGCCAAGGCCTGAAAATACGGGGCAATCGGTGGACCCGGAGCCCCCTGCTCTGTTTCGAGGAGAAGAGGAAGAGCATGTATCGACACATATTCATCGCGATCGACGACAGCCCGACGTCGCGCAAGGCGTTGAAAGAGGCGATCTCGCTCGCCCAGATCCATGGCGCGACGCTGGAGATCGCGCATGCGATCGACGAGAACCTGGTGCACGTGTTTCACTCCAAGGGCATGACCACGACCACCCGAAAAGAGCTCAAGAAGGTGCTCCGGACCGATGCGGAGGGCTGCCTGGAACGCGCGGTGAAACGGGCTGAGAAGGCCGGCGTGAAGGCCACGCCCCGGCTGCTCCGGGGGCACGGCGAACACAGCTCCGATCTCATCGCCAGCGCGATCCAGGAATCCGAAGCCGACCTGCTCGTGGTCGGCTCGCACGGGCGCCGCGGGGTGCGCCGGCTGTTCCTCGGCAGCGTGGCGGAAAACCTGGCACGCAAGGTGAGCATCTCGGTCCTGATGGTGCGTGGCACGGAGCCCGCCGAAGACGAGGGATGACGGCGGCGCGACGAAAGGCAGGGGCCTATGCGCACAAACACCCCAGGCCCCTGCGCCACCCCTGA
>NZ_REBW01000233.1 GCF_007692535.1 Thioalkalivibrio sp. | reverse complement strand
GTGACTTTCACGTTAACAAGGAATCACCAGCGCTCCGGAACCGCTCGGCTCAGGCTCGGAAAAGTCGGCGCGGAATCCACCATAGGTAGAAGACCATGGCGAACAGTTCCACCAGGGTCTGGAACACGATCACCACCACGGTTGCCTCCCAGCCGCTGGGAAGGGCGAGAGCGAAGGGCAAGACGACGAACGAATTGCGTGTGCCGAGACTGAATGCCAGGGTGCGCCCGGTCGTCACAGGCAAACCAAACCCGTGCGTCAACAGCCGTGCGATCAGCGCAGCCGCCAGCGCAAAGCCAATGAATACGGGCAATACCAGCAGCAGTGCTGGGCCCGAATCCCGGACGACACCCACCTGTGCGCCGGCGATCAGGAACACCACCAGCGCCAGCAGGGGGACCGGCCCCCAGGCCAGACGCTCGCGCCAGACGCTGCGGCCAGGCCCTGCCTCCATCCAGCGTTGACTGAGCGCAGCGAGCAGCAGAGGGATCCCGATCAGACCGATCGCGGCCGGCGCCAGGTCCTCCAGCGAGAGGACCGAGGTGAACTGTTCCGTCGGCAGCATCAGCCAGAGATACAGGGGAAGCAGCAGGAACTGCATGAGCAGGTTCAGGGGCGTGACCGCGATGGCGCGCGCGGTATCCCCACGCCCGAGCTGGGTGAAAGTGATGAACCAGTCGGTACAGGGGACCAGCAGGACCAGCAGCACGCCGAGCCGCAACGCAGGGTCGTCCGGCAGCGCGAGCATCAAACCCCAGGCCAGCAGTGGAACCAGCACAAAGTTCCCCAGCAGCAGCGCCAACAGGAAACGGAAATCCCGGAAGGCGTCACGCAGGTGCAGCAGCGGCACCTGAACGAACGTGCTGTAAAGCAGCGTGCCGAGGATCGGCCAGAGCAGGAAGTCGAAGGTCGGGCCGACGCCGGGGGCCTGGGTGCCTACGGTGAGCCCGAGAAGGATTGCCGCCAGATACAGCCAGACCTGGTGGCGTTCGACGGTCAGGCGGCGAAGCAACCCAAGGCCCCCCGACTGGCGCTTCGGATGCCGTTGGAGGTCAGCAGGAATGCCCCCGCCCGGTCTCCTGCCGGGGCGGACGGGGCGGTCGGGATCATGGGAAGGGCCTGACGGCCGTCAAGCCGTATCGACCCAGGGCAGGCGCCGGACCACTGTTTTCTCCAGTTCCACGATGAGGAAGACCGCCAGTCCGAACAGCAGGATGCGTCCCCAGTCGTGCAGCGCGATAGGGGTGGTCCCGAAGAGCGTGTTCATGACCGGGGCATAGGTGAAGGAGATTTGCAGCAGGATCAGGATGCCAATGGCGATCCACATGGCGCGGGATTGGAAGATGGCCCAGCCGCGCAGCACCGGCTGGTAGATCAGGCGCAGGTTGAGCAGGTAGAACGCCTGTCCGGCGACCAGGGTATTGATGGCCACGGTACGCGCGAGGTCGTCGGCACTGCCCACCACTTGCTCCATCCAGACGAAATGCCCGAAGGTGCCCGCCCAGAGCAGCACCGCAACGAAGGGGATGCGCCAGAGCAGGAAGCCCGAGAGCAGCGGCGCGTTGGGATTGCGAGGAGGTCGTTTCATCACCCCGGGTTCGCCGGACTCGAAGGCCAGCGCCATGGCCAGGGTCACCGAGGTGACCATGTTGACCCAAAGCACCTGTACCGGCGTGAGTGGCAGCGCCAGGCCCATCAGGATCGCCATCATGATCGTCAGCGACTGCCCGGCATTGGTGGGCAGCATGTGCAGGATGGCCTTGCGGATATTGTCATAGACGACCCGGCCTTCCTCGACCGCATGGGCGATGGAGGCAAAGTTGTCGTCGGTCAGCACCATCTCCGAGGCCTCTTTGGCGGCCTCCGTCCCCTTTTGGCCCATGGCGACTCCGACGTCGGCGCGTTTGAGGGCCGGGGCGTCGTTGACGCCGTCACCGGTCATGGCCACGATGCCGCCGCCGTATTGCAGGGCCTCGACCAGGCGCAGTTTGTGCTCCGGGGTGGTGCGGGCAAAGATATCGGTATCCGCGGCGGTGCGGCGCAACGCCTCGGGGCTCATGGCGTTCAGTTCGTTGCCGGCGATCGCGCTGCGGGAATCCTCGCTGCCGATGCCCAGCATCTGACCCACGGCCCGCGCGGTGGCCAGGTGGTCACCCGTGATCATCTTCACCCGGATGCCGGCCTCGTGGCACTCCGCCACCGCGCGGATGGCTTCTTCCCGCGGCGGATCGATGATGCCGACGATGGCCAGCAGCGAGAAGCCTCCGCCCTCCACGTGGTTGTAGTTGAGTTCGGCCTGTTGCGGCTTCGCATCCCGGGCGGCCAGGGCCAGCAGACGCTCGCCCTTCTGCGCGACCGCGTCCAGGGCTTCTTCCCACCAATCGCGGTCCAGTGGCTCGGCGCCTGCGGCGGTTTGCTGATGCGCGCACAGGTCCAGAATCCGCTCCGGCGCACCCTTGAGGTAGATGACGCTGCCGCCCTGATGATCCCGGTGCAGGGTGGCCATGAATTTGTGTTCCGACTCGAAGGGAATGACGTCGATGCGGGACATGCGGGTTCGTTCGGTCGCGGGATCCAGCCCGGCCTTTTGCCCGAGCACGACCAGGGCCCCTTCAGTGGGATCTCCTTCCATCCTCCATTCGCCGTCGCGCTCGAACACCCGCGCGTCGTTGCACAGAAGCGCGACGCGCAGAGCCTGTATCAGCACGGGGTCTTCGTCCGGCGTGAAATTCCGGCCTTCCACCGAAAATCCGCCGTGCGGCACGTAACCCACACCTTCGACCTCGACGTTCTGCTCGCGGCTCTTCAGGGTCGAAACGGTCATCTCGTTGCGGGTCAGGGTGCCGGTCTTGTCCGAGCAGATGGTCGATACCGAACCCAGCGTCTCCACCGCGGGGAGGCGGCGAATGATCGCATGCCGCTTCGCCATCTTCTGCACGCCGATGGCCAGGGCGATGGTCAGAATCGCGGGCAGGCCCTCGGGAATGGTCGACACCGCCAGGCTGACTGCGGCGAGGAACATCTCGTTCAGCGGGTAGCCGCGAATCCAGTAGCCGAAGGCGAACGTTGCCGCGGCAATCACGATGATCACGCCGGCCAGCCAGCGGCCGAACTGCTCGACCTGGCGGACCAGGGGCGTCTGAAGGCTGTGCACCTCGCCGAGCATGCCGGAGATGCGGCCCACTTCGGTGTGTTCTCCAGTCGCCACGACGATGCCCAGGCCGCGGCCGAAAGTGACCAGGGTGCCGGAGTAGGCCATGGAGAAGCGGTCGCCCAGGGATGCATCCTCGGTGACCGCTTGCACGGCCTTTTCTGCCGGAACGGACTCCCCGGTCAGCACCGCCTCATCCACCCGAAGGTTCTTCGTGTCAAGCAGACGCAAATCCGCGGGCACCTTGTCGCCCGCCTGCAGGACAACCACGTCACCGGGTACAACAGACTTCGCGTCCACCTCGATGCGGTGACCTTCCCGCACGACCACTGCATGGGGGGAAAGCATCTGGCGGATGGCATCCAGTGCTTTTTCCGCCTTCCCTTCCTGGACGAAGCCAATGAAGGTGTTGATCAACACCACGGCGAGGATCACCCCGGTATCCACCCAGTGCCCCAGCAGCGCGGTGCCCAGGGCTGCCACGATGAGGATGTAGATCAGGATGTTATGGAAGTGGCGCAGGAAGCGGATCAAGGCTCCGGCCTTCTGCGGTGGCCTGAGCTGGTTGGGTCCGTATTGTTCGATCCGTTGCTCGGCTACCTGCTCACTAAGGCCGTCGCGATCGGACTCCCAGCGTGCGATCACTTCGTCGGCATCAAGCGCATGCCACGGTGTCGGGTCTTGAGTTTCTGCCTCGTTCGGGTTCGGATCCATGAGCCAAGCTCCGCCTTGATAGGTTGCTGAAGATCCTCTTTGCTTCGCGCAGAGACCTCGATCAACCGGGAGTGCTGTCGAGACGATCTGCGGGAGGGTGGGCTTCGATATGCCGTTGCAGCGCCTCGATGTCGATACCGCCGGTGCCGTCCACGGGCAGGCAGAAAGCCAGGCCCTTGAAGGGTTCGAGTAATTGGAGTTCGACATTGAGGCGTTCGGCGATCCGGACTGCGGCCGCCTCATCAAGGAGCGCAAGCAGCATCGTCTCTGCCCCCAGGTAGGTGAGCCCGAAGAAGGTCACGTATTCGGGGAAGTTCATCCCGCGCGCGGACAGAAGCGTCATGCCACGCGCACCTTCCTGCCGGGCGATCTCTCGCGCCGCCTCCTCCATGTCATCGGCCACGATGACGACCAGAAGTTTCGCTTTCAAGGCTTCCTCCCGCAAGAATCTGCCGACCCTTCGAGATTAGCAAAGAACCACGCGGCGAGTCGGATGCGATCGAGGACGGAAGAGGCCGAAGGCCATCATCCAGCTTGCTGCGCCGGATCCGCCCCAAACGCACGGTGGCGCCTGACGGCCGATGCCCGCTTCGTCGAAGACCACCGCAGCGGGGTCCGGGAGAAGTCGAGACGCGCTGGCCAGTCGCTTCCGGATGCGCCTATTCTAGGTTCTGCCGCGGGGGGGCAGAGCCGATGCAGAGCGGGAAGCCGACACAGGTTGTAATGGTCGATACCACAGGGCGAGAACGGAGATCCGGGGTGCGGTCATGCCCGAAACAGATCCCTTACTCGTGATCGCCTCGATCTGCAGCCCGTTGCAGCCGACGCACTCCCGCGGCGTGATCGTTCAGTGAAATCCCACGATCCCGTCCGCTTTGAGCGGATCCGCTGGACGATCTACAGTGTCCTGATCGCCGCCTACATGCTGGCCTTTTTCCACCGCTTCGCTCCGGCGATGGTGGCGGCGGAACTCAGCGAATCCTTCGGCATCACCGCGGCCGCGCTGGGCTCGCTGGCGGCGATGTACTTCTACATCTACACCGCGATGCAGATCCCGGCGGGGGTGCTGGCGGATACCCTGGGCTCCCGTTTCTCCGTCACCATCGGCAACCTGGTGGCGGGTGCGGGCTCGATCCTGTTCGGCCTTGCCGAGAGTCTTGCTGCCGCGAGCACCGGCCGCTTCCTGGTCGGCCTCGGCGTGTCGGTGGTGTTCGTCGGCCTGATGAAGAGCAACACCGTGTGGTTCAGCGAGCGGCGCTACGGCACGGTCAGCGGCCTGACGCTGCTGCTCGGAAATCTGGGGGCCATCGCGGCCACCGGACCCCTGGCCATGCTGCTGCTGCAGGTGGACTGGCGGACGTTGTTCGTCGCGCTCGGGCTCATCGCGATGGGTCTCGCGCTGCTGTCCTGGTGGCTGGTGCGCGACCGGCCCGAGCAGTTCGGTTTTCCCTCGATGCGCGAGATGGAGGGGCAGCCCGCCCACGCGCCCCGCAGCCGGCACTGGATTCATGACCTGCGCGCGGTGCTGGCCAACCGGCGCCTTTGGCCCGGCTTCGTCTACGACTTCGGCATCACGGGCAGTCTCTTTGGCATGCTCGGGTTGTGGGCCGTGCCGATGCTGCGTGATGTGCATGGCCTCAGCCGGGGCGAGGCGTCGGTGTACACGACCGTGGCGACGGTGGCCTTTGCCGTGTCCTGCCTCGTGGCCGGCAGCTTGTCCGATCGGCTGCAGCAGCGGCGCTCGGTGCTTCGGGCGGGGGCGCTGGTCTACCTGTTGGTCTGCCTTGGGCTGTTGTTCCTGCCCTGGGGGCCGGGAGCCGGTGCCCTCATGCTGTTCGGCCTGCTGGGGCTCGGGGGCGGCTCTTTCGTCGTTGCCTATGCCCACGCGAAGGAAGTCACCGCGCCCGCGTTCTCGGGGATGGCCATCGCACTGGTGAACACGGGCCTGTTCCTCGGCACGGCCCTGTTCCAGCCGATGTTCGGCTGGGCCATGGACATCGGCTGGGATGGCAATCTCGCGGACGGTGTGCCCGTGTATGCGCTCGAGGATTACCGGCGAGGTCTCTGGCTGCTGGTTGCCTTCGCCGCCATGGCTTTGTTCGCCTCCCGCTACCTGGTCGAGACGAACGGTCGCAACGTCAGCCTGCATCCCAAAACCTCCTGATGCCCTGGCTTGAATCCCCTGGGGCCATCCTTCAATCTTGACCGGTGGAAATGCCGTTCGCGGCCCAGGTGGAATGATGGGGCCTTCCCGCATTGGCCGCCATTTGGATAAGTGTGCCCGCTACCGGTTTGCAAGAGCCCAATCATGAGCAATGAACGAGAGAGGACTACCCGGTTGGTTCAACACGGTGAGCAGGGGGACGGGCGGCGCCATTCCGAGGGAAGCGAGTCTCAGAGCGACGCACGTTTCCGCACGACCTTCGAACGTGCGGCGGTGGGGATCGCCCAGGTGGCTACCGACGGTCGCTGGTTGCGGGTCAACCAGAAGCTGTGTGACATCGTCGGCTATTCTCCCGACGAACTGATGGCCTGCAGTTTCCAGGACATCACCCATCCCGAAGACCTGGATTCCGACCTGGAGCAGATGCAGGCGCTGCTTAAGGGCGAGATCGAACAGTACAGCATGGAGAAGCGCTACCTGCGCAAGGACGGAAGCCCTATCTGGATCAATCTCACGGGCACCCTGGTGCGGGACGAGGCGGGTGCGCCAGACTACTTCATCGCCGTGGTCGAGGACATCGCCCGCCGCAAGGCAGCCGAGGCCGAAATCCTGCGCCTCAATACTGACCTGGAAGGGCAGGTGCGGGAACGGACGGCGCAGCTGTTGCAGCTGCAGAAGATGGAGGCCATCGGTCAGCTAACGGCTGGCGTGGCCCACGATTTCAACAATGTGCTCCAGGGACTCGGGAACTGTCTGTTCGTCTTCGACCCCTATGTACCCGAGGGTGTTCCACGAGACCTGTTGCAAGCCGCAAAGCAATCCATCGAGCAAGGCGCGCGGCTGACGCAGGCGCTGCTCGCCTTCGCGCGGCGCCAGGCGCTTTTGCCCGAGTCGATCGACCTGAGAGATCTGTTCGACGAAATCGGACCGCTCCTGAAACGGACCCTGGGCGGTCAGATCCACATCGAGGTCGATGTGCCGCCGACGGTAGCCCCGGTCCTGGTCGATCGTGCCCAGCTGGAGTCGGCGATCATCAATCTGGTGATCAATGCTCGCGATGCGATGCCCTCCGGCGGCATGCTCACCGTGCGCGCCGCCGCTGTGCGCGTGAGTGATGGTGATCGTGGTCTGCCACCGGAGCTTGCGGTGGGCGAGTACGTGACCATCACCGTCGCGGACACCGGTAGCGGCATGGACGAGCCCACACTGGCTCGGGTTTTCGAGCCTTTCTACACCACGAAGGAATTCGGTCACGGGTCGGGGCTCGGCCTGGCCATCGTGCATGGCATGGCGGTGCAGTCGGGGGGCGCAGTCTCCGTGAGGAGTGCGCCAGGCCAGGGAACAACCGTAACGCTGTATCTGCCGCCCGCCGTGCCCGTTGTTTCGAAGGGGTCTCCACTGATGGCTGCAATGCAGCCGGTCGTGGGCAGAACGGTCCTGATCGTCGATGATAACGATCTCGTGCGAAGGGCCTTGGAGATGACCTTGCAGGGACTCGGTCACCGCGTGTTGCCCCTGCCCGATGGCGCAGCCGCTCTGGAGATCCTGAGTGGATCCGATGACGTCGATGTGCTGATCACCGACTACGCCATGGAAGGCATGAATGGGGTCGATCTGATACGCGAGGCCCGCAGCCTGAGGCCCAACCTGCCCG